>DASVWG010000064.1:0-13849 GCA_036389695.1 Pyrinomonadaceae bacterium
TTTCAGCCTTTCATCAATAAATTTATCGCAAATTGACAGTGAAACGTTTTAATCAATTCTACACACTAATCTTCCCAATCGCCCAGACCTTCGCGCTCGACGTGGTAGCCGCATTTTTCCAGGTGTTTGTTGACCTCGCGACCGTGTTTTTCGTCGCGGACTTCGAGCACCATCTCGATGCCGACTCTGCCGAGAGGCGCGAGCCACATGGCGCGGCGGTGGAAGACTTCGACGACGTTGGCGCCGGTTTCGGCGACGTGATTCAGCAGGGCGGCGAGCATTCCGGGGCGGTCGAGGACGAGGAGTTTGAGAATAATATAGCGACCTTGCCGCACCATGACCTGTTCGATGACGCGCGCCAGCAGGTTTCCGTCGATATTTCCGCCGCACAGGACGGTGCAGACGGTGTCGTCCGGCTTGACTTTGATTTTCTTTGCCAGCAGCGCCGCCACGCCCGCCGCGCCCGCGCCTTCGACGACCAGACGATTGTTCTGCACGCAGTGAAAAATCCCGCGCGCGATTTCTTCTTCGGAAACTTCGACTATTTCATCGACATATTCGCGGATAATTGCCAGAGTTTTTTCGCCCGGACGCTTGACGGCGATGCCGTCGGCGATGGTCGGCGCGGCTTCGACCGTCACGGGTTTTCCTTCCGCCAGAGATTTGCTGAACGGCGCGACCGCCGCCGCCTGCACGCCGATGACGCGCACCTTCGGCAGAAGATTTTTCGCCGCCAGCGCGATGCCCGAAATGATTCCGCCGCCGCCGATGGGCACGACCACGACGGTCGTTTCCGGCAAATCCTCGACGATTTCCCAGCCGATTGTGCCCTGCCCGGCGATGACGAGCGGGTCGTCGAAAGCGTGAACGTAGGTGTAGCCGTGTTTTTCCTGCAGCTCGCGCGAATAAGCGACGGCTTCGTCAAAGCTCGCGCCTTTTAAAACGACGTCCGCGCCCTGCGCTTTGGTCGCTATTATCTTGGTCAAAGGCGCGAATTCCGGCAAAACAATCGTCGCTTTAATATCGTGCAGGCGCGCGGCGAGCGCCACGCCCTGCGCGTGATTGCCGGCGCTGGCGGTGACGACGCCGCGTTTTTTTTCTTCCTTGGAAAGCCTTGAAATCTTGTTATACGCGCCGCGCACTTTGAAAGAGCCGCTGCGCTGAAGGCACTCGGCTTTCAAAAAAGCTTTCGCGCCGATTTCCTGCGAAAGCTTTTCGTCCGAGAGAATCGGCGTCGGGATGATAATGCCTTGCAGGATTTTGCGGGCGTCTTGAATATCGGAAAGTTTGACGGTCATATATTTTTTGGATTATACGCCGAAAAACTGTTTATTTGTAGCTTTTATGATAAATTTCGGCAGAAACGCGACAGTTATGGAGCGTGTCTTGAACGATGAACGCGGAACGCGGAACGATGAATTCGAGACGCAGAAATTGCAATTCATCGTTCCGCGTTCCGCATTCTGCGTTCCGAAGACACGCTCCATAACTGTCGCGTTTCTGCCTTTGTGTATTGTTTGATTAAGAAAAGATAAACCGGAACGCGAAAGTTTTATAGGAATGAATTAAGCGGATAAATGCGGATATAAGCGGATAATGAACTGAAAACTAGATGACTTTCGCGTTCCGGTTCGGTTTTGAAATAACTTTGTAATACATGGCGTTTTTCTCGCCTCCAATAGATAATGCGTAAAAGCATCCGCAAAAGTATCAACGACGAAAAAAAAATTTTGTTCCGCAAAATTGCGGTCGAATTTTAAATAAAAACGGGTTTGCTATATGATTAGTCTAAATTCGCTTGTCAGGCTCGTCAGGGAAAAATCTTTGGAGGTCATAATGGGATATTTAGGCTTAGGCTTTCTCGCGTTTCTTTTCTTCTCGCTGCTGTATGTCGCGTGGAAGACGGTAAAAATCGTGCCGCAATCGACCGTTTTGCTGATTGAGCGTTTAGGTCGCTTTCATCGCGTCGCGCAGAGCGGCTTGAATATTATCGTGCCGTTTTTCGAATCGCCGCGCGCCGTCTACTGGTCGAGCGTGCGTCCCGGAACGACTTCGATTGATTTGCGCGAGCAGTTTATAGATTTGCCGCCGCAGCCGGTAATTACGCGCGATAACGTGACGATAAACGTCGATTCGGTCGTTTACTGGCAAATTACAGACCCCGGTAAAGCCGTCTATGAAGTCAACGACCTGGTCGGCGGCATCGTCCAGCTGACGATAACCGGAATGCGCTCGGTGATGGGCGAGATGGATTTAGACCACACGCTTTCCAGCCGCGACCAGATTAACGCGAAGCTGCGCCTAATCTTAGACGAAGCGACCGACAAATGGGGTGTGAAAGTCACGCGCGTGGACGTCAAAAACATCAATCCGCCGGAAGACGTGCGCATCACGATGGAAAAACAGATGACGGCGGAACGCAACCGACGCGCATTAATCCTGCAGGCGGAAGGCGAAAAGCAAGCCGCCATCACGCGCGCCGAGGGCGAAAAGCAAGCGGCGATTACGCGCTCGGAAGGCGAACGCGAATCGGCGATTTTGTCCGCCGACGGCGCGGCGCAGGCACGTTTGAAAGCCACGTCGGCGGAAGCGCAGGCAATCGCGCAAATCGCGCAGGCAATCGGCGACAGCGCGCAGACGACGCAGTATCTGATTACCGCGCGCTACATCGAATCTTTGCGCGATATGACGCGCACCAACAACGCGAAAGTCATCTTTATGCCGATGGAAACGTCGAATATGCTTTCGGCAATCGGCGCGATGAAGGAAGTTTTCAGCGAAACCGGCGAAAAAACCAATCAAAATCAATTGCCGACGCCGCCGAATCGCCGCGAACTGCCAAAATAACTGATAACTGATAACTGATAACTGATAACTAAAATCAGATTCTCATTTATCAATTATCAACTATCAGTTATCAGTTATCAGTTATCAGTTAAAGGAGAAATTATGTTCGTTAAAATTTTATGCAGTCTGCTTATTGTTTTTTCAATCGGAACGGTTGCTTTGAGCAAAGGCTCTTTTAAACCGAAATCCGTTCTCGATTTCACGATGAAAGACATCGACGGCAAGGACGTCAAGCTCAAACAATACAAGGGCAATGTCCTGCTCGTCGTCAACGTCGCCAGCAAATGCGGCTACACGCCGCAATACGAAAGCCTGGAAGCGACTTATGAAAAATACAAAGCGCAGGGCTTTTACGTTTTGGGCTTTCCGGCAAACAATTTCGGCGGTCAGGAACCGGGCTCGAACGAGGAAATCAAGGAATTCTGCACCTCGAAATACAAAGTCCGGTTTCCGATGTTCGCCAAAATCTCGGTCAAAGGCGAAGACCAGCATCCGCTTTATCAATATCTGACGAGCAAGGAAACGAACCCCGCTTTCGCGGGCGATATTTCGTGGAATTTCAATAAATTTCTGGTCGATAGAAAAGGCAAAATCGTCGCGCGCTTCAGCTCCAAAGACAAACCCGACGGCGAAGCCGTGACGCAGGCAATCGAGAAATATCTGAAGGAAAAATAAAACAACGCGAGAAAAATTGTAGGGGCACGCCCGCGTGCCTGCCCGATGAGCACTTGAGCGCGAACCAGCGCGTCGAATATATTCAAGATTGATTTTAATTAAACGCGTATTCGCTCTCGCTCTTCGGGCAGGCACAAGACCTGCCCCTACATTTCTTTTTTAAAATGAAAATTCAGGAAATCGCCGATTTTATCAACGGAAAATTAAACGGCGCGAGCGACGTTGAAATGCTTCGTGTCGCCGCTTTCGAATCGGCGACGGAAAACGAAATCGCCTTTCTCGAAAAAGCCGAGCCGGAAAAAACGACCGGCGCGGCGTGCGTCATCGTTCCCGAAAATTTCGACGCGCGGCTTCGCTGCCCGACGATTCAAGTTAAAAACCCGAAGCTCGCTTTCGCTAAAATCGCCGCCGTTCTGCACGCGCCGAAAAAACGCGCCCCGGAAATTCATCCGGGCGCAATCATCGCGGCGAGCGCGAAAATCGCCGAAAATGTTTTCATCGGCGCGTACACCTGCGTCGGCGAAAACTCGGAAATCGGCGCGGCGAGCGAAATCCGCGCGGGCGCGAAAATCGGCGACAACGTTCGCGTCGGCGCAAATTGCACGATTCACCCGAACGTTTTTATCGAGGATAATTCGATTATCGGCGACCGGGTCATTCTGCACGCGGGCGTCGTCGTCGGCGCGGACGGCTTCGGCTACGTCCGCGACGGCGCGGCGGGCTACGTTAAATTTCCGCAAATCGGAGTCGTGGTTATCGAAGATGATGTTGAAATCGGCGCGAACACCTGCATCGATAGAGGCGCGCTCGGCGAAACGCGCATCGGCGCGGGCACAAAGATTGATAATCTCGTCCAAATCGCGCACAACGTCCAAATCGGCAGGCGCGTCGTCATCGCCTCGCAAACCGGAATTTCCGGCAGCGTAACCATCGAAGACGATTGCGTCATCGGCGGTCAGGTCGGTTTCGGCGACCACATCCGCGTCCTGAAAGGCGCGATTATCGGCTCGAAAGCCGGAATCCTGCCCGGCAAAATCGTCCGCGAAGGCGTCTGGTGGGGCATCCCGATTCAACCGCTCGACGAATACAAACGCCAGAACGCGATGGTCAAAGCCCTGCCCCGTATGCGCGAGGAAATCAAGGAATTGAAACGGCAAATCGCCGAGCTCAAGTCGAAATAAAACAACGAATTAAAAATCACGAATTACGAATTACGAATTACAAATGGTCGATTTAATTCAAACGATTAAGTAATCAAACATAATTCGTAATTCATAATTGTTAATTCGTAATTCGTAATTTTAAACCTTATGACCTATCAAATCACATTTGAAGACGACGCCCAGCCCGAAGATATACAAATTTTAAGCGACGGTATCAATAGTTATTCGCAGGCAAGAGCAACCGGCGGCGCGCGGCAGAGTTTAACCTTTTTTCTCCGCGACGCCGAAGGCTCGATTGTCGGCGGCGTCCACGGCAACAGCGGCTGGAATTGGCTCTACATCAGCGATTTGTGGGTTTCCGAAACAGTCCGCGGCAGCGGCTACGGCACGGCGCTGATGCAAGCCGCCGAGCGCGAAGCCGTCCGGCGCGGCGTGCGCAACATCTTTCTCAACACCTTCAGCTTTCAAGCCGTCGATTTCTACCTGAAACTCGGCTACACAATCTTCGGCGAACTCGAAGACTTCCCGCCCGGTCACAAACGCGTCTTCCTGCAAAAAAAATTGCCTTAAGCTTTTTTCAATTATGAACTACGAATGATTGATTCTTTCTTTCAATTCGTAATTTTCTTGACTTGCCCACCGAAACTGAAGTAAATTGAGGCAAATTTATAATCAAACGTATCCAACGCCTTGCGCCTACAGCTATGAAATTTGAATTCTCTTTCATCTTTACTGTTTTTCTTCTTTCAACCGCTTCGGTTGCAGTTTCAGTCCGAATGAAGCGAAACTCTTACAAAGAAATATTTTATGTATAAATCTCCCTTTCAACAGCAGCAGTTCAAAATTAACCCAAAGCAATGCTTTGTTCTGATGCCGTTTGATATGGCTCTAAGGAATGTTTATGAAGTAATTTCAGCCACTGTCAAAAATAGATGCGGTCTGGATTGTTTAAGAGCGGACGAGTTGTATATGTCCAAACAAATTACGGATGACATCTGGAATTGCATAAACGAAGCGCGATTTTTAATTGCAGATTTAACGGGCTTGAATGCAAATGTTTTCTACGAAGTAGGACTTGCTCACGCGCTTAAGAAGCCGATAATCCTACTGGCGCAAAAGCGCGAAGCACTCCCGTTTGATGTCAGAGGAATTCGCTGCATAGAATATGACCCTGATGATTTAGCATCATTAGAAGAACTTCTGTTTCGGAGTATAAAGGATAGTATTCATACTATTCCCAGAGATTGGAATCGAAATTTCAATCCATCCAATAATAATCCGTATATCAAAATTATATCTTTAGAGTCTCCTCAATCTATCTCAGTTGGAGAACCATTCGAGATAACTCTTAGAGCAATAAACAATGGTCGAGAGGCTGATGAAGGATATTTTTCGGTCTCCGTTCCTTACGAAGTCGATAATTTATATATAGATTCAACTATTACTACCAAAGTCGGTGTAAAAAAAGGGCGTTGGAGTTCAGACCATATAATACTCGATTACCCTATTGCTGAAGGCTATACAGTAAATTGGGCTTCGAGAAAAGAGTATCAGATAACTGTGAGCGGTAAGGCAAAAAGTAAAGGGTTGTTATTGTTTTATGTTAATGCCTCTTGTAGAGACGTGTCAGATAATCAGTGGTGGTGTGATCCGCCGGAGCGCATTTTAGATGTTGACCAGCGTAATGAGAATGTTTATTGCGGAGTGATTGAGGTTATTTGACACTTCGTTTTGAACATTAAGTTCATTTTATCTGCGAAGCGCGCGGATTGCTTAATTAATCAACAAACAGATAGCTTGAAAAACATCATTTGATTTAGTCAATTTCACGCTTAACTCTGATTCGATTGCACGTGAGATTAGCTTTTTTGTGGTGAAAAACTCTTGGCAAGTGCTTTTATATTGTTCGGTATGAAAAATAATCTTGATTACAATTCGATGTTGAAGGTGGCGATTGAGGAAGCGCGGCAGGGTTTGCGCGAAGGCGGGATTCCGATTGGCGCGGCGTTGTTTGATAAAGACGGGAATCTTTTAGGTTACGGGCATAACCGGCGCGTGCAGGAAGATGACCCGTCGGTGCATGGCGAGACGGACGCTTTTCGCAAAGCGGGCAGGCAGCGGTCTTATCGCGATACGATTATGGTGACGACGCTCGCGCCCTGCTGGTATTGTTCGGGCTTGGTGCGGCAGTTCGGCATCGGGACGGTCGTGGTCGGCGAGTCGGTAAATTTCGCGGGCGGCGTCGATTGGCTGCGCGAATCGGGCGTCGAGGTGATTGATTTAAACTCGCCGGAATGCGTCGAGATGCTGGCGGATTTTATCGCCGCCAATCCGGCGGTCTGGAATGAAGACATCGGGGAAGAATAGAGAAACGATGAATGCGGAACGCGGAACGATGAACAATTATGAAGTATGAGTTTTGAATTAAGGATTTTCAATAACTTAAAATTCAAAATTTAAAACTCAAAACTTTCTTTTGTTCATCATTCATCGTTCCGCGTTCATCGTTTTAAGAATTGCCCGCGCGGCGTTGCGTGCCGCGCCGTGTCCGAGCGTTTCGACGACTTCTTTGAGCCGGGCGCGCATTTTTTGATTTGTTTCCGCATCGAGCAGGCGCGAAAGCTCGGCGGCTAAGGCTTCGGGCGTGAATTCGTCCTGGATAAATTCCGCCGCCAGTCTTTCGCGGGCTATCAGGTTTATCAAGCCGAAATGCGGAACGTTTATCAAAGGGCGCAGGAGCTTGTAATTGAGGCTCGACGTTTTATAAACAATCGCCATCGGCGCGCCGATAATCGCCGTTTCCAGCGTCGCCGTGCCGCTGGTCACCGCCGCCGCGTCCGCCGCGTTCAGGGCTTCGCGGGTTTCGCCCTGCACGGTGACGAGCGTTTCCGGCAGGCTGATTTTTTTTCGTTTCGTTTCATTTATCGCGGCTTCGACTTCGGCGGGATTTCTGTTTGCCGCGAGCGCGTTGATAAACTGGATTTCCGGGTTTTTTCGCGCCAGCAGGCTCGCGGTTTCGAGCATCGCGGGCAAAATTCGCGCGACTTCCTTGTGACGGCTTCCGGCGAGCAGGGCGACAACCGGCTTCGACGCGTCGAGATTGTGTTTCGCGCAGAATTCTTCTTTCGTGAGCGTCGATTGAACTTCCCGCGCTAAAGGATTTCCGACGTATTCGACGTGATTAATTCCCTGTTCGCGATACCAGTCTTTTTCAAACGGCAGAATCGTCAAAACCAAATCGACGTATTTTTTGATTATTCGCGCGCGGTGCCTGCGCCACGCCCAAAGCTGCGGCGAGATGTAGTAAATCACTTTCGAACCCGTTTTTTTCAGCGCGCGGGCGAGTCTTAAATTAAAATCGGGAAAATCGACGAGTACGACCGCGTCGGGTTTTCTTTGCGCCGCCGCCCGTTTCAAAGTCTGAAACGTCCGCCAGAACATCGGCAGAGCTTTGGCGATTTCCGGCAGACCGACAATCGAGATATTATCGGCATCGACGACGGATTCGACGCCGGCTTCGCGCAAAGACGCGCCGGTCGCGCCGAAAAATTCAAAATCCGTTTCGGGCGCTGCTTCGCGCAGGCGCATCACGAGCCGCGCGGCGTGGGCGTCGCCCGACGCCTCGCCGACGACAATCATTATTTTATATTTATCATTTATCATTTATCGTTTATCGTTTTGAGTTTTGAGCGCCGAATATTAAAAGCGAATGATAAATGATAAATGATAAATGATAAATCTTCTCATCAGGTCAACCAATTGTGTCAATTATGGCATCATACCAGTTGTTTTTCCGGCAAGGTTTGTAATTGTTTAGGCTTTCGCGGTTGCAACGCGCCCTTATTACGCTTAAAATTTAGTTTTTGTGTTTACCCCACACAGGAAATTGGCTGGCGGCTGGCGGCGAATTTCTAAAATTTTGGAGGACTTAAGTGAAGTTTCGCTTTTTTTTATTTTTTGCAATTTTAGTTTTACTCGGAAATTTAATGACTGCTTCGGCGCAGGTCGATTCGGTTATCGGTCAGGTCACGTCGTCGTTAAATGAATCTTACGTCGGCGGATTGTCGGGCGACGGGCGTTTTGCGGTTTTCGAATCGAACGGCAATCTCGCCACCGAAAATCCGCGCAACGCCGACGGCAACACGGAAATGTGGCTTTACCGGATTCCGCCCGTGCCGGCTGCCGATTTGTCGAGCGGCGACGAAGTTCCGTTTACCGATTTGAACGCGGGAATTTTTATCCGCGTGACGAACACGGCGGCGAGCCGACTGCCGGTCGCGGGCTCGACGACGGCGCTGCCGATTATCGCCGACGACAACCGCGACGCCAGCCTTAACGACGACGGAAGCGTGGTGGCGTTTGTCTCGACCAGGGATTTGGTTCCCTGCGCGACCACGCCGACGGCGACCTGCGGAAACGCTTTTCCGAATTTCGACAATCCGGAAATTTACACTTACTTTCGCGCTTCGAGCGCGATTTCGCAGGTGACGGCGACAACGCGCGGAACGATTCTGCGTCCGATTTACAACTTTAACCCGACGATTTCCGGCACCGGAACGCGCGTGGCGTTTCTCAGCAACGCCGACAATCCGATTGTCGGTCAGACGGGCGGCGTCAATACCGACCGCACCGACGAGATTTTTTACTCGGATTTAACCAACGGCGCTCCGAGCGGCGCGCGTGTTCAGGCGACGCAAACCGGCTCCGCCGACGAAGGCGATATTGTCAACGTTTTAAGCTACGGTCCGCGTATGAGCCGCGACGGGCGCTACATCGCTTTCGAATCCTATGCGGATTTGACCAATGAAAACAACGGCACGAACCAGACCGGCTCGGCAGTTTTCGTTTATGACGCCAACACGCCGGTGACGACTCCGCCGACCAATGCTTTTCGCCGCATCAGTCCGCGCTCGAACGCGGATTCGGGAGCGTCGTTCGACGTTCTGCGTTTCCCGACTTTTACCGATTACGACGCGAATCGGACTCCGGCGTCGATTGTTCTGGCGACGCGTTTGAATATCAAACCCGACGGCACGATTCCTTCGACCGCGGCGGACGGTTTAAACCCGGATGCCTCGCGCCCGACGCAGATTTATTCTTATCAATTAAATCTTCCGGCGGCGGCGGCGATTTTCACCCGCCTGACAAAACTTCCGCCCGGAACCGTGGTCGCCAGCGTCCAGCCTTACGCGAGCAATTCCTTCAGAAGAATTACTTTCAGTATGGCGGCGGTCGAGCCGGGCACGGGCAATCTGGATTTACAAACCGAGACTTTTTATTTGCTGACGCCCGTCGCGACGCAGACGACTCCGGCGAATATTAACTTTGCGACCGGCGCGAGCGCGATTCCCGTCACGGCATCGCCCGTTCCGACGCCCAGCCCGACCGCCACGCCGAACCCGACGCCGAGCGGCAGCCCGACGCCGAGCGTCACGCCAACGCCGATTACGCCGCCCGCCGTGCAGGGACTCGCGCCCGGCATGCTGGCAATCGTTAATATGGATACGGGATTTGCCGAGCCGGTGACGCCGAAAACCGCCGTCGGTTCGGTTTCCCGCCGGTTCGCGCTGCCGATTGAATTAAGCGGCGTGACGATGACGATTAACGGCGCGGCTTGCGGCTTGAAAATGGTCAGCCGCCGGCAGATTATCTTTACCGTTCCGCTCGGCGTTTTCCCGCTCAGCGGAAGCGAAGTTTCGCGCCCGGTGGTGATTAATAATAACGGAACGGTTATCAAAGGCAACGTCACCATCGTTTTCGCGCGTCCCGACATTTTCCGGAGCGATTTGGTGGTCGCTTCCGGCGGGCGAGCGCGATTGCAAAACGTCGTCAACCGCGTTCCGACGACCGAGCCGTTTAACGTGACGACCGTCAGAACTCGCGGCGGCGTGCGCGTGCCGACGGTTTTGCGGCTGTATGCGACCGGCATATTTATTCCGAACTCGGGCGCCGTCACTTATACCGTCCGCATCGGAAGCGTGTCCATCCAGCTTCCCGCGACTCTGGCGGTCGAGCGCGAGCCGGGCGTCTATACGATTGACTTTACGCTGCCGCCCACTTTACAAGGCGCGGGCAACCAGCCTGTAGTCCTGACCCTGCTGGTCGGCGGAATAACGTTTACCAGTCGGCTCGACGACACCGCGCCGTTTACCAGCATTCTGTGACGAGGCGCAAAAGGGTAATTGAAGGCAAAAGGTAAAAGGTAAAAGGTAAAAGTGAAGAAACTCGTTTCCTTACTTTTGCCTTTTGCCTTTTTACTTTTGCCTTCTCTCTTTTACCTTTTTACTTTTGCCTTCCGGAGTCATTCTTGCTTTAGCTTTCGGCTTGGTTTATTCTAATTAAAAGAAATTTTATTTGCTTTCCGTTTTTCTTGAAAGCCGTCTATGTTTAATAGTTTCTACCTGTTTAATAACTTCCTATAAATAATCCTTTAAGGAGCAATCTATATTATGTCAACAAAAGATGTCACCACTTTGCGAATCGCGCCGAAGGTTTGGCGCGACGGCGAGCTGATTGATTGGGATGACGCCCGCGTTCACGTGATGACGCACGCGATTCATTATGGTTCGAGCGTTTTTGAAGGAATTCGCTGTTACGCGACCAAGCGCGGTCCGGCGGTGTTTCGCCTGACGGAACATATGCAAAGGCTTTTAAATTCCGCCAAAGTTTATCGTATGGACACGAAAATCACGCGCGACGAGCTTTGTCAGGCGGCGGTCGAGCTGGTTCGTCACAGCAATCTGGACGCCTGTTATATCCGTCCCGTGATGTTTCGCGGGCTAAACGAAGAAAAGCCGTCTTTCGGCGTCAACCCGTTTCCGAATCCGGTGCAGTGTTACATCGCCAGTTGGGATTGGGGCAAATATCTGGGCGAGGAAGCCGTCGAAGCGGGCGTCGATGTCTGCGTTTCGAGCTGGACGCGCATCACTTCCAATTCGATGCCCGCGATGGCGAAAGCGGGCGCGAATTATATGAACTCGCAGCTTATCAAAATGGAAGCCATCCTTGGCGGATTTGCCGAAGGCATCGCCCTCGACGACCGCGGCTACGTGTCGGAAGGCTCGGGCGAAAATATTTTTCTGGTCAATAACGGCACGCTTATCACGCCGCCGCTCGGCGCGTCGATTCTGCCCGGCATCACGCGCGATTCGGTGATTCAGATTGCCCGCGAAATGGGAATTCCGGTTCTCGAAACTTCGATTCAGCGCGCGGCTCTTTATCTGGCGGACGAGGTTTTCTTTACCGGCACAGCCGCCGAAATCACGCCGATTCGCTCGGTCGACCGCATCACGGTCGGCGCAGGACGTCGCGGCGACATCACCAAACGCATCCAGGACGTTTTCTTCGACGTCATCGTCGGCGAAAAACCCGCGCCCAACAACGCGCCGTGGCTCACCTACGTCAACGAAGCCTCGGCAACGGCAAGCGTTTCGGATTAAAAGACAGACACGGAGAATGGGAGACGCGGAGACACGGAGATTTTTCTCTCTTTCTCCGCGTCTCCGCGTCTCCGCGTCTTCCGCGCTTTTTTCACACTCAAAAAAAAATTTTCCCGCCGATGATAGTTTTCGCGCAAAACTTTCGCATTCATTATCGAAGGTCGAAAAAAGCTCGACCGGCTTGAACGATTTTGTTTGCTAACAAGGAGTGAAAACTAATGTTTAGATATTTATTTATTCTCGGCACGACGGCAATTTTATTATTCGCGCAGCTGCTTCCGGCGAGCGCACAGTATATTTGTCAACCGGCGGCAAATCCGATTGTCATCAATGGCTCGATTAACGCGGGCGACGTTCAGCAGGCGGGACGCATCTCGCGCGACGGAAGTCCTTCGACCTGTACGGGCAGCGATTCGGCATCGACGGAAAACAACACGGCACTGCGGCGCGACACGCACAACTTCGTCAACCCGTTTAACGAGACGGTTTGCGTGACGGTCGACCTCGATTTTTCCGCCTGCAACGCGCAGACGCAAGCCGCCGCTTATTCCAGCTTCAATCCGGCATTTCCCGCCCAGAACGTCATCGGCGATTCCGGCTACAGCACGATTAACAAGGGCAGATTTTCGTTCAGCGTCGGACCGAACGCCGCTTTCAACATCAACATCAACGATATCGAAGACGACGGCGTGATGTGCGCGCAATACACTTTCAAAGTCACATACCAGCGCAACTGCCGCCAGCAGGGATTTGACCGCTCGAACGACGGCAAAGCCGACTTTACAGTTTATCGCCCGAGCAGCCAATCCTTCTGGTATACGCTCGATTCGGAAACGAACAGCTTCATCGCCCGCCAATTCGGCACGGTCGGCGATGTCGTCACGGGCGGCAGCGATTACACGGGCGACGGTCAATCGGACGTCAGTCTTTATCGTCCGAGCATCAACTCGTGGATTTACGGCACCGACCAGACCGCGCCGGGCACGAATTTCGCGGTTCAGCAATGGGGCACGACCGGCGACATCCGCGTTCCGGGCGATTACGACGCCGACTCGAAAAACGACATCGCGGTTTTTCGCCCGTCGACCGGCTACTGGCACATTCTGCGCAGCAGCGACGGCAGCATCCAGTCGCAGCAGTGGGGACAGAACAACGACGTTCCGCTTTCCGGCGATTTTGACGGCGATATGAAAACCGATTTCACCATCGTCCGGCAAACTTCCGGCGGGTCGCACTGGTATGTTTTGAAGAGCAACTACAATTACGGCTTCGACGAGTTCGCGCAATGGGGATTACCGACCGACAAGCTCGTTCCCGGCGATTACGACGGCGACGCGAAAACCGATTTCGCCGTCTGGCGTCCGTCGGAAGGAACTTGGTATGTGCGCCGCAGCACCGATTTGACTTTGCTGGCGTCGAAGTGGGGCACGCAGGGCGACATCCCGCAGCCCGCCGATTACGACGGCGATAAGCTTCAGGATTTTGCCGTCTGGCGTCCGTCAAACGGCACGTGGTATGTTATCCAGAGCCAGACCGGAACCTTCCGCTTCCAGCAGTTCGGTCAGCAGGGCGATCAGCCTATCGCGTCAAATATGCGCATTCAATAAAGGCGCGGGCAGCGCCTCCGGAAACCGCGAAGCCGTCAGAAAGTAAAAAATTCTGACGGCTTCGCGGTTTTTAATAGAAAACTTATTTTTTAAATCTCTGTAAAATACTGTGCACAAA
>DASVWG010000065.1:0-3090 GCA_036389695.1 Pyrinomonadaceae bacterium
ATCGTTAAGAGACACGCTCCATCACTGTCGCGTTTCTGCCAGACAATCGGTTATAATTTCTTAAAGTTATGACGGATTTGATTCGATGCTCGAAATGCGGCGCGAACAATCGCGTGCAGGCTGGCGCGGTGCAAAAGGCGATTTGCGGGCGCTGCAAAACGCCTCTCGGCGCCGAAGCGGTAAAACCCGTTATCGTGACGGACGCCAATTTTGCCGCCGAAGTCGAACAGTCGCCGCTTCCGGTTTTGCTCGATTTGTGGGCGGTTTGGTGCGGACCTTGCCGGATGATTGCGCCCATTATCGAACAGCTCGCGACGGAACTGGCGGGAAAGGCTCGCGTCGGCAAGCTCGACGTCGATAAAAATCCACAGACGGCGGCGCGTTTTCAGGCGCGCAGTATCCCGCTGCTGCTTATTTTAAAAAACGGGCGCGAGGTTGACCGTCTTATCGGCGCGCATCCGAAAGAAGCGATATTGCGGCGTCTGCAGGCGCATCTTTAATTTCACACTATTTCCCGGATTAAAACCGTCGAAAAGCGATTTTAAATTAACTGTAATAATTATTTGCGGCGAACCTGCCTGTGCCATCCGGCTTACGGGCTTTGGCTGCCGGTTTTTCTGTTTAAATCAAGCAATTCAGCTATTTCGGGCGCAGGTGATTTCATCTGAATTGCCGCACTCCGGCTTTATTTCTGCCGCATTATTGAACATAAATCCTGCCAGAATCCTGCCGGGATTATTGATAACGTATTCAATACCTATTTCCGCAGTGCCTCTGAACCTCATTCTTTTCAAACCTAAATTACTACACATACAAACGGGGCGCACAAGCGCCGCAAAAGTTTAATCTTTGCTGAAAGGTTGATGTCCGGCGGCGTTATTTGCCGACACGGAGATTAAACAATGAAAGCTGCTTTATTTTTTATCCGATTCAAGACGGGCACGAGACATATCTCGCCGCAAAGTAACGAATATTGTCGGGCGATTTTTGCGTTTGGCACGCGGTAATTTGGGGGCGGCGCACAATAATTTTTAAGCGACAGGTTTTTCAGGAAATTTAATATGAAAAAAAAGGCACAATCCAGCATTTCAAAATTATTACTGTTTGTTTTCGTCGTTTGCGCCGCGTCAATTTCGGCAGCAGCGCAAACGACGGCATTTACTTATCAAGGTCGTCTAACTGACTCGACCGTGCCTTTGGGAACGGGCACTTACGATTTTCAATTCGCGCTGTTTGACGCTAATGACAATCAAATCGGCGCTGCGCAGACGAAATCGGGCGTTCAGGTGACAAACGGCGTTTTTACCGTCGCGCTCGATTTCGGCGTGAATGCTTTCGCGTCGGGCGCAGACCGTTTTCTGCAAATCGCCGTCAAGCGCACGACGGACTCGATTTTCACGCCGCTCACGCCGCGCCAGCCGTTAACGAGCTCGCCGTTTGCCGTCCAGTCTTTGAATGCCCAGATGCTCGGCGGATTTTCGTTCAGCCAATTTATCCAGCAAAACGATTCGAGGCTTTCGGACGACCGGAATCCGCTTGCCGGAAGCGCGAATTACATTCAAAACCAGACGGCAGGCGCACAGGCGGGAAATTTCAACTTATCGGGCAACGGGATTTTGGGCGGCATCTTATCGGCAAATTCCGTCAACGCGGCGACTAATTTCAAAATCGGCAATGCGGTCGTGTTCAGCACGCCGAATCAAACGAGCGTGGTCGCCGGGCAATCGGCGAATCACGCCATCGTCAGCGCGAACAGCGCGTTTTTCGGTTATCGCGCCGGATTTTCCAGCAACAGCTTCAGCTTTTCCAACACTTTTATCGGCAGCGAAGCCGGACAAGCTACGACCGTCGGCTGGAACAATACTTTCGTCGGCAAACACGCCGGTTATTTCAACGTTTCGGGAACGGGCAATTCAGCTTTCGGCAGCGACGCGGGCAAAGGTTCGGGCAGCGGCGCGGCAAGCTTTAACTCGATTTTCGGTTACGAAGCCGGCGTCACCGTTAACGGAAACCGCAACTCGTTCTTCGGCTATCAAGCCGGAAGACAAAATCAGACCGCCGTCGACAATGCATTTTTCGGCTATCTCGCCGGAACCGCGACGACCGCCAATAACAATTCATTTTTCGGCAGCGGCGCGGGCGACAGCAACACGACCGGCGCAAACAATGTTTTTGTCGGCAGAGACGCGGGCACAAACAATACGACGGGTTCTTTTAACACGGCAGTCGGCGGCGATTCGGGCGGCGGCGCGAAAACCGGCAGCGGAAATACTCTCATCGGTTACAACGCGGGCGGAGCGGATACGACAATATCAAATAATACGGCGCTCGGCTACAACGCCGGAAATAACAGCCTGAAGGCGAACAATACTTTTCTCGGCGCGAATACGGACGCCGCTCCGACAGTGACGCATTCAACCGCTATCGGCGCGGACGCCTCTGTTAACACCAGCAACACCGTCGTCCTCGGCACGCAAACGGACACAGTTCAGGTTCCCAATGCGTTATACGCTACAAACCTCCTGCAAGCTCCGACCGTCAACGCCGTCCAGCTTAATGCCGCCGACATCACGGTCAACGGCGACGCTTCGTTTTACGGAA
This sequence comes from Pyrinomonadaceae bacterium, assembly GCA_036389695.1. Classification (GTDB taxonomy): domain Bacteria; phylum Acidobacteriota; class Blastocatellia; order Pyrinomonadales; family Pyrinomonadaceae; genus JALZHR01. The sequence continues at coordinate 2,602 of DASVWG010000065.1, forward strand.
TTTATTTAGGCGGGCATACCGGACCCGGAACGGGAAACGAGCTGTGCATCAACAACGCCGGCAAAGTCGTCGTCTGTTCATCGTCCTCTCTGCGTTATAAAACTAACGTTTTCGATTACGCGGGCGGATTGGACGTTCTTTTCGGCTTGCGCCCGATTACCTTCGATTGGAAAGCGGACGGCACGCCCGACATCGGATTCGCCGCCGAAGAAGTCGAAAAAGCCGACCCGAGCCTGGTTTTCTATAATAAAGACGGGCGTCTCGAAGGCGTGAAATATAACCGGATTAGTTTGGTTCTGGTTAATTCAATTAAAGAACAACAGGCGCAAATCGAGCGGCAGCAAAGACAAATCGAAGAATTAAAGACAATTGTCTGCTCCATCAAACCCGACGCGCCCCTTTGCCGCGCGAAGTGAAAAATAAAATGCGGCGAAAGATTTTTCTGCTGTTAATACTGCTGCTGCTGACGGCTTTCGGGTTAATGACGAC
>DASVWG010000066.1:0-7142 GCA_036389695.1 Pyrinomonadaceae bacterium
ATTGCCTTCCTCGTAATAAAACATTATGTCCGCCAGCACTTTAACGTCCGGCGCGGCGGCAAAAAAAACTTTTAAGGCTTCAAATAGATAAGTTATCGTCTGAATATGCCAATCAGTTTCGCCCGTAGGTTTCCCGTCCGACTCAGGATAATAAATCTCGTTTGCTTCGAGTTTCGGTTTCAGAACTGCGCTCATAACGACCTCATCATAACACGAAAATCAAATCTCCTCGTAGCGTTTCAGCTTGCGGTAAAGCGTCGATAAATCGATACCGAGAATGTTTGCCGCTTCGGTTTTATCTTCGCCCGCCGACGCTAAAACTTCCAGAATATAACGGCGCTCCATTTCTTCGAGCGTCGGGCGAAAGCCTGCAGCGTCGCGCATTTCAAAAGCGTTTTGCGAATGCGCGACGATTTTCGGCGGGAGGTTTTCAGGCATGATTTCTTCGCCGGAAAGAATGAAAGCGCGCTCGACGGCGTTTTGCAGCTCGCGGATGTTGCCTTGCCAGTTGTAGCTGACGAGCGCGGACATCGCTTCCTTGTTGATGGTTTTTTCCTGCGCGTTTTGCTCGCGGGCGATGCGGGCGACGAAATGTTTGGCTAACAGCGGAATGTCTTCGCGGCGCTCGCGCAGCGGCGGCAGGTAGATTTCAATCACGTTTAGGCGATAAAAAAGGTCGTCGCGGAAATTTCCGCGTGCGACTTCTTCTTCGAGATTGCGATTGGTGGCGGCGATAATCCGCGCGTCGAATTTGACGGGCACGCTCGAACCGATTGGCGTCACTTCGTGTTCCTGCAAAGCGCGCAGCAGTTTAACTTGCAGGGAGACGGGAATTTCGCCGATTTCGTCGAGAAAAAGCGTGCCGCCTTCCGCCGTGCGAAAAAGTCCTTTTTTGTCGGCTTTCGCGTCGGTGAAAGCGCCTTTCGTGTGCCCGAAAAGCTCGGATTCGAGCAGGCTTTCCGGCAGCGCGCCGCAGTTGACGGCGAGAAAAGGCTTGTTGGCGCGCAGCGAATGATGATGGACGGCGCGGGCGACGAGCTCTTTGCCCGTTCCCGATTCGCCCTGAATCAGAATATTTACGTTTGTCGCCGAGACTTTTTCAATCAGCCGAAAAATCGATTGCAGGCTTTCAGACGTGCCAATGATTTCGGAAAAGCTGAATTGCTTATCCAGCTCGCGGCGCAGAACGCGGTTTTCTCTGAATAATTCGCGCTGGCGCACGGCGTTTTTGACGGTTTGCAGCAAATCTTCGTTGACGAAAGGCTTTGTGATGTAATCGTATGCGCCTTTGCGCAGCGCCGAAATCGCCGAATCGACCGACGAATAAGCGGTCATAATAATAACGAGCGCGTCTTCGTCAATCGTCTTGATTTGGTCGAGCAGCGCCAAGCCGTCCATGCCGCGCATTTTTATGTCGGTCAAGGTCAGCGCGATGTCTTCGGTCGTAAAAACTTCCAAAGCCGTCTCGGCGGAATCGGCGGAAAAAACCTTATAGCCTTCCGTTTCGAGCAACTCGCGCAAAATCGCCCGCATCAATTCTTCGTCTTCGACAATGAGAATGTTCGGCTCGCTCATAATGAAATCGTGAATAGTGAATCGTAAATCGTGAATAGAAAATTTCTTATCGATTCACGATTTACGATTCACTATTCACGCAAAATGATTAGCCGCAAAAAGCGTCAGGCTCAGAAAATCATTGAAACAAGGAAGGTATCAAGATTCTTGAAATTACCCGCGCTTTTTGCGGCATGAATCATTCTAACACAAGACTTTTTTATTTGCCCTGTTCCGTGTTAGCATCAAATTAATTTTCGTTTTAAAAAATGCGTTACAAATCGGTTTTCAAAATTCCTCTTACGATGCTCTTGGCGTGTGTTTTCGCATCCGTTTGCCTCGCTCAGGAACCGAATCCGGTCGACCGCAAAGTCGCCAACCCGATAACCGATACGCCGAATATCAACCCGGTCGCGCCCGAACAGACGGCGACGCCGAAACCCGTCAAGAAAAACGAGACGGGCGACGCGAAAGCGGAAACGGGCGACGAAGATTTGGTCGTTTTGTCTGACCGGCAGAGCGTCGAAGGCGAAAAGGGAAAGCGCGTCGTCGTGCATCAGGGAAACGTCGACGTGCGTTACGGCGCGTATCGCCTGCAAGCCGATAAAGTGTCGCTTCTGGAAGCCGAAAACCGTTTGCTCGCCGAAGGCAACGTCGTTTTCGACAAGGGCGAAGACGAGCGCATCACGGGCACGCGAGCCGATTGGAATTATAAAACCAAGCTCGGTTATTTTGTCGATTCGACCGGCTTTACCAATCAAACCAGCGACGGCACGATTATTTATTTTACGGCTGACCGCGTCGAGCGAATTTCCGAAAACGAAATCATCGTCAAAAACGGCAAATTCACCGCCTGCGAAGACGCCGTGCCGCGATGGAGCTTTACCGCCAGGGAAGCGAGCATCAAAACCAACGACCGCATCAAGCTCAAATCGCCGCAATTCCGCGTCCGCGACATTCCAATCGTGCCTTTGCCGTTTGCGACGATTCCGATTGAAAAACGCGACCGCCAATCGGGATTTTTAACGCCGACCTTCGGCTATGCGGCAAACAAAGGCTTCCGGCTTTCCGCCGCGTATTATCAAACTCTGGGGCGCAGCGCCGACGTCACGTTTCGCGGCGAGCTTTACAGCGCGCGCGGCGTCGGTTTCGGGCTCGACGCGCGGACGCGCGCCAATTCGCGCTCGTATTTCAATTTCGGCTTTTTCGCCGTCAAAGACCGCATTTTCGGCTCGGACACGGACGAAAACGACGTGCGCAAACCCGACCAGGGCGGCTCGCTTTTTTACGCCGACGGCATACATTATTTTCCCGGCGGCTGGACGGCGGCGGCTGACGTGCGCCTGACTTCGAATCTCGCTTTCCGACAGGTTTTTTCCGATTCGATTCAGCAGGTGATTTCGCCGATTGAAGTCTCGAAAGTTTCTTTGAACAAAAGCTGGGGCAGTTACAGCTTAAACATTCTGGCGCGGTCGGAAGAAATCTCGATTCCGAACGTTTTCGTCAGAACGCGCAATCTGCCGAGCATCACGTTTGAAAAACGCCCGTCGCCGTTGCGGTTTTTGAGCGACAACATTTATTTTTCGTTCAAGACGACCGCCGAAGGCGTCTCGCGCCGCGAATCGGTCAACAATCTGGAAGCTTATCGACTGCGCACCGGCAACGACCCGATTATCACGCCCCTGCTCGGTCAGCGATTCGACCTTTACCCGCAGATTTCCGTGCCGTTCAGCACCAAATATTTCAATTTCACGGCGACCGCCGGCATGCGCGTCACGTTTTATTCCGATTCGCTGGACAATCTGCGCCGCGTCGTCAGTAAAAACGAAACTCGCAAATACGGCGAATTTGAATTCGACGTGCGCCCGGTCGCGCTCGCCAAAAATTATTACGGCAAGGACGACACTTTCAAATTCCGCCACACGATTGAGCCTTATCTGACCTATCGCTTAATCAGCGGCGTGGACAATTTCAACCGCATCATTCGCTTCGATTACACCGACACGATAACCGACACCAACGAAATCGAATACGGCGTCACTAACCGCATTTTCACGCGCCGCTACGCCGAAGCCGTGACCGAAGAAGCGCAAAAGCTTTTAAGGGAAAAAGCAAACGGCGAAAATGGAAACGATAAAGAAACCGGCGGCAAAAATCCGCTCTCGGTGCAGCCGTATGAGATTTTTACGCTGACCGTCAGGCAGAAATATTTCTTCGACGAGACTTTCGGCGAGGCTCTCGTTCCCGGCAGGCGCAACCAGATCGCGCCGATAACGCAATTGACGTTTTACACTTTCGGCGGCACGCCGCGCCGTTTCTCGCCGCTCAGCATCGACGGCACATATCGCCCGCAAAAAACCGTTTTCGTCAACACCCGAATGGACGTAGGCGTCGGAAACGACGGCTTACGCGCCATCTCCGCCACCATCGGCTACGACACGCCGCTTCTAAAAGTCTTCCAGACGTTTTATTACACACGCGCCGTGACGCTGATTCCATCGCTGCAAGCGATTTACAACACCGACAAAGAAGCCGGAACCCTGCGCGGCTCGCAGTGGAACCCGTCAATCTTCATGGGCAACCGCGACAAAGGCTGGTTCGGCGGCACCTCGCTTTTCTTCGATTTCCAAAACTCCCGCGAGCGCAATACAACGCCGCTCATCAGCTCGCTTTACACATTAGGCTACGCCTCAGACTGCTGCTCCGTCGCCGTCCAAGCCTTCACCTACAACGTCGGCGTCCGCCGCGAAAACAAATACGTCTTCAGCTTCCGCTTAAAGGGCATCGGCACTTTTGGAACTGAACAATTCGGGCAAGGATTGAGGTAATTTGCCAATCTTTATTTTCTGCTTTTCTGGCGCGGATGGCTAATCAATCGTCCAGATACTCAAAATTCGTCACTGCTTTATGACCTTCGCCGCTTTCGACGGTGACTTGGACCACGCCTTTCTTGTGTTCGGGAATTGTTGCCGTAATGACCGATGATGACTCATCGATTACTGGCTCAATGGCAGCCATCTCGCCGAATAACACGCTCTTGATTGTCTTAAAACCCGTTCCGGTAATCGTCACCTTCCCGCCAGTCAAACCCTTCACCGGCTCAATCACGCACGAAATCGGCGTGTTTGATTCCGGAGGGTTACCTCCATTTTGGGGAGTTTGAGGCTTATCTTCATTTCCGTCTTGCTCTTTGAGCCTTTTGCCTAATTCTTCCTGTACCCGTTTCCAAATCGATTCACTAAAAACGGCGGCGACCAGACAGGTTAATAAAAGCACATAAGAATTCGGCTGACCATTGCCGGAGGAAAAAATCGCCAATCCGCCCTGTAGAGCGAGAAACACTACGACGGCTGCGGCAACTCCGCGCACCACAACTTCGGTCAAATCATTGACTAAAACTTTATCGGCATGCGGTTCGGGATTTGCGTTGTTTGATTGTTGCTGAGCCGTGTTTTTCTGAATATGCTCGCGTATAAAGGTCGAGCAAGCCGAACCGAGCAAGCCGAATCCGAGCAAGCCGGTAATCAGGGCGAATGACAGCGACTCGGTTTTGAGCAGCCAGAAAGTAAAATAATAAAATATTCCTAAGTCCGAGCCTTCGCCCAGCTTAGCCATTTGCGGCATTTTCCCACTCTCCAGATTTTCGCTTTCTCTTGCTAAACTGGCACAATATCCTCTGGCGCGGCTGATGCCGTAGTAAAGGTCATACATTTCATCATCCAAATTATCTATATAATTAGGTCGATTTTGTGCTTGAGAAACCGAACTGCCAAGTCTCTGCCATCTATCATTCACCATCTGTATCTCTCTCACGCATTCGCTGACCACGCGATTGCGTTCCGTCACCGTTCTGCTAAACCAGTTCGTGAGATTCAAGAAATATTGAAGGCGCTCTTTATTGCCCTTTCCGACCAGACTGTTGACTTCATAGCTTTGTTGAACGTTGCTTCGCAGTACCTCTTGCTTTTTCTTGGCGTCCTCGACGATTTTTTGATAATCGCTGATTAACGCTGTGGTTTGGGCTTTATTGTCTGTTTGCAGCTCTTTCAATCTATTGAGTTTTTCCGGGGTGAGAGTAAATTGTGGTTGGGTGCTTGAATTTGTGGGCAATGCCGTTCTGGTATTCAAGCCGCCGTTAACCGCATTAACATTACCATTAGTGGTTGTATTGCCTTGCCCACTATTAGCACTATTAGTCTGAGGCGCAATCGTGGTCGAGGTACTGGTTTGCTCTTCGGTTTTGGGTTGCGGCGTGGTTTCGCCGTCAGCCTTTAACGATTCGATGGCTGTATCTACTGCGTTCATTTTACTTTCATCAAAATTCGTCGTATAAGCGGCGAGAGTGTTTGAAGAGTCGTTTAGCTGCGCTTTCAGCTTATCGAGACTTACTTGCTCATAGACGACGCTTTTCGCTTCCAATTCCGGTATTGCCAAAATCGCAGCCATCGAGAGAAATGAGCTGACGCCGAGAATGATGAAAAACATTGTATTTCTGACGACCGGCGTATTACGATTAGCGTAAAGCTGTCTGAGCGAGTTTAATCCGCGTGAGCCACCTTCTTCCGATGCTTGTCTGTCATCCAGCAAAAAAGAAATCAGCGCCCAGACTGCCAGAAAACCGATCAAACGATTGATGGGAACATCCTTGATTTCCGTCAGAATAGTTCCGGTAATGCCGGTCGCCGTTTCGACAAATCCCGAACCCATTTGCCCGAAGCAGCCAGTCTTCGCCTCCGGATTATCGCAGGCGGCTTTGATGCTGGTTTGCAGATTATAGAAAAGCATTCGCGCGCCGGTTATCAATTGCACGGCGGCGGCGAAAAATTTCTGAAAAATAAAGGGAACAACCGTCGGAAAACAGAAGGCGGCGACGGTCAAGCCGATAAGCCGCGCTTTTAAGTTGATTCCGAAACTATCGTTTGAGGTGGTCAGAAATCTCAGAAATTTTCGCCCGATAAAATAGACGATTGCCGCCGCCAGCGCCATAAATATCGCTGACAGCGCTACATAAAAAATAATCGCCCACAATCTGATTTCTTCCTTATCCATAATTATCTCCCATGCAAATCAACTGGTAAGGAATTGTCTGATGGTATAACCATCAGACAACTATGTCCGGCTATCCGCCGCCTTTCTGACAAACGCACAAGTGTGACTTTAAAATTACCCGACCGTCAGCGTATAAACCGGCGACCATTGCCCGAGGCGCTGATTTTTCAGGATATACACGGCGCGAAACTCGAATTTTTCCGGCACGCTTTCGGTCGTCACGGGCGGTTTGAAGTTAATGATTTTCTCGGTCAACCCTTATCGGCGTATTGCCACATCTAGGTGCCGGCTTTACAACCTTAAAGGCGAAGAGTTCGCCTTTAAGGTTGTAAAGCCAAACTTCAAAATTTCTCCTAAAAATGCATTGGTTTAATACAAAAATAACGAAAATTCTGCTCCAAACCGATTTTTGAATTTTCCAGCCGCACGATTGGGGAAAAAGCGCGGCTGGAATTTTCAACCTTCTTTAAACGACGAAGTAAGAAAAGCGAAACACACTCGACAATTATTGCAGCGGCTTTTGCGATGTTCCCCAATTA
>DASVWG010000067.1:0-4392 GCA_036389695.1 Pyrinomonadaceae bacterium
GATGAGGGATGAATAAAAGAAAGTTTTAAGTTTTAAGTTTTAAGTTTTAAGTTTTGAGTTTGCGAAGAAACGAAACATTCAAAATTCAACATTTAAAACTCAGAACTTTCTTTATTCATCCCTCATCTTTCATCCCTCATCCCTTTTAATACGGCAGTCTGTTTAAAATTCGCGGCGGTTGCTGCTTTCTGGTGGGCGGCAGATTATTCTGCGCCGCGGTTCCGCCGACGATGTAGCTGTTTTTGGCGCGGACGACCGCGTTCGGACGCGAGACGCGCACCTTGACTTGCTTGCGCTGTCCGACTTGACCGGCATTTTCCGGGTAATAACCGATAGTGTATTGACGGCGCAGCTCTTCGGCGATGCCGGAAAACGCGGCGTCCAGATTAGCGGTCGAATTCGCCTGAAAAACTCTGCCGCCCGAATTTTGCGCCAGCTGCTGGAGATATTGCGCGCCTCTGGCGTAATCTTCGCGGCTGCCGCCCGCGCTTCCGCCGCCCTGCGGATAACCGCCGCCGCCGTAAACTCCGCCGCCGCCGCCGCTCAAAATATCGCCCAGAATATCGCCTAATCGCCGACCGCCGCCGCGACGTCGTCGCGGATATTGATTAGGATAACCGCCGCCGCCACCGCCGCCCCAAACTCCGCCGCCGCCCATATCGCTGTATGTGTCGTAGCGAATCGGATAAATCAACGCTTCCGATTCTTCGGCTTCGCGGATTGTGCTTTCGAAGCTGGCGCGGCGCGAGGTCGTATCGACGCCGTCGGTAAACATCACAATCGCTTTGCGTCCCTCAATCTGTCGCAACTGACGACTCAGAGCATTATCGACCGCTTCATAGAGGCTCGTCCCGTTGCCGAAATCCGCCTGCAAAATCGCGTTTCGCAAAAGCGCGCGATTATTCGTCACCGGACTTAAAACGTGAACCCGCTCGTCAAAAGAGATGACCACGACGCGGTCGTTTTGTCGGAGCTGATTGACGAAAGCGATTGCCGCGTCCTGAATCTCGGTGATTTTATACTGCGTCGAAGGGCTGACGTCAATCAGCAAAACAACCGTGAAAGGCTGTTCGACCGAAGCGAAATTTTCGATTTTCTGCGGCACGCCGTCTTCAAAAATCTGAAAATCCTGCTGCCGCAAGCCGGAAACGAAACGACCGTCGCGGTCGAGCACCGAAACCGGAAGCGTCACCAGATTAGTCTCCACACGAATCACTTCGTCGTCTTCAATCACTTCATCCGGATTGGTCGGCGTCGAATTAATCTGCGGCGTCGCGTTCGGCGTCGGATTCGTTCGCTGCTGCGTATCGCCGATTAAAACCGGACGTTTTTTCCCGGTCGTCGTCGGATTTTGCGTTTGCGAATCGGCGGAAGGCGTCGGCGATGTGCTGACGCGCGGTCGTGAAGGATTGGTAGTTTGCGCCAAAGCGTTGAAGCCAAAGACACTTACGCACAACAAAACAAATAAAGTTTTTCTCATTTCAGAATCTCCAGACGGATTGGCGTTCTTAAGGGAAGAGGAAACGCTTCGTTTTGATTATGGTTTCAAATATTTAGATGCCCGAAACTTCGGTTTGGTCTTAATATAACAGATTTCCGACGAAGCAGAAGCCCGCGCGTGAGCAAGGGCGGATTACGATTTTGCGCATTGCGGATTTGGAATTTGAACTTTGAACTTTAGCTAACGGCAAATCCGCAATCCCCAATCGTTTCCGCCCTTGCTCACGCGCGGGCTTCTGCCTCTTCTATCAGTTGCGCCGCTAATTCGTGAAACCGGCGTCTGACCGAATTGAGAAGCACAAACGGCGGCTGGCGATTGTGCGTGCGATTCGTCAAAAGGATAAAAATTCTTTCCTTCGGCGGGTCAATCCAGAGGCTTGTGCCGGTAAATCCCAAATGCCCGAAACTGTTTTTTGCGAGCGCTTTGCCCGCGCTGGAATCCGGCGTTTCGGCAAGCTGAAAGGCGATTGAGCGCGCTTCGTTTAAGCCTTCGGTAAAATTCGTGCGAAACAGCGCGCAGGTTTCCGGCTGTAAAAGCGTCGTCGTGGCGGGCAAAAACTGCCGCGCGATTTTAAAAACTTCTTCGGCGTTGGAAAAAAGTCCGGCGTGACCGGAAACGCCGTCCATAAAATAACAATTCCCGTCGTGAACTTCGCCCCGGATTTGATAATTGCGAAACAAGTCAGAACCGCCTGCGGTAGCGGGCGGTTTAACATAGCCTGCTTCAATGCAGGTATTTTTCTCAAACTCGTTTCCCTTTTCGCTCGCGGCAATTTTCCCGCGCACATTCTTCGGCGGATTAAAAAACGTATTTTGCAGCTTCAAAGGCGCGAAAATTTCCGTTTCGGCAATTTTATCGAGGCTTGCGCCGTAAATTTTTTCGAGCAGAAAACCGAGCGTTAAAAAATTAAAATCGCTGTAGACGACTTTTGAATTTATCGGATTGACGAGCGGCTCGGCGGCGATTAATTTTTGAATCAAGGCGGAAGCCCGCGCGTGGGCAAGGGCGGAAAGTTTTTCAGCCTTTGAAATCCGCCCTTGCTCACGCGCGGGCTTCGGCTCCATTGCAGCGAATAAATAAAACGGCTTCCAATTCGGAAAACCCGAAGTGTGCGTCAATAAATTTCCAATCGTGATTTCGCGTTTTTCTTCGCTCGCAAACTCTTCGAAATATTCGGCGGCTTTATCCGCTAAATTTATTTCGCCCGTTTCAATCAATTTCGCGCAGAGCAAGCCGGTAATCAAAACCTTCGTCAAGCTCGCCAAATCGTAAATCGTATCGAGCCGCGCCTCGATTTTTTCCGGCTCGACGACCGCCAAGCCGACCGCGTCGTGCAAAACGATTTCGCCTTTTTCCGCAACGAGATAGACGGCGGACGGAAAATCCTGCGCCTCGATTCTTTCGCTTAAAAACGCTGAAATTTCTGCGGATTTCATGCTGAAAAAACTTTCCTTGCGTGAGTGTCTATTTTTTCCAAAACTCCTAAAGCGAGGCTCAATGCGCGCCTGCCGTCTTCGGCGGTAATCGGCGGCGTTTCGTCGTTTTCGATTGAATCAAAAAAGGCTTCGATTTCGGAGCGGAGCGGCTCGACGTCTTTGATTTCCAGACGATTTATCGAGACGCCGAGCAGCGGATGAACCGCGTTCGGCGCGAGGCTCGTCAAAGAAGCGAATTTTGTCGCGTAATCCAGAACGACGTAGGCGTTTGTTTGATAAAAGCGCGTTTTGCGAATTTTTTCCGTGCCGATGCGCGAAGCCGTGATGTTGGCGACCGCGCCGTTTTCAAATTCGATACGCGCGTTTGCCGCATCGACTTTGTCGGAAATGACCGGAATTCCGACGGCGCGAATCTCGGAAACTTTCACGCCCGCGCCGACCAGCCATTGTATCGCGTCGAGGTCGTGAATCATCACGTCCAACACGACATCGACGTCCAGCGAGCGATTCGGAAAAGGCGAGACGCGATGAATCTCGAAATAGAGCGGACCTGTGACGTGCGGGCGCAGCGCGACCATCGCCGGATTGTATCTTTCCAGATGCCCGACCATCAGCTTCGCGCCCGATTTTTCGGCGGTTTTTATCATCCGGTCGGCTTCGGCTAAGCTGCGCGCAATCGGTTTTTCGACCAGCGCGTGAACGCCTTTTTCGAGAAAAGCGCAGGCGATTTCCGAATGCGTTTCGGTCGGCGTGACTATCGAAACGGCATCCGTCTTTTCAAGCAGCGCGCGCCAATCGGTGAAATAATCGCAGTTGTTTTCGGCGGCGATTTGTTTCGCGGTTTCCCCGCTGGCGTCGCAAACGCCGATAAACTGCGTTCTGCCTTCGGCGGCAAACGCGGCGTGATTGCGCGCGTGATGTCTGCCGAGACTGCCGACGCCGATAACGGCGGTTCTGAGTTTGGTCATTCGTCCTTTATCCTTTATAAATCGCTGATTGCTGCGGGCTGCGGTTGAATGCCAGCCTTTTATAAGCGATACTTTATTTTCTTTCAAAGTTCGGTAAACGACAAATGGCAACCGACAACCAAGCACAAACCACGGACCAATTGATTTGGATTCTCCTCGCAATTGCCGTCGTTTTCATATACTTTTTCGGGCTGGACGTTCCGCTTCTCGGTCCCGACGAGCCGCGGTACGCACAGGTCGCGCGCGAAATGTGCGAGCGCGGCGATTGGATTACGCCGACGCTCGGCGGCTTCGAATGGTTTGAAAAGCCGTCCTTGCTTTACTGGCTCGAAATCGGCGCTTATAAAATCTTCGGCGTCTCGGAATTCGCGGCGCGCTTCGGCTCGGCGCTGTTCGGGCTGGGAACGGTTTTTTGTCTCTGGATTTTGGGAAAATCGTCAGTTGCCGGCGGTCGGTTGCCATTTGTCGTTTACCGAACTTTGAAAGA
>DASVWG010000068.1:0-12073 GCA_036389695.1 Pyrinomonadaceae bacterium
ATGAAGTCTTTACGTTATAGATAAAGCCCTCCCTCACGGTCGGGCTACTGACACGTGCTAAATTCTAAATGACCAGAGAAGAAGCAAAACAGCAGCTTGAAGCTTTCTTTCAAAAACTCGGAAACGATGCTCCGGTTTTAGACGAGACAAATTACGTGCGGGCACGCATCGGCGAGGCGTTTGTCGGTTTCGAGTTTGACGAAGCGGACGACGTTTTGTCGTGCGCAGCTTTGATTTATCGCTTTCGCCGCGAGCCGGGCGACGAGATTCTCGACGCGCTTTTCGCCGAAGAATCCGACGCCAATAACGGCGGCGGCAGAATCGTCTTCGACAGCGAAACTCTTTCGCTTTATTTACAGCGCGATTTCGCGGAAAAAACCGGCGACGCGTCGTTTTACGCGCAGGTCAACGCGCTGGCGCAGGCAAGCATGGTCTGGAACGGCGAAATCGTCGAACACGCCGCCGCCAAAGTTTCGGCAAGTTAAATTCAAATTTGTAGGGGCAGGTCTTGTGCCTGCCCAATGAGCGCGCAGCGCGAACCAAAACGCCGAATAAATTCAACATTGAATTTAATTAAAAGCCTTTTCGCTACGCTCATTGGGCAGGCACAAGACCTGCCCCTACATTCCTTTTCACGAACTTGGTAAAACTTCTTTCGTTTCCGAAATAAACGGGAAACTTTCCGCTATCTGCGCCGATAACTTAACTAAGACCTATCATTTCAAAACTGACTTCGGGAGAACGGAATCATGGCATTGAGAGTTGACGGCGGCGCGAGCTCGAATGTTCGCAGGGAAGAACCGGATTACAGGAAAACGGAAGTCGGGACGAATCTTGTGCGCAGGGAAGATTCGACGACGAACGGCGCGGTTTATGCGAGGCGCGGCGACGGCAATCTTCAGGCGAACGTCGTCCGTTTGAAACTGAATGTACAGGTCACGACGCAGGCAAACGCTCCGACTCTGACGCAGACGCAGGCAAGCCGGCGAGCCGACGAAATTATCGCGGCGAACGGCGGCAAAGGTAATCTGAACACGGAAGGCGCCGGGCGCGATTTGGCGAATCTGGCGCGGCAGAATCCGGCGGACGCGTGGGCGGTGACGCAGGAAATGCTCGGCGCGGAAATCGACCAGGACGGGCGCGGCAAAGTCGAGGAAAACGACAAGGACGAAATCGCGCAGAGCTTTGCCGGTAACCTTTCCGACAGCGAACTGAATACAATCGGGCAAAACGCGGGCGGCAAAGCGATGCTCGAAAGATTCCGGACGCATCTTTTGTCCGGCAGCGTTCACGACGACGAGCGCGCGACCGCCTTACGGTTGGAGACGGCGGCGAATGGTTATCCGCCGCCCGAACTGACGGGAAACCCCGAACGCGATATTCAAACCGTCGCCGACGATTTACGCGGCATTCCCGTCGATAAACGCGATGATTATTTAAACGAAGTTCTGTCGTATGCAGATTACGGCAGGGAAGTTTTGCAGCGCGCGGGCGTTTTGAACAACGCAGACCGCGACATCTTAGCGAGCGCGATTAACGAAGCTTATCGCCAGAATCCGACCGCGACGCGCGACCATCTCGACGCCGTCACGGATATGGAAAAAAATTATCCGTATTACGAATGGACGGGTTTGGCTGACGTCCTCAGGCGGACGGGCAACGACGATTTAATCGCCGGTTACGCGAAACACGCGATGAGCGTCGCGGCGACGGGCGGCGCGGAGAAAGGCGCGTGGTCGGTCGACGCGCTGACGGCGCTCGGCGGAATGTCGCCGGAAGGCTTGCGGAATTTTATCAATTTCGGCTCGGCGCATCCGCCGCAGTACGGCAGTCCTTCGACGATGGGACGCTTTATGGAGATGAACAACGCGGCTTTCAACGCGATGCTCACCAAGTCCTCCGAATTTCTGGGCGGACCGGCAAACAACGCCGGATTTGCCAACGCGTGGGCGTTCAACCCGGCGATGGGCGATTTATTGAACGTCGCTTCACGGATGACCGACGCCAAAACCGGTCAATTGACCAGCGAGGCGCTAAATATTTTCAAAACCGTCGCGCCGCTGACCGGCGATAATTTCTTTACGAAGGAAGCGGCGGGCAAATTCTTTATCGAGCACGCGCAGCAAATCACCGACACGTTTGCCTTAAAGCGCAGCGCCGACGGCTCGCCGAACGAAAACTTCGACCCGAACGTTTTGAAGGATTTCTTTATCAACGTCGTCTATTCGCCGGTTTCCGACCTTCTGCAATACAACGGAAAATCGATGGTCGAAACGATTATGGGCGACGGCAAAGGCAACGACGGCGTTATCGGTCAGGTCGCGCAGAACATTATGAATCGCGCGGCGAGAGAAGGCGCGGACGTGACGTATCTCGGACAGGAAATCGGCTATCTTTATGGCTCAATCAGCGGCGGTTTTCTCGATTCCGTCGAGGCTTACAAAGACAAATTCGAGGACGACAAGAAATTCCGCGAATTTCTTTACGGCGCGGTCAATAAAGGTCTCGGCGCACTCAGCAAAAAAGTCGGCTTGCCGCTCGACAAAGTCGGCGAATTCGTCCAGAAATTAATCGAAGCCGGAGCGGAAGACGATAAGACCGAGCAGCTCAAAAAATTTCAGGAAGCGTTTCTCGATTTGAAAAACGAAATGAGTCAAAGCCTGCTCGAATTCCAACGGCGCAACCCGCGCGCCGAAGGCTTGGAGACGAATTTCACGCTCGCGTGGACTGATTTTATTACGAGCTATCTGGCATCCGATTGGATTGCCAACAAATAAACGACTTTATCCGGAGGCAATAACTTCTCCTTCGACTCGGGCTGTGATAATTGGGAATCACAGCCCTTTTTTTATTTTAGCCGCAGACGGTCGCAGAGAATGAAAACACGGATTGACCGGACATAAATTTGCTTTTTCATTTCGGCATGTTTGGATAAAGCTCTTTCATATATTTGTTCAAATCCATCTTCCATCGATTGTCTTCTTTGACAAAAGTGAGTTTTCTCCAGCTATCTGCCGCCGAACGTTTGATTTCCACGGTTGCCGTTTCGCCCTCGATTTTCTCGTTACGCGTTTCCGGCATTTCCGGTCGGTTCAGAGGCGTTGTGTTTCCCTGTTTCAGATATTCCTCCAAGGTCTTATTGTCTTCTTCCGCAATTCCCCGGATGGTTTCCAGAGTGCCTTTCGAGAGCGTCTGCTTCATCGTTTCAGCATCTTTATTGTTTTTGGCGTCGGTAAAAGTCTTTAAAACGCCGGTCGGCGAATCTTTCGCCGGTTCTTTGGTTTGTGTTTGCTGGCACGATGTGAAGACAAAAGCTAAAAGGGCAAAAATGATTGCAATATTAAATTTCATAATCTTATTTCTCCACAGTCTAAAAAATTTCCTAAAACAACTGAATCAGCTTTTGAATCGCAATCTCGGCGGGCATCTGTTCGTGGGTTTTTTGTTTGAGGAAATTGTTGACGGCGTCGATTTTCGAGATGGCGTAGTCGGTTTTCGGGTCGCTGCCTTTTTTATACGCGCCGATTAAAATCAAATCTTTCTGCGCGGCGTAAGTCGCCAGAACTTCGCGGAGTTTTGACGCGGCTTCGACGTGACGCATCTCGGCAATCGTGCTCATCACGCGCGAGACCGATTGATTGACGTCAATCGCCGGATAATGATTCTGCGCCGCCAAATCGCGCGATAAAACGATGTGACCGTCGAGAATCGAGCGCGTCTCGTCGGCAATCGGCTCGGTCATATCGTCGCCTTCGACCAGAACCGTGTAAAACGCGGTAATCGAGCCTTTGTCGGAATTTCCCGTGCGTTCCAGAAGGCGCGGCAGCTCCGAGAAAACCGACGGCGGAAAACCCGCGCGCGCCGGAGGCTCGCCCGCCGCCAGACCGACTTCGCGCAAGGCGCGCGCAAAACGCGTCACCGAATCCATCAAAAACAAAACTTTTTTGCCCTGGTCGCGAAAATATTCGGCAATCGCCGTCGCGACATACGCCGCTTTCATCCGAATCAGCGCCGGTTCGTTCGATGTCGCGACGACGACGACCGAGCGTTTTAAACCTTCCGCGCCCAAATCCTGTTCGAGAAAATCGCGCACCTCGCGCCCGCGTTCGCCGATGAGCGCGATGACGTTGACGTCGGATTCGCTGCCGCGCGCGAGCATTCCGAGCGTTGTCGATTTGCCGACGCCGGCAGCGGCGAAAATGCCGACGCGCTGACCTTCGCCGACGGTTAAAAGTCCGTCGAGCGCGCGGATTCCGGTTTTCAATTGTTTGGTCACGCGCTCGCGCCGCATCGGGTCGGGCGGTCGCGCCGAAACGATTTTATCGACCGCGTCTTCAATCGCGCCTTTGCCGTCAATCGGCTCGCCGAGCCCGTCCAAAACGCGACCGAGCAAATCTTCGCCGACGCGAATCGTCAAAGAAGTTCCGGTCGGCACGACTTCCGCGCCCATCGCGACGTCCGACACTTCGCCGAGCGGCATCAGAATCACTTCGCTGCCGCGAAAACCGACGACTTCCGCCCGCAAAACTCTGGCGCGATGCGGCGAGTGAATCAAACACAATTCGCCGACGCGCGCGCCCGGCACAGCCGCGCGAATCAACAAGCCGATTAATTCCGTCACGCGCCCGCGCACCTCGACCGACGAAATCCAGTCAACGGCGGAAATGTATTGCTGAAGGTCAATCATTTTATTAAAGGGCAGAAACGCGACAGTGATGGAGCGTGTTTTAACATTGATTATTCGACTCTTGAATTTCAATTGGCGTATTTTCCGCTAAGCTCAGACACGCTCCATAACTGTCGCGTTTCTGCCTATGTCTGATTTCTAGCTTAATCAAACGCCGCTTCGCCTTCGGATTGCGCCAGCAGCGCGCGCTCTAATACGCGCAATTGGGTTTCCAGCCGCGCGTCGATGGTGCCGACTTCCGATTCAATCAGACAGCCGCCGCTGGAGACGCGCGGGTCGGCGACGAAATCGATGAAACGCGCTCTGGTCGAAGGCAGAAATTTTTCGCGCTCTTCTTCAATCAAGCTTAAATCCGAAGGATTGACGCGCACCGTCAATTTTTCCTGCCGGCGCGCATTCTGCAAAGCGGCGGCGACCATTTCGGTCACGGTTTTTTTGTCCGTTTCAATTTCGCGACCGATGATTTTTTCGGCGAGACGGACGGCGAGCCGCAGCAAATCGCGTTCGGTTTCGCGCCAGACGCGCTCGCGGATTTCCAAAGCTTCGAGCAGATTTTGCTCAAATTCCGCCAGCGATTTTTCCATTCCTTCGCGATATGCGCGCTCGCGCAGAATGGAAGTTTCTTCGAGCGCTTCGCGCCGGATTTCGGCGGCAAACGCTTCGGCTTCTTCCAGAATCTGCGCGGCTTCGGCGCGCGCCGCGAGAATCTGATTTTTGACGATTTTCGGCGCGATAATGCCGGCAGTCGAAGACGCGGTTTTTCGCGCGGGGCGTTTGATTAAATTGTCCGTGCCGTTCGGTTTCTGGTTCATTTTAACTTTCCATCTTACCGGATTCGATAAATTTTACCGCCAGTCGCTCGATTGTTTTCCGCCGCTTCGCGAGATTCGCTTTTTCTTCGTCGGAAGCGCCGGAAATGTTGTTTTTGATTTCGCCGATGTATTCCGCCAGATTCAGCGCCTCGCGCGGCAAGAGTTTTTGCAAAGTGTAGCGCAAAGCCGTCTCCTCGCGCTCAAACATCGCCATCGCCAGCAATTTCAAGCCTAAAACGCGCAGCAGCTCGTCGGGTTTCAGCGCCGCGCTCCATGTTTCGCGCAGAAGCTTTTCCGCCTGAATCACCCAAAACTGTTTGACCTTTTCCATTTCGGTTATGTAATGGACGATTTGGCGGGCGTTTTCTTCGTCGAAACGATTCAGAAAAGCGGCTAAAGTTTCTTTGGAACTGATTGCGCGGCAAGCGGTTGCGGTCTCGCGGATGCCGAGCGTCCGGATAAAGCCGGACAATTCCGGAATGGTAAATTTATCAATCTCGTTCGGCTCGTAAACGTCTTCGAGCGCGACAAAATACGATAAAAATTTCTGGCGGACGATGGCGACGACTTCACTGGTCGGCGCGGGAGCGTCGGCGTCGATTGAATCGAGAATTTTTTCGATTCCGATTTGCGCGGCGACTTCCTTGCGAGCGTCGGGCGCGAGATTGCGCAGGATTAAAAGCTGAATCGCCTGCGGCTCGCCGCTTAAGATTTCCGCCATCTGCAAAGGATTGATGTTTTCGTCGAGCCTGATTGAGCGCCCGCGACGGCGAATTTTATCGAGCCAGAACGCTTGCCAGAGCTGCCGGTTTTTCGGCGGCAGGCGGTCGTATAAAGCCGCGCGAGCCTGCAGGATTTCCAAATCTTCGGCGCTCAAAGCGGAAAACGATTTTTCCGCGAGCTGCGCGGCGGTTTGCTCCGCTTCGTCTTCCGTCCGGCGAAAGACGAGCGCCAGCGCCAGCAGAATGTCGAGCCGTTCGGATTGTGAAATCGTGCGAATCATCGCTTTTAAAAATTAAATTTCCCGCCGCTTTTAAGGAAATTTTATGTCCTCGTCGTACTCGTCGCCTTCTTCGAGCAGGGAAGTTTCGCCTTTCACTTTCGGCGCGGCGTCCGCCTCGAAGCCGTCCTCGAATTCGTCGTCCTGGCGGCGGCGTTTTTTCTGCAAAAAGAAAACGATGGAAATAAAAGCCAGAATCGTCGCCAGACCGACGCCCGAAACCAGCGCGATGCGCGTAAAAGTGCGGCTGCCCATGTTTTCCGGCAGCGGGCGCAGCGGTTTGTAGCTCTGGACGACGCTGACGTTTTCCGGTTTTAAATCGGGAACGCTGCGGGCGACGATGCCGGCGATTTGCTCCTGATTGACCGAAAACGTCGGCGTTTTGAAATTTACCACGACCGAAGCCGTCGCCGGATACGGATTTATCGCCAGCGCGCGGTCTTGCGGCGGAACGAAATTTACGTTGACGCAGGTCGTGCCGGGAATTTCGCGCAATTGGGATTCGATGTTGATTTTCATCCGACGGTATTCGCGCGCTTTTTCCACTTCGACCGAAGAGATAATTCCGCTCGATTCGACGATTGGCGGCTCGGGCTGACCGAGACAATGGTCTTCCATTATCTGAATCGCCGCGCCGAGGTCGTCGTCGTCGCCGTCAACCCAGATTTCGAAAGTTTTGCGTTCGCCTTCGCCGATTTCTTCTTTCCTGGCGCGCACGCCGTTTTCGCGCAGAACGTCGATAATCTGGTTCGCTTCGGCTTCGATTTTCACGGTCTGCACTTTTTTTCGTAAGGCGCAGCCGCTCAAAAGCAAAACCGCGAGCAAGCCGCAGAAAATCAGTTTTTTGATAAACCCTCGATGCTTGAAAAATCTTAATTGCATTATTTAAATTTTAAAACATTTAGGAAAACTCGCGGAGCAGCGCGTAACGCCAGCATCTTGCTGGCTGTCCTGAGAGCATCCTGCTTTCAGATTAAACTCTAAAGATGATATTCCAGATAAAGTGTGAGCGAGACGCTCACACGACAGCCGCCAAGATGGCGGCGTTACGTTTTTAGCGCTACGTTTTTCGAGTTTTCAAACAACTTCTAAATCGGCTTATACTATTTAACTTTTAAACTCATCCAGTTCCAGCGACGCGCCCGGAAGCTCCGCAAAATCGCCGTAAAATCCGGCATCAAAATCGCTTTCGAGATTTCCGGCGCGGCGCATCGTGATGCGTCCGATCGGCTGAATGTTCAGCTCCGGCGTTAATTCCTGATACGACAAAACCGCGAGATTTTGAAATTCCAGCTCGACCATTTTGCGCACGAAGCGGCGCAATTCCATATCGGTCACGATGACGGGCGGCTGCGCGGTCGGCGGCTGTTCGACGATTTCCTGCCGGATGGCGTCGAGAATGTCGTGCGCGATGGTCGGGTCGAGCGACAAAAACGACCCCGTCGAAGTGCGCCGAATCGCGCCGCGAATTACGTCTTCGATTTCCGGGTCGAGCAGGTAAACGAAAAGCGTATCGCTGCCCGCCGCGTAACGAAACGAAATGTGTCGGCGCATCGCCGCGCGGATGTGTTCGGTCAGCATCACAGGGTCTTTTTCGATGCGTCCCCATTCCGAGAGAGCGTCGAGAATGGATTTCGTGTCGCGCACCGAGATGCCTTCCTGCACAAGCCTTTGCAGAACGTCGGTAAATTGATGAATCGAGACGACTTTCGGGACGACTTCTTCGACCAGTTTCGGCATTCCGCGCGCGATAAAATCGAGATAGCCCTGTGATTCCTGGATGCCTATAAAATCGTGCGCGTAGCGCTTCATGACGCGCGAAAGATGCAGGATAATCACGTCGCCCGGCTCCCAGACTTTCAGACCGGCGGTTTCGGCGATGTGACGCTGTTCGGCGGGAATCCACGCGCCCGGACGCAAATCCGCCGGATTGCTGACGTTTTCGCCGTCGATGCCGAAAACTTTGATATTTTCCGCCGAATCGTTGACGTAGACGCAGTTTGGACGCAAGGAACCGGTTCCGACCGGAACTTCCTTGACGGCGATGTAATATTCGTTCGGCGCAATCGGCGCGTCGCCGCCGACGTAGCAGAACGGAACCATCACGCCCAAATCGTAATAAAGCGACGAGCGAAGCTTGGGAATCTCGGCGCGGAATTTCGCGCCCTGCGGCGTGTTTTTATCGACCAGATGGGTTAGCTCGCGGCTGACGACGACCGCCATCGGCACGGTAAAGCTCATCTGCAATTCTTCCGCGTCGCCGCCGCTGTGCGGAATATTGCTCGCATCGGTTTCGCGCTCGATGCGTTTTTGCCGTCGATGAAGCAGATAACCCAGACCGGCGACGCTCGCGCCGACCGGCACGAAAAGCAGGTTCAGCGGCGTCAGCAGAAGCATTATTCCGCCCGTGATAAAAAGCGGTCGCGGCGAAGAAAAAAGCTGTTCGCCGATGTCCGCGCCGACGTTCGAATCGTCGCCCGTCGAAACGCGCGTGACGACGATACCGGCGGAAAGCGTGACCAAAAGCGATGAGATAACCGCCGCCAAACCGTCGCCGAAAGTCGCAATCGTGTATTTATTCGCCGCTTCCGCAAACGAAAGCCCGTGCATCATCACGCCCGCCGCCAGCCCGGCGACGATATTGACGATGGCGATGATAATCGTGCAGATGACGTCGCCTTTGACGAATTTCATCGCGCCGTCCATCGCGCCGTGCAGCTGCGATTCCTTCTGCAATTCGGTGCGCATATGCCGCGCCTGGTCTTGATTTATCAAGCCCGAACGCAAATCGGCGTCAATCGCCATCTGTTTGCCCGGCATCGCGTCCAGAGTAAAACGCGCGGCAACTTCGGCGACGCGCTCCGAGCCTTTGCTCACAACGAGAAACTGGACGACCAGAATGATTATAAAAAGCACCGCGCCGGTAATTAAATTTCCCTGCGCCGTGACGTGTCCGAGCGCTTCGACGACCGAGCCCGGCTCGCCGTGCGACAAGATATTGCGCGTCACGGAAACGCTCAAAGTCAGGCGGAAAATTGTCGTCAGAAGCAGAATCGAAGGATACGAAGTCAATTGAACGGGCGAGTTGATAAACAGCGCCGTGACCAGAACCGTGATGGAAATCGCCAGATTAACCAGAATCAGCGTCGAGACTAGCTCCGGATGAAGCGGAATAAAAAGCGTCCCGACGACCAGCAATAATCCGATTGGCAAAAGCAGATTTTTATACTTTGCCATAAGCCCCGTCAGATTGCCCTGACGCAGCAGCGAATTGAAATCAAGCGTATTACCGATGGCTTTCATTAATAAATTTTCTGACTACTACTGCTAAAAATACTCAACGGATAGTCAATTTTAGCAATAAAGCACGATTTGTAAAATAATTTTTAACTTTACAGGTTTCAGGTTAACTGATTGTGAATCGAAAATCGTTGTTCGGGTTGTTTGTAAGTTTCCATAAGGCGGATTTAGATTGAAAAGAAATCGCGGAAAAAAATGTAGGGGCAGGTCTTGTGCCTGCCCAATGAGCGCGTGAGCGCGAACCATCGTATTGAACAAACTCAACATTGAATATTATTAAAACGCGTATTCGCTACGCTCATTGGGCAGGCACGAGACCTGCCCCTACATTCATTCTCCATCATTTGATTTTCTAGTAAGACAATTCCAGCACGAGAAAAATCACCGCCGCCGTGACCAATGTGCCGATAATCATAATCACGATTTCCATCGGCGTGAAATAGCCCAAAATGTGCGCGGCGGTTTTGGTTTTCGGCGGCGGTAAATTGGTTTGCGGCGCGGTGGTTTCTTCGCTCGCGGCGAGGTTTTTGCGCGCCGATTCCTGAAGTTGTGCGCTTTGCGCGGTTTCCAGCGAAACGGGCGGCGGCAGTTCTTTGGGCAGAATCGAATCGAGCACCAGCAGCGCGGTCGGCTCGTGAAATCTGATGAGCGTCGAGCGTTCGGGCTCGGTCGGCGTCTGTCCCGACAGCAGTATGCGGTCGTCGTTTTTCAGGCGCGTCGGCTCGTTTAAAATTTCGTTGTTGAGCCAGACGTTTTGCCCGGCGTGCGGATACAAAATCACGCCCGTCCAGTCTTTACGGATTTGCGCTTTCGGCGTTTCGATGGTGTTTTGATTGCCGATGACGCATTCGCCTTTGGCTGACCAGCCGAGCCAGACGCTTTCGTGCTCGACGTAAACGCGGCGGATTTCGCCGCTTATCCTTTCGATTTGAAAATAATATTTTTCTTCCGCCCGCAGATTTTCCAGAATGTCGGTCAGCGTCTGCTCGCGGTTCAGCGGACTGGTTTTGTGAATCTCGCTGTCCAGACCGTCTTCAAGCGGGTTTTCCGGCGCTTGCAGGTCTTCGGTTATCGCGGACGGCGAAAT
This sequence comes from Pyrinomonadaceae bacterium, assembly GCA_036389695.1. GTDB lineage: Bacteria > Acidobacteriota > Blastocatellia > Pyrinomonadales > Pyrinomonadaceae > JALZHR01. The sequence continues at coordinate 10,887 of DASVWG010000068.1, forward strand.
ATCGTCGTTTTCCGGCGGATTCGGCGCGTCTTCGGCGTCGTATTGCAGCGCATAATTTCCGACGAGAATTCTGTCTTCGTGCTGCAGCTCGTGGAGCGAGCCTTGCTGCAAAAACTGGTCGTTGACCAAGATTCCGTCGGTGCGGCAGAGCAGCAGCGGTTGACCGTTTTCGTTGATAATGACGAATTGTTCGGGCAGAATGCCTTCTTCTTCGAGCTCGATAACGGCTGACGGGTCGTTGCCGACCGTGATGATGTCGCCGACGCTGATTTCCCGCGTGAGCTCGGAAATTATCTTTCCGTGTTTTTTGACCAGTAATCTTTTCGTCATGAAAAATCTATAAAATTTTGCGACAAAATCCTATAATATAGAAATAGTAACACAAGCTTATTTTCCAGTTAATGTCTGCTCTGTCCCCGAAAATTATTTTTCTGAATAATTGGGCTTGACCGGAAAAAAAGTTTTTGAATTTTGACGCGAGCGGGGGAAATATTCGAGATGGAAAACAAACAAACGGCAGAAACGGCGGCGGCTGATTCGCTTCAGTCGCATTTTACGGAAGAAGATTTGGCGAAGCTTTACGATTATCCTTCAATCGGGCAGCTGTTCAGCGAGCCGGACACGCGCCGTCTGGACGAATTTTGCCAGCGCCTGCGGGCGACGCGCGAAAATCTGGAACGCGTCGTTCGCTACGGCGACCGCGCCAATTCCGAGCGCGCGACGCGGGCGATTCGCGCCGTCGAAGTCACGCTGGATTTTCTGCAATCGCTCAGGGAAATGCGTCAATAAATCAAGTTAGCCACGAAATTTCACGAAAAAGACACGAAAATTATTTATTTCTTTTTCGTGTTCCTTTCGTGAAATTTCGTGGCTAATTCTCCGGCGAAAATTTTTTTACGAATTTTGACAAAAAAACAGGAAACATTTCGGAAAATCTGCCGATAACTGAAGACAAGAATAAAATTATTTAGCTTTTCCGAACCAACTTTTAAAGCGGGAAAGCCTGAAATTTTGGGAGAGGTAAATTATTATGGCATACAACGACCCATTAGTTACGCCGACCGGGCAACAGCTTCCGCCGATGACCACGGTTTCTCCTGAAACCGGTATTTTCCGCCCGCAGCAGCCGAAAGAACCGAACACGTTTCTGACAGTGCTGGGCGGCATCGCCGGCGGCGCTCTGAATT
>DASVWG010000069.1:0-10558 GCA_036389695.1 Pyrinomonadaceae bacterium
AAATCGGCGAGAAAAACGACCGAGCCTTTTAAAACGCCGACTAAAACCAGGTCTTTGCCGGCATAATCGCGCGAAATCTGCGCGCCCAATTCCGCCACGCGCGCTTTGATTTCGTCGGCGGTGTATAAAATCTCGAGATTCGGATTGCTAAATTCGGTTGTCATAAGTTTGATTGAAAATGGTTTTAGAAATACTATTTCAAACAAGCGACAAGTGACAAGTTAAGAAAATGATTTTTGATTTTTGAGCTTCGACCTTTGATTAACTCCAATCGGCAAAGGTCAAAGCTCAAAGCTCGCTTTTAATTTATGGCAGAAGATAAAGAAACCCGTGACCGCGTGCGCGCGCTCGTCAGAGAAGTTCTGGCAAACGTTCCTGTAGAAGAGGACGAGGAGCCGCAGGAAACTTTTCCGCAGCGCCTCGTCGTCAATTCGCTGAAAGACGAAATCGGCAAAGAATTTGACCGCGACGAATCGGCGAAAAGCCTGATAACCGAAGACGATTTGCGCGGGCTGGAAACGGGCGCGCGCCTGCGCGTTGCGGAAAACGCGCGATTTACGCCGCTCGCCGACGATTTAATCCGCGAAAAGTCGATTGCTCTCATCAAAAAATCGGAAAGACGCGGCTCGGCGAAAGTCCGGTCCGTCGCCGTCGGCTGCGACCACGGCGGTTTCGAATTTAAAGAACAGCTCAAAGAGCATCTGAGCCAATCCGGCTTCCGCGTCCACGATTTCGGCACGAATTCAAAAGACGCCGTCGATTATCCGGATTTCGCGCACGCCGTCGCCCGTGCCGTTTCAGATAAAACGGTCGATGTCGGAATCATTATCGACGGCGCTGGCATTGGCTCGGCGATGACGGCAAACAAAGTTCCGAACGTCCGCGCGGCGGCTTGCTACACCGTCGCGCTGGCGAAAAATTCGCGCGAGCACAACGGCGCGAATGTTTTAACTTTGGGCAGCGGGCAAAATTCGTTTGCGGAAATTAAAGAAATCGTCGAGGCTTTTCTGACTTCCGATTTAACGGAAGAACGTCATAAAAAACGAGTTGGAAAAATCGAAGCGATTGAGCGACAATATAAAGGTTAAGAAAATGGCTAATCTAACCAACGGAAATTACGAACGACTGGTCGAGCAGATAACGGATTTGGTTTTGTCGCGGCTCGACGGCGCGGCGAACGACGATTATTGCCCGACGTTTTGCAGCGCCGATAATATGCGGCGCATCGTCGATGCGGGCGCGTCACGCATCGGAATTGTGCTGGGCGAAACGGCGACGGCGCACGATTGGGCGAGCCTGATTGACCACACTCTGCTGAAGCCGGAAGCGAGCGAAGCCGATATTCGCAAGCTGTGCGACGAAGCCGCGCAATTCGGCTTTGCGTCGGTCTGCGTCAATCCGAGCTGGGTGAAAAAGGCGAGCGAGTTTTTGCGCGGCACAAGCGTTCCGGTCTGCACCGTGATAGGATTTCCGCTCGGCGCGACGCTGGCGGACGTGAAGGCTTATGAAGTCAGACGCGCGATTTTTAACGGCGCGCGCGAAGTCGATATGGTCATCAACATCGGCGCTTTAAAATCCGGCGACGACTGCACGGTCGAAGACGACATTCGCGCCGTCGCCGAAGCCGCGCACGAAAACGGTGTCTTGTGCAAAGTCATTATCGAAACGGCGCTTTTGACCGACGAAGAAAAAGTCCGGGCGTGTCTCGCCTCGAAAAACGCGGGCGCGGATTTTGTCAAAACCTCGACCGGCTTTGCCAAAGGCGGCGCGACGGTCGAAGACGTTTCGCTGATGCGACAGGTCGTCGGCGCGGCGCTCGGCGTCAAGGCTTCGGGCGGCGTAAAGGGAATCGAAGACGCGCGCGCGATGTTTGAAGCGGGCGCAACCAGAATCGGCGCGTCGGTCGGCGTAAAAATCGCGCAGGAAGCGAGCGGCGTCAAATCGAATATCGTCGCGGGAAGTTATTAAAAGCCGCCGAAAATCAGATGAAGCCGCGAACGAAAGAAGCCGTCTTAAAATTAATTAAGACGGCTTCTCATTTTGAAAGATTGCGGCGCGGAATCTCAATTTCCCGCCTTGAAGTTGTAGGTAATAAATCCGCTCGCTTTAACCGGCTGGTTGTTTGCCAGCGCGGGTTTGAATTTCGATTTGCGGGCGGCGTCCTCGCAAGCCATACGCAATAATCCGGGACCGGCGGTCGCTTTGGCGGTGACGACGTTTCCTTCTTCATCGAGCGTGACCTGAATCGTGACTTGCCCTTCGACCCTCATTTTCTGCGCGTTCGGCGGATAGACCGGCTTGACGAGCCGGACGGCGCGGTCGATTAAGGCTCCGAGCTCGACGCCCTGCGGCGTTTTGGCAGGCTCGGAAACGGTTGTTTTTTCCGGCGCGTTCAGCTTCGGCGAAACTTTCGCTTCTTCGGTTTGCAGCCTTTGCAGCGAGAGCTTGGCGGCTTCGTTGCCGGCGTCCAGCTCATACGCTTTCTTGTAATCAATGACGGCTTTTTGAATATTTCCCAGTTTCTCGTAGGTATTTCCGCGATTGAAATACAGCATCGAATCTTTCGGATTAAGCTCGATTGCCTTGTCGTAATCAGCTGCCGCCAAATCGTAATTTTTCTGATTGTAATGCGCCAGCCCGCGATTCAGGTAAACCGAGACGTCTTTCGGATTTAATTCTATCGCGCGGCTGTAATCATTGACGGCAAGCGAGTATTCGCCTTTGCCGACATTTTCGTCGGCGCGTTTCCGGTAAAACGCAAAATCGGGCGTCGGAACCGGCGTCGGCGTGGCGACCGGAATAGGAGCAGGCGTGGCGACGGGCGTCGGCAGAGGCGTTGCCGAAGGCGTCGGTAAAGGCGTCGACATTGTTTTTATAACCGGGCTTTTTTGCCGAATCGCTTCGATGAGCTCTTTGTCCGCGCCGGTCGAGATTAGCTCTTTTTCGATTTCCGGCGTCAGCGCGAAAGTGATTCCGCGCTGGCGGACGGCGTCGGTCAAAAGCCTGTTTCTTTCATACAAAACCACTTTCTTTGAACGCAAGCCGATTAAAATATCCGCCAGGCTGAGCGATGCCGGCTGCGCCTGCGCGGCGGTCGGCGCAAGGGCAGCCAGCGACCACAGCAATAAAAAAAGCGGGAAAAGATAACGGCGTGTTGATTTGACTCGGGGAAGAGATGCGAATTTCATATTTTTGTTCCTTGATGAATCGATAGATTAATTTTAATTTTGCGGCAAAATTTAAAAGTCTAAAGCCCATCGGCAGCAACTCTTAGAATTTTTCGGGCAGTTCGTTTAATTGTTATCGTTGATGAGGTCGTCAACCGTGACGGCTTTCTTTTCCGCCGGTCTGGCTGCGGGTAAGGTTTGTTTTTTGGCTTTGACGGCAGCGGGCGCGACGGGTTTATTTTTCAGCGAGGGTGAAACGGCGGTTGTTTCGGTCGAATCGGTCGGCAGGGAAGTCGTCTCGACAGAGCTTGTTTCGGGCGTGGTCTCGACGCTCGGCGCGGGCGTCGGTTCGACGCTCGGCGCGGGCTTGGTCGTCTCGGTTAAAGACATCTGGCTCGAAGTCGCCTGATTCGGCTCGACCGTATTCGACTGCATTAAAAACCAAACGCCGAAAGCCGCGCCGCATAAGATAACCAAACTTGCGGCAACCGCGAACATTTTTCGGAAAGCTCCATTATCCTTTTGCGGAACGGCGAATAAATCATTAAACTCGTCCGCCGTCTGCGCCTGCTCTGCGCTGTATGCAATCACGTCGGGCGCGGCAACTGTAACGGGCGGCGTTTCGATAATAACTTCGGGCAATTCTATAATCGTCGCCGGAGATTCGTTCGCGCTCAAAGCTTTCGACTGTTTTTCCGCCAGACGCTTTTCCGCTTCGGCGGCGCGGCGCTCGGCTTCCAGTCTTCTGGCTTCGGCTTCCTGCAAGCGTTTAATCAACTCCGTCTCGCGCGTTTTTTCCGCTTCGGTTTCTGATTTTGAAGGCGCGGTAATTCGACGTTCGGCAACGCGGCGCTCGGTCTGCTCGGCGAAAGGAATTTCCAATAAATCTTCGTCCAATTTTATGACATCCGGTTCGGTCGCTTCCGGCGCTTCTCGTTCTTTCAGATGTACAAACGCCGTCCGCCAAGCCTGACGCATGATGACCGCCGAATCAAAACGATTTTCGCGCTTGATTTCCAGCGCCTTCATTAAAATATCGGAAATCTCCGGCGGAATCGCCGGATTAATCTTATCGGGACGCGCCAAAGGGTCGGGCTTGCCTTCGAGAATGTCAATCGAGCGCTCCAGCGCGTCAATCGGCAGTCGCGCCGTCAGCAGTTGATAAACGGTCGCGGCGAGCGCGTAAATATCGCTTCGGGCGTCAGCCGGTTGCTCTAAAATCCGCTCGGATTTTTCGTCGAAGCTGTTGGCGATAACTTTCTGCGAAGCGGAATCGAGTCCGAGCCAAATCTGTTCGAGCGGCAGATAATGCAGAGTTTGATTGGCGGCGACCGCGTTGACTTTCAAGTCCGGGTTTTGAATGCTCAGCGCGAGCTTGATTTTGCCGTCCGAAGTCAGCTTGATGTTTTGCGGTTTGATGTCGCGATGAATGACCGGCGGCATCTGCGCGTGCAGATATTGAAGCGCGTCGAGCATCTGCCCAATCCAATTTGAAACGTCCGCCAGCGAAAACGGCTTTTGGCGTTGTTCAATCAGCTCGCTTAAGTTATTTCCGTCCGCCAGCTCCATCACCAGATAATGCCGGTCGATTTCCGAAAAAAAATCGTAGACCGGCAGCAGCGATTCGTGTTTCATGCCCGTCAGGATTTTCGCTTCGTCCGCGAAACGACGCCTGAGCTCTTCCTGCTGCGTCAGCGTCGTCACCTTTCTTAAATTAACCGAAATTTCCTTAAACAGGACTTTCGTTTCGCGGACATTGTCGTAGGCTTCATAAATCGCGCCCACTCCGTTTTGTCCGAGCGGCTGAATTATACGGTAGCGTTCTTGTTGTAAAGTTTCATTTATGGCAGGCATATTGTTGGATTTGAGCAGGCGGGTGAAATCTCTGCTAAATACATTATATCTATTTCCGCAAAAAATGAAAGGTATTGTTATAAAAATTTAAACAAATTTTTACAAATTTCGCTTTTGAGATTGTCCCGCTCAAGCAAAAGAGTTGTTTGCTTCCGAAAATTCCCGTTTCAGCACGCTAAATTACCGGAATAAAAACCGGATTTAAGGAATTACAAAATTAAGCTGGAGCCGCCGGTGTCTTAACAGACGATAACGCAATTTGGTTGTTGAGTGCATCCGCGCGGCGGCGCTTGCGGGCACTTCGGCTGCGGGCGAGTCGTCTGAGGCGTTGGCTGCGGCGTTCGCGGCGGCAGTGAGCGCGTCGGCATCGGCGTCGCGGGTTTTGGAGTCGGCGTGACAGTTCTCGGTGTTGATTCCTGACCCGCAGGCGTCGGCACTGTTTGCGGCTTAGGCGATTGAGTTCGGCTTGGAGTTCCCGAAACCGGCGTGGCGTCGGGAGATTCCGTCGGCACGCTGACGGAGCTTTCCTCTAGTGATGTCGGCGTCGAATTTGATGCGGGAGTATTCCCGACAAAAGATTCGGGAGTTGCGTTGGCGGTCGGCGTCGGCTTCGCCGTTTTGCTCACGCTGTTTCTCACAATCCACCACATACCGAAAATCGCGCCGCCGAGCATCAGTAAAAGCAAAGCGGCGAGCGGTAGAAACCATAAAACCTTTCGTTGTTTGCCGCCATTTCTGTCGGTGCCCGCGGCTTTTCCAGCGCCGGTTGCGACGGCTGCGGGCGGCTGGCTTTCGATTCTGCCCGGAGCCTGGATTTGCTCTGATGCCGCCGGAAAATTTTGACTGGCGGGAAAAGTCTGGACGCTCGTTTCTTCGGTCGGCGGCGCGGGCGGCGCTTCGGGCAAAATTGCCGCCAGATAAGACTGCTGCGTAAACTCCGAAGAGTTTTGCGTCGGCACGGCGCCCACCGGGTCGGTAATCTCGGTCGCTTGATTTTGCGGCGGCTGCGGATTGGTTTCCAGCGCCAGCGGCTGATTATTCAACCTGTCCTGCTCGGCTTTCAGTTTGTCCTGCTGCGCCAGCCACAAAATATATTTGGCTTCTTCTTCGGCTGGGCGGCGAACGGTCGCGGCTTCGCTCAGGGCTTCGCGCATTTCCTTTGCCGAAGCGAAGCGATTTTCGCGCTCGACTTCCATCGCTTTCAGCAAAACGTCGGAAATCGCCTGCGGAATAAGCGGATTTGCCGCCGTCGGATTCGGCAGCGGGTCTGGCTTTCCAGCCCAGACTTCCAGAGTTCTTTTCAAAGCGTCGGTCGGCGGCGCGGCGGTCGCCAGATGATAAAGCGTCGCGCCGAGCGCGTATAAATCGCTGCGCGCGTCCGTCGGCTGCTGCAAAACGTAGGCGACTTTTTCCGCGTGATTGAGCGTTATATACTCGCGGAAAGTCGGGTCGAGCACGGGCAGAATCTGTTCGAGCGGCGAGTAATTGAGCGTCGCGGCGATAAACGTTTTATTCGTAATCGTATTGGCAATCGCCGCGTCCGTGCCTTTGGCGATGCCGAAATCGAGCAGTTTTATTTTGCCGCGCGCGGTCAGTTTTAGATTTTGCGGCTTCAAATCGCGGTGAATGACCGGCATTTCCAGAGTGTGCAGGTAATCGAGCGCGTCGAGCAATTGGTCAGCCCATTTCAAAACGTCTTCAATCAAAAAAGGCGCTTGCCGCCGCACCAGCAAATCGGCTAAATCGTCGCCGCCGATCAGTTCCATGACCAGAAACTGGCGGTCGGTTTCCTGAAAATAATCGCGGATGTGCGGAAACGCTTCGTGATGCAGATGCGCTAAGATTCTGGCTTCGCGCTCAAACGCCTGACGCATCATCAACTGCTGGCTCGTATTTTGAATTTTGTCCAAATCGATGATGATTTCTTTCAGCGCCACGTGCGAGCCCAAACGCTCGTCCATCGCTTCGTAAACCGCGCCCATTCCGCCGTGCCCCAGACGGCGCACGATTCGATAGCGTCCCTGCAGAATTTCGTTTATTGCCAGCATTTTACAAAAATTTCCCCAGCCGATTATTCATTATATCAGCAAAAAAGAAAAGCAATAATTAACTAAAATAATGGACGCGAAGTTAACGCGAAATTTGCAGGCATTTAAATACAGGCAGAAACGCGACAGTTATGGAGCGTGTCTCTTATCCTTAAAGAACACGCTCCATAACTGTCGCGTTTCTGCCTTAAATAAATCAGCGTTCCGCGTTCATCCTTTACCTAATCCTGATAAGCGGGCTAAATGTTCTTTCGATTTTTCCTTCCTGGTAATTGTTAATGCTTTTATAGCGCATCTGCGACAGAATCGCCTGCACAATCATCAGGCGCGTAAAAAGCCTTGCTTCCGGTCGCTGAAAGCCGTCGCCTAAATTCTTCGTGCGCTCAAAGCTTGCCGTCGCCAGTTTGAGAAAATCGTTCTGGTTAAAATAAAAACCGTATTGCGAGAGCGTGCTGTGAAAAAGCTGCGACGTGATTTCGTCCTGCCGGTACGTTTCGCTGCCGGCAAAACGGTTCAGCAGAATCGAAGCGTTTAAAAGCTCGTTGAATTTTCCGACGCTCGATTCAATCAGCGTCAGCGACACGTCGGGCGCGACGTTCGAATAAGCGTTCGCCAGTTGAAAAAGCGCGCCCATCTCGGCGTTGTTTTCGGGATTTGAAGAAACGAGCGCGGCGGCTTCGTCCAGAACCTGGCGCGCGAGCTTGTCGTCTTCTTTCTGCCGCGCGTGATTAAAAATTTGAATATAAAAATTAATCTGCTGCGCTTTGTTCGGCGTCTGCGCGGCGATTCGGCGCGCCTCGCCGATATTTCCGGCATTAATCGCTTTGTAAAACAGATTGTAGTTGAGATTTTGCAGCGCGTATTCGCGCTGGCGGCGGTCGGGAATCGAATTTATTATCGCGCGGGCGCGCTCGGTATTGTCCGCGCCGATAAGCTTGTTGGCGGCGTAAGTGTAATACTGGCTTTTCATCTCGGACGGCGCGTTCTGCGCTTCTCTTATCAAAGTGTCCGCGTCGGCGTCCTGATTTATCTGGTTCAGCCGTTCATACGGGTTGGTCTGCGCCTGTTTTTGTTTTAGCTCGGCTTCGCGCCGGCGCAATTGACCCGCGCGCGACGGCGAAAATTTTTCGATAATCGGGATAAACGTCGGAATCTGGTAATAGTAATTTTCAACCTGCGGGTCGTGCAGGAAAAAAACGACGATTTTTTCCGCCAGCGTGCGCAAGGCGCTTTCGCTGACGACGAATTTCGATTTTTCCGCGCCGCTCGATTCGTCTTTTTGCGCTAAGCGCGAAATGAAATTAACGGCGAGATTGCGCTCGTTGTAACTTTTGGAAAAATCCAAATCCTGAAGCTTGCGCAGAATTTCGTCCGCCAGCCGCGCGGCTTCTTCCGGCTCTTTGTCCTTGATGCGGTCGATTAAATCAATCAGCGAATAAGAAACGCCTTTTTCGAGAATTTCGCGCGCCAGCTTGATGGCTCGTTTCGGGTCTTGCCGCGCGATTTCGTTGGCGAGCATCTGCTCGGTGTTGATTTCGTTCTGCACGCGGCTGTAATCGTTGCCGTTCGGCAGAATATTTTTCGGCGACTGCATCAGCGCGGCGATTTCCGGCGCGCGCGTCTCGCGAAAAATCCGGAGCGCAAACTCGGCGTCGTGCTGCGCGAGCGACTGCACGAGCTGCCGTCGCGATTCCTGTATCTGCCAGATAAATTGTGAAATATCGTTTTGTTCGTCGTCGGCATTTTGCGCGTTGATGATTTCCTGCGCGGCGGTATTTATCAGATTCCGCGCCTGTTTTTCATCATATTTCCAAAACAAAACGCCGACCGCCGCGAAAACCGAAATACGATTGACGACGAGCTTGAGCGAACCGGCTTCACTGGCGATTTCACCGAGCATCGCCACCGATTTTTTCTCGACTTCCTGCAATTTTTCCTGTTCGAGACGCGCCTTTTCCTTTTCGGCGTCAGACGCGGCGTTCTGGGCAAATATCGAATTGAAAACCAAAAGAAGAATCAACGGCAGGCAAAGAAAGCGAAACGATTTCATAGATTTTCCCTCTCCAAACGAATCTTAATTTTGGAACGGTTGAGTAAGCGAAAGGTTGCACGAGAGACGGAAAAAAGTAGGGGAGTCGGGGAGAAAGGGAGTCGGGGAGAAAGATTGCGCATTTAAAACGCTTTTTCTTTCTCCCCGACTCTTCTACTCCCCGACTCCCCTACTTTTTTTTATCCGTTGCCGCTAATCATCACCGCGCCTTCCAGCCCGATTCTCTCTTTCAGAATGCTCTGCGCGATGAAAAGTTTGACGAACGCGCGGACGTCGTCGCGGCGAAACTGGTCAATCATCCCGCGCGTACGCGTAAAATCGTTTTGCGCCAGCATTTTCAATTCTTTGCCGTAGCGAAAAACTTTTGAGTTGAGCGCGCCGAAGCTGTTGGAAATTACAAGCTCGCCGTCGCGGAAATTCTGCGTCTGTTTGTTAAATCGCGCCAGCACCGCCTGCGCGTTGATGACTTCGTTCGCTTGCTCGATAACGGGCGCGAGCATCGTAAAAGCGCGTTCCGGCTCGATGACGGCAAAACCGGCGACGACTTTCAAAAGATTGTCCAGCTCGTCTTTGTCTTCGGGGTAATCTTTAATCATCTCGCGCACTTCGCCCATTATCCGCAAGGCGCTTTCGCGGCTTTCCTTCGTGTTCAGACGATATAAAACGACGGCTAATTGAACCAGCAAATCGGCTTTGGCGGGACCGAACGGCAAACGGTCGATGAGTCTTCGCGCTTCGTCGGTTTTTCCCGCCCGCAGCTGATTCGTCACCAGATTTGCGTCCAGCAGCGCGATTGCTTCGTCGCGCTCCCGGCTTTCCGGCTGGCTTTGCAAAAGAGCGCGAATTTTTTCGGGGTCGCCGCCGGAAATGCTTCGCACGGCGGCTTGACGGTAGAGCGAGCTGCGAAACTGCGGCTGGGCTTTCGTCGCATCGGCAATCAATTTTTCGGGCGTCGCGTTCGGGTCGCTGAGCGAAGTCAGGATTTCAGGCGCACGCGTGTTTTGCGGCGCTTGTTTTTTCAAAGCCGCCTGTTTTTGTTTTAATTGCGCGATTCTATCGGGCACGAGCTTCTGCAAAACCGGCAGCGCGGAATTTAAAGTGAAAATCTGGTTCGCGTTGGTGGCTTTCATAAACGTGTCGGCGATTTTGCCCGCGATGTCTTTCGCCGTTTTGTCGTCAACGGCAAGCCGCGGCGGGCTTTTCGCGTTCGGATTTTCCTTCGGCGGAAAAGCGACGGGACGTATCAAATTCAGGGCAAAAATCAAATTCGCCTGAGTTTTCGAAAAATCCGAGGCGAGCAGTTTTTGTATCATCTCGTCAAAAAGCTTGGTCGCCAGCTCGGCGTCTTTTCGATAAATTCTTTGCAGCGACGAGACGATTTCCATCGAAAAACCTTTTTCCAGATTTTCGCGAATTCTCTGCGCGGCTTTCGCCGGGTC
>DASVWG010000070.1:0-2738 GCA_036389695.1 Pyrinomonadaceae bacterium
ATCGGTTCGAGCGATTGTCGAAATGTGGCGATTAGGTTACGCGCCTGAGGAAATTCCAAGCCATCTGCCTCATCTGACCCTAGCCGAAGTCTTTGCTGCGCTGAGTTATTACAGCGACAATCAGGCGGAAATCAACGAATACATTGAAAGAAATCGTTTTCCGAAGGAAATGATGCATCCGCTCGTCAGGGATTTGTAATGTTTGTCAGAACTTATCTCGATGAAAACATTTCTTTTCTTGTCGCCAAAATATTACGCTCTCGCGGTTATGAAGTTTTAACCGCACAGGAAGCGGGAAATAAAGGACTAAGTGATGATGAACAATTAGAATTTGCCGCCAATCTAAAAATGGCAATTCTGACTCACGACCGTGTGGATTTTGAGAATTTAGCGAAAGAATATTTTTCCGCTAACAAAACACATTTCGGAATTATTATTGTCTTTCCTCATCCGCCACAGGAAATCGCTCAACGTTTAAATATAGTTTTGAATAACTTCACGGTAGATGAAATGAAAAACCAAATCATCTATATTTAACTTAATGGATTTTCTTTTCGACAAATTTCACGAAGAATGCGGCATTTTCGGTATTTACGGGCACGCCGAAGCTTCGACCTTGACGCAGCTCGGGCTTTTCGCCTTGCAGCATCGCGGGCAGGAAGCGTGCGGCATTGTATCAAGCGACGGCGAGGAGCTGCATCAATTTCGCTCGCAAGGACTGGTCGCCGATGTTTTGACCGAGGAAGTTTTGCGAGAGCTCACGGGGACGAGCGCCATCGGGCATACGCGTTATTCGACCGCCGGAAAAAATACGATTAAGGAAGTGCAGCCGTTTGCCGTCACCTGCCAGCACGGTCAGCTCGCCGTCTGTCACAACGGAAATCTGCCGTTTGCCAATCGCAAACGCGCCGAGCTGGAACGTGCGGGCGCGATTTTTTCGTCCACGTCCGATACGGAAACGATTCTGCATTCGATTGCGCGAACCGCCGCGAAAGACGTTATTGAAGCTATCTCGACGGTTTTACGCGAAACTGAAGGCGCGTTTTCGCTTTTGTTTCTGACGCCGCAGGCGCTGATTGCCGTGCGCGACCCGCGCGGATTTCGCCCGCTCGTTTTGGGGAAACTGAAAGACGCTTGGTGCGTCGCGTCCGAGACCTGCGCGTTTGATTTGATTGACGCTCAATATGTCCGCGAAATCAAGGCGGGCGAGATGCTTGTCATTGACGGACACGGTCTGCATTCGCATTTTCCGTTTGAGGAAAAACAGCTTTCGGTCTGCGCGTTTGAACACGTTTATTTTTCGCGTCCCGATTCGACCGTTTACGGGCGTTCGGTCAACGAATCACGCCATAAAATGGGCAAGCAGCTGGCAATCGAGCATCCGGCTGACGCGGATTTGGTCGTGCCGGTTCCGGATTCGGGCGTGGCGGCGGCAATCGGTTACGCGCGCCAATCGGGCATCAATTATCGACAGGCGATTATCCGCAATCATTATGTCGGGCGGACGTTTATCGAGCCGACGCAGTCGATTCGCTCCTTCGGCGTGCGTTTAAAGCTGAATCCGATTAAGGATTTGATAAAAGACCGGCGCGTGGTGCTGGTTGACGATTCCATCGTGCGCGGCACGACTTCGAAAAAAATCGTCCAGATGGTGCGCGAAGCCGGCGCGACCGAAGTGCATATGCGAATCAGCTGCCCGCCGACGGTTTCGCCCTGTTACTACGGCGTCGATACGCCGCGCAAAGCCGAGCTTATCGCCGCGCAGATGTCCGTCGGCGAAGTCTGCAATTACATCGAAGCCGATTCTTTAGGCTATCTTTCGCTCGGCGGAATGCTGGATTCCATCGGCGTCGGCGAAAATTCGATGTGCACGGCGTGCTGGAGCGAAAAATATCCGACCTTAATTACCGCCAACAGCGAAATAACCGATGCGAAGTAAAGTGGAAATGCGAAAAAGGATAAAAGTGAAAAAGTAATCGTTATTTCCCGACCGTAAACTTTTTCGCTTTTTCACTTTTTCACTTTCCGTCGTCTGTGAGAAAATACAAAAAGCAATAATTTTAGGAGGTAAAAATGCGTTTTATTTTAACAATGCTGATGGTCGCCGCATTTGCCGTCGCCGGTTTCACCGCCTGCAAAAATGCGTCCACGACATCAAACGATAAAGTCGCTGCCAATAAGTCGCAAACCGCATCGCAGCCGCACAAAGAACCGGCAGACGACGCGCCGCGCATTTCTCTCGCCGATGCGAAAAAAGATTTTGACGCGGGAAATGCCGTCTTTGTCGATACGCGCGCCGAAATCGCCTACAAACAGGAACACGTCAAAGGCTCGATAAACGTGCCGATGGAAGCGGTCGAGACGCGCTACAAGGATATTCCGACCGATAAAAAAATCATCGCCTACTGCTCCTGACCGAGCGAACACACAAGCGCCGGTCTGGTTGCTAAATTGAAAGAAAAAGGTATCGGAAACGCATTCGCTTTAGTCGGCGGCACCAAAGCCTGGAAAGACGCCGGTTATCCGATGGAAAAAAGCGAATAATAGTGAATAACTGAAAACTGATAACTGATAGTGAAAAGAAGAAACTATCAGTTATCAGTTTTCAGTTATCAGTTCGTTACAGATTCGTTCCGCCGCTCGACCGTCCCAGAGCGGCGGGATTTTTTTGTCTTTTGAGTTTGAACGGTTTTCTAAAATTGCGAAAGCGGTCTGTTTGATTTTTTCGGGACTGGTGC
>DASVWG010000071.1:0-1968 GCA_036389695.1 Pyrinomonadaceae bacterium
GAGGTTGCGCCTTGTTCGGTGGCTTCGGCGACGGCTTGGGCGATGGCGACGGTGCCTTCGTCGAAGGGTTTTTCTTCGAACATGCCCATCGGTCCGTTCCAGACGATGGTTTTCGCGCCTGCCAGAGCGCGTTTGAAAATGGCGACGGTTTCGATGCCGATGTCCAGACCGACCAAGCCTTTGTTGGTGAATTCGACGGGGATTGTTTTGCGCGAATTGAGCGGGTCGTATGAATCGACGACCTGATGGTCGGTCGGCAGGATTAGCTCGACTCCCGCGTTTTTGGCTTTTTCTTCGATTTCCAGAGCGGTCTGGAGCATTTCGTCTTCGACCAGAGATTTGCCGATGGTGTAGCCTTTGGCTTTGAAAAATGTGTAAGCCATCGCGCCGCCGATTAATAATTTATCGACTTTGCGCTCAATCAGAGATTCGATGACGGGAATTTTATCGGAGACTTTCGCGCCGCCGAGGATGGCGACGAACGGGCGTTCGGGATTGTGCAGGGCTTTCGACAAAAAGTTTAATTCCTTTTCCATCAGAAGTCCGGCGACCGCCGCCGAAACGAATTTTGTGATTCCGGCGGTCGAAGCGTGCGCGCGATGCGCCGCGCCGAAAGCGTCGTTGACGTAAACGTCGGCGTATCCGGCTAAATTTCCGGCAAACTCGTCGTCGTTTTTTTCTTCGCCTTCGTAAAAACGCAGATTTTCGAGCAGCAGAACTTCGCCTTCTTTCAGTTTTTCGACCTGCGCTTTGACGACGTCGCCGGCGCAGTCGCCGGCAAAAAAGACTTTATCGTTTACAACTTCGGCTTTGCCGAGCGCCGTTCCCTGCTCGCTCGTCTGCACGATTGGCTCGTCCGTGCCGCTTCGGGAAACGTCCTGCAATTCGGGCAAAGCGCGCAGGTATTCGTAAACCGGCTTGAGCGAATATTTATTGATGTCATACGGCATTCCTTTTTCTTCGGCTTTCTTTTTGTCCTTTAAAGGTCTGCCCAGATGCGAGGCGACGATAACCCGCGCGCCCTGTTCAATCGCGTATAGAATCGTCGGCAGCGCGCCGCGAATGCGCGTGTCGTCTTCGATTTTGCCGTCTTTGATGGGCACGTTGAAATCCACGCGGATGAAAACTCTTTTGCCTTTGATGTCGATGTCTCTGATTGTTTTCTTGTTCATAATGCAGAAATTTTAACACGTAAAAAACGGTAAGTGGTAAGTTGCAGTTATAAAATAACGAACTTACCGCTTACCGTTTACCATTTGCCGCTTTTTACGTTTTCACTTGAGGCGCATCTGCATCTTCGTGCTCATCTTGCCGTCGGTAAAGATGATGGTGACGCTCTGAGAAGGACTTTTCCGCTCCCATTTATAGGAAGCGATGTCGCCCTGGCTGCCGCCCACGCTCATTATGCTTTCGCCTTCGCTGCCGAGAATTTCGACGACCTCTTTATAACTCATCCCGGTCTTGATTCGATTAAAGTTTTCCAGCGTCAAACCGGGTTTTGAATCGCCGTCCGAAGTTTCGGTCGAGGAATCTTGTTTTGAAGCGTTCAGGCGCGAGCAAGAAACGCCGCCGAGGACTAAAAGGCTGATGACCAGAACCAGTAAAAGCGTGTTTGAGTTTTTCATTGCTTGTCTCCTTTAAAAATCTGTGGAAACAATATACTCGCTCAGTCGATTGTTGTAAACAATTTTCCGTTTCGACAAAGCAAATGCTGTCAACACGTGAGTTTAACGAGCGTGTCTTTTAACTATCATTAAACACGCTCCATAAATAACCGGCGTTTCTGCCTGTTTATTTCAATTTATTTCAGATTCGCCTGCGTTTTCGACAGCAGCTTGTCGTTTTGAAAAGTGCCGTAGATGAACTGGAAATTTTCGCCTTCCCATTTGTAGGAAACGGTTTTGTATTTGCCGATTTCCGAGCTGCTCATTTCCGTGCCTTCGACGCCGAGAATCTCGACGACCTGCT
>DASVWG010000072.1:0-14625 GCA_036389695.1 Pyrinomonadaceae bacterium
AGATTTTAGATTTTAGATTTGCCGTTATTAAACGACCAATCTGAAATCTCAAATCTTAAATCATCAATCTCTGTCCGCCCTTGCTCACGCGCGGGCTTCTGCCTTTCTTATTTCAAAAGCGCCGTCGCCTTATCAATCTCCGCCGCAAAATTTTCGATTGTGCGCGCGACGATTTCGATTTGTTCGCTCGCTTCTTTCCAGTCGCGCTGCTCGATGGCTTCGCGGACGGCGGGCAGAGTTTTCACGCCGTAGCCGGTGTAAAATCCGGGCGCGTAGATTTGATGCCTGAACCACGCGCGGCGCGGCAAGCCTTCATTGCGCGTCAAAGCGCGCTCGGTGCGATACAGAATTTCGCCTAAAGTTTTCCGCGCGGCGGGCGGTAATTGTTTGTTTTTCGACGCCGTTTGATAATTTTTCGCGCTTTCCTGCAATCTTGCCAGCGCGTTTTGGAGCGGCGCGAAATTCAAAAACGGCACGTCCGCTTTCGGTTTCGGCGCGACGAAAGTTTCGGTCGGGTCTTGCACGACCGCAATCATTCCTTCGGAAATCATTCGATTCGTCATTTTAGTTTCTTCCCGCAGATTGTCGGCGAGCGTCGTCACTTCTCGGACGTAATTCGAAACCGTGTCGGCAAAATTCGTAAATTCAAACGGCAGGATTTCGGCATTGGCAAAGCGTAAGGTAGTGCGCCCGCAGACTTTTGCCAGAGCGACGCCGTAATCGAAACTCGGGTCGCCGAAGCGCGTGAAATGGTCGAACGAATCGTAAACCGAATGATACGAGCCGCCGCCGTCCTCGCCGCCGAAACCGATATTAAACGAAGCGATGCCGAGATGCTGCAAAAACGGCGTGTAGTCCGAGCCCGAACCCAATGCGTAAATTCGCAAATCGTTTCGCTCCATCGCTTCGCGGCGCGAAGCCGGCGAGCCGTTCACGACCTGCAAAGCTTTCAAACGCTGCCAGACGGAAACTTTCGTCTGCGGGTCGGGAACGCTTCTGGCGATTTCGTTGGCAAATTTTTCGAGCGTGTGCGAGCCGCCGACGCCCAGGAATCCGCGCCCGTTCGAATCGGAGTTGATGTAAACGACGGCTTTCTGCCGCAGCTCGTCGGCGTGAGTTTCCGCCCATTCGGTCGAGCCTAAAAGTCCGGGTTCTTCCGCGTCCCAAGCCGCGTAGATAATCGTCCGCTTCGGTTTCCAGCCGGTTTTCGCCAGCTCGCCGACGGCGCGCGCTTCTTCCAAAAGCGCGACCATTCCGCTAATCGGGTCGTCCGCGCCGTTCACCCACGCGTCGTGGTGATTGCCGCGAATAATCCATTGGTCGGGAAGCTCGGCGCCGCGCATTCTGGCGATGACGTCATAAGCGGGTTTAATGTCCCAGTTAAATTCGAGTTTCAGATGAACTTTCATCGCGCCGTTGCCGCCGAAATGATATGTCATCGGCAGCGCGCCGCGCCAGCTTTGCGGCACGACCGCGCCGCTTAAGTTTCTTAATAAAGGCAGAGCGTCGGCATAGGAAATCGGCATCACGGGAATTTTCGTCAGCGTCGGCGCGTCTTTTCTGTTCAGGCGTTTCGCATTTTTCGTCGAGCCGACGCCGGGCGTCAGCGGGTCGCCGGGAAAGAGCGGCATATCGGCGACCGAGCCGCGCTGCGCGCCGTTTTCGTTGCGATACGCGCCTTTCGGGTAAACGTCGCCCTGAAAATAACCGTCGTCGCGCGGGTCGGAATAAATCAGACAGCCGATTGCGCCTTTTTCGGCGGCAACTTTCGGCTTGATGCCGCGCCACGAGCCGCCGTAGCGGGCGATGACGATTTTTCCTTTCACGCTGATGCCGCGTTTTTCCAGTTCTTCGTAATCGGCGGGAATTCCGTAATTGACGTAAACGAGGTCGCCGGTTACGTCGCCGTCAATCGAATAGGCGTTATAAACCGGCAGCTGCTCGCTTTGCTGATTCGACGTCGCGTCTTCTTTGAGTTCCGGCTCGATTAGTTTCGCCGTAAATTTTTCCGGCGCGGTCATTTCCAGAATCCGCGTTTTCGGTGTCGGAAACAAAACGTCGAACTGCTCAATCTCGGTTTCAAAGCCCCACGATTTAAACAGCGAAGCCATAAACTCGGCGTTTTCCTTGCCGTAAGGCGAGCCGACGTGATGCGGTCGCGCCGAAAGCCGCTTCATCCATTCGCGCAGATTTTCGCGCCTCAAAAATGAATCGAATTTTTCTTCCAGCGCCGTTTGTTGCGCGGAACCGGCAGCGGAAAAGCCCAGTAAAATTTTCTCGTTCGGCATCGATTGCGCGGCGACGGAAAAAGCCAAAAGGCAGACACAAAAAACTCGCAGAAATGAATTTCGCATAAGCGGACTCCTGAAATTTTACGGATTTGGAAACGAAGTGAAATTATTGTAAAGAAACTTTGCCAAAGTTGCTAATGCTTTTCCCTATTTACCGGCTCTTTTTTTAGCATGGATTCATTCTTAAGACGGCTCTGACAAGCTTGTTTTTCCGAAAGTAAAAATCGGCGAAACCGTCTTTCACAGAATATGAAAGCTTTTGCCCGCCCGTTTCTTTCGTCAGCTTGCCGTTTCGACCGAACTTCGACTGCACTTTAGCCAGGCTGACACCGACGCTGATGCCGTGCGCGACCGGATATTTCGCTGAGGTGACGTCAATCGAGACGGTTACGTAATAGCGCAGACTGGTTTCTCCGTCGAGCGTGAAAACCAGTCCCGGATAGTGCAGCTCAAGCATTTCGCCGTTGCAGGAATCTTTGCCGGCATCGCGCTCCGACAGTGGTTTTCCAAACCGCCGGGTAACTTTTACATAAGTCGCTCCGAGAGCGATGCCTTTGACGTTCGGTCTAATGGCTTTCTGCGCCTGAGCGGTCGGCGTTAATCCGTAGAAAAACAGCAACAGCAAAAGCAGTAGCGGCGAAACCGTCAGAAAGATTTTTTGCATAATAATTTTTATCGGTTAATCGGCAAATACCGAAAAGTTATTCCCCAGTCGATGCGAGAAACTCGCGCAGGATTTCCGTCACGGCATCGGCGGCTTCCTGCTGCACCCAATGCCCGGCTGTAGGGATGCGAAATTCTTCAAACGGCGCGTCAATCAGCGAGCCGACGCCGCGCACGGTTTCGGGCAAAACGGCGCTGTCCTGTTCGCCGTAAATGAAAACCGTGGGAACTTTTATTTTCGGCGGCTCGACAAATTTGGTGAAAAATCGCTTGAGAACATTGGCGCGGTAATAATTCAGCATCGCCGTCAGCGCGAAAGGCTCGCTCCAGGCTTTTTTATATTGGGCGATGTCTTCATTGGTGAAAACGTCCCTTTCCGCCGTCGAATTTTTCAGAGCGTTTTCAAGAAGGGCGAAATCATTGAGCTTAAAAAGATGTTCGGGCAGCATCGGGATTTGAAAAAAGAACATATACCAGCTTGCCAGAAACTGCCGCAGAGTTTGATTTTTTCGCCAAATCGCGACCGGCGGAACCTGCAGCGCGCCGAGTTTCCATAAACATTCCGGATGCTTCATCGCCAGCGACCACGCGACCGTCGCGCCCCAATCGTGACCGATGACCGCCGCCTTTTCGCGCCCGAAATGATGAATCAAGCCGACGACGTCGTCGACCACTTTATCGATTTCATAATCGGAAACCAGCGTCGGTTTATCGCTCAGATTATAGCCGCGCATATCGGGCGCGACGACCGTGTATTCATCGCCCAAAGCCGCCAATTGATGCCGCCACGAATACCAGAATTCGGGAAATCCGTGCAGCAGGATAACGAGCCGCTCGCCTTCGCCCACCTTCGCGTAATGCAGGCGAACGCCGCCGATTTGCGCGTAGTCAAATGTAATTTCGCTCATACTTTATTTACTCCGTATGCGATTTTGAAGTTTTTACAATCGAAGTCAAAAGCCGCATTAGTTCCTGACAGTCGCCATTAATCGAAGCAAAGGCTTTTTCGTCCAGATAGTCTGCGGCGCGTAAAAGTTCCAGCCAATACTCAGTCTCCGAAGCCTTTTTCAGCGCGACCGCCATTTCGCCGACAAAAACCTGTCGCGTTTCGCCGCTCAGCGCTTCCTTCACGTGCTTTCCGACATTAGTGCCGGAAGTCAACACAGCTTTACTTAAAACGTATTCGGCTTTCTCCTCGCAGAGATATTTGTAAAGTTTGACAAGACGCAAGGCAAAGGCGAATGACTTTTCCAAAATCGGATTATCTTTCATAACGAAAATTGTTAATTGTCAATTTTAAATTGTTAATTGATTTGCAAATTATAAATCTTAAACTTTAGAAATCACATTTTGGATAACAATTTACAATTAATAATTTACAATTAATAATTTTCAGTTTAAGCCTAAATTTTCGGCTTCTTCATCGGAAACGTCAATTTTCATCCGCAGTAGCGCGGTCGAAAAAGTTTTGCCCTGCGCGTCGGTCATCAGCGATAGAGTTCCGCCGCCGCCTAAGGATTCGTGCAGGAGAAAATTCAGAGCGTTCAGATTCGGCAATTCGAAGCGCTCGACCGCGCCTTTGACCATCGCGCCGAAATGCTGTTTGACCTTTTCCGCCGTCACTTCGCGGACGAGAAGCGGATAAAATTCGTCTTTCAAGGCAATCACGCCGACGTTTGCCGTGTCGCCTTTGTCGCCGGAACGCGCGTGCGCCAGATTTAATAATTCGATTTTCATAGGTTTTTCAGATGCAGATTCAGTTTATAAAATCCAGCCAAAACAAGCGAGTGCGTGATTTGCTCGCTTTCGATTAATTGCGGAATTTCGTCGAGCGGGACGAGTTTTGTGATAACGCTTTCGTGTTCGTCAAAAGCGGTTTCCTGCGTTTTCCGGCAGTTTAAAGCGGCGAAAAAATAAATCCAGTTATTCTGAATCGCCGGATTCGGGCGCGATTTGCCCAGATAAACAAACTCTTCGGCGGCGTAGCCGGTTTCTTCCAGAAGCTCGCGCCGCGCGGCGGTTTCGGGCGCTTCGCCGTCGTCAACCATTCCGCCGGGAATCTCTAAAATAATTTCCTCGGTGCCGTGCCTGAATTGTTCTATCAGGACGACCCGGTTTTCCGCGTCGAGCGCGATGACATTGACCCAATCGGGATTTTCGATGACGAAAAACGAGTGTTCCAGCGCGTCCGATTCGCGCTCGCAGAAATCTTCGCGGACGCGGAAAACGCGGCAGTCGGCAAGCTGTTTCGAAGCTTTCCGCTTCCAGACTTCGGGTTTTATATTCATAAAAATAGTGACTCGGGCGTTGTAAATATGTTTGAATAATAAAACAAGTTTACATTTTTTCGAGGGGAATTTATGAACGGGAAATTAATTTTTATCGCAATTCTGGCAATTTTTATTTCGTCCATCGCTTTCGCGCAGAAAACCGTTACAAAAAAGACTCCGACGCCAAAACCGACGCCAACGCCGATGATGATGACGGCAACGCCCGCGCCGACGCCTTCGCCGACGCCGGTCACGCTCGACATAATTCTGACCGAAGCCGAACAGCAGGCGCTGAATTACCGGCGGGCGTTTAACAGCCTGCTGGCGGAAGAAACGAAAACTTTCGAGGAATTCGGCAAAGATGGCGAGGCGAAACGGCGTCGCACGGTCGAATCGAATTTTCTCGTTTATCAATCGACCAAAAACGAAAATCTGGTAGTCGAATATCGCAACGTCGTCAAAGTTGACGGAAAAGCCGTCGGCGACAGCGGCAAGCGCGCCGAAGAGTTTTTCGAGAACGTTCTGAAATCGGCGACCGCCGAAAAGGAGCTGGAAAAAGTTCTCGAAGAAAGCACGCGCTATGATAAAACCTTAGACATTTCCGGCTTTACACTTTGGCAATCGCCGGTTCTCGCCGCGCATATTCGTCCCGCGCTCGATTTTCGCCTGAGCGGTCAGGAAACTTTCAACGGCAGAAAAGTTTACGCCGTAACTTACCAGCAAAAAGCGAAAAGCCCGTATATTCTGTTCAACGAGCGCCCGACGCGCTTCGACAAGCTGTATATCAATTACGAAATAGAATTGCCGAAACAGATAAAAGAGCCGAACCCGATTTTGCGCGGAAAGCTGTGGATCGACGCGGAAACGTTTGAAATATTGCGCGAGGAACGCGAGCAGACGATTCAAATCGACAACAATCCGACGGTCGTTTTCAGAACCGAATTCGAATACCAGAAAAACGAGTCAGGCTTTGTCACGCCGAAAAAAATCACGTTGACCTATTACGAAGTCCGGCGCAAAGACGAACAGTTTATGATAGTCAAAGACACCGTCGCGACGTTTGAATACACGAAATTCACCAAATCCGACGTCGAAGTAAAATCCGGCGACGTTAAATCGTCAGACACGCCGAAACCGAACTGATTTAAACCACAGAGAGACAGAGATTTTTTAAAGAAAAATTGACAGGGATAGCAGGATAAACAGGATAAGAAAATGATTTTTATTTATCCCTGTAAATCCTATTATCCCTGTTAATTTTTCTTTTCTGTGTCTCTGTGGAAAATTATGCAGTAATAACTTCGACCTTCGTTTCAATCAGGGTTTTCGGAATCAGAGCAGGGAAATAAGCCATAATCTCTTCGACTTTCGGTCTGCCGCCCGCAAAGCCCGTCACCGCCGGCGGTCCGGTTAGAATTAACGGCGCAAGCTCTTTGGTAAATCTTTCGACGTCCGCTTTGTTTTGCCCGCGCACGCCGAAGCGGAGCTGGACTTCGGGAATATCTTTCGGCGGCTCACCGGCGAGATGCCCGTGCGTGGCGTTGACGCCGACGAATTCGGTTAAGGTGACGTCGAATTTCAAGCCTAACTTTTCGAGCCGCGCGCGCAGGATTTTATCGGCGGCTTGGGCTTTCGCGTAAGCGTCCGGATAAGCGTAGACGAGCGTTCCGACGGCTTTCCAGCCCGCCGAATAAGCGATGGAAACTTTGTAAAATTCCGTGTTCGGATTGCCTTTGATGCCGTAAACGCGCACGCGGTTCCTGCCGTCGTCTTTCAGATGAATCGATGTGAAATCCGCGACGACGTCGGGCGTAATATAGCTTTTCGGGTCGCCCATTTCATACAAAAGCTGTTCTTTTATCGAGGGAATATGGACAATGCCGCCCGTGTTTTCGTGTTTCGTGACGACGAATTCGCCGTCCGGGTAAGCTTCGACAATCGGAAAGCCGACGTTTGCCAAATCGGGAATGTTCTGCCAATCGTACTGGCAGTTTCCGCCCGAGCATTGCGCGCCGCATTCGATGATGTGTCCGGCAATCGTGCCCGCCGCGATTTTGTCCCAGTCGGTAAACGTCCAGCCGAATTCGTGCATCAGCGGCGCGAGCGTCAAGCCCGTATCGGTCAGGCGTCCGCCGATGACGATTTGCGCGCCTTGATTTAAAGCGTCGACCAGAGGCTTTGCGCCGAGATAGACGTTTGCCGATTGCACTTTATCGCGAATCGACGCGAGCGATTCGCCCGTGTCCATATTCGTAATCGCGACGCCGCCCGCCAGAAATTCGTCGAGGCGCGGCAGAATGTCGTCGCCGGTGACGATGCCGATTTTGAATTTGCCGGAAAGATTTAATTCACGCGCGACTTCGCGCACGGCTTCGGCGCAGCCGGGAACATTAACGCCGCCCGCGTTTGCCGTGACTTTAATGTTTTTCTCTACGCAATCCGGCAAAATCTCGCGCATTAAGCTGATAAAATCCCGCGCGTAACCGGCGCTTGGGTCGCGCTGTTTCTGTTTCTGCACGATGCTCATCGTGACTTCCGCCAGATAATCGAGCATCAGATAATCAATCGCGCCGCCGCGCACCTGTTCGACCGGCGCGGTCAATAAATCGCCCCAGAAACCCTGCCCGCTGGCTACCCTGACTTTTTCCTTCATAAATAAAAAAGAAACCGCAAATTTTTTAGTGTTTGCGGTTTCTATTAAATCAACAAAATTTAACTTGTGCTAGTTGCCGGTGACAACTTTTTTCGTTTTGCTGAAAACGGATTTTGTGCCGCGTTTGACTTTGTGCGACGTGTATTTCGTTCCTGAGACGGTTTTGGTCGTCACATATTTTCCGCCTTTCCAGGTTTGTTTGCCGACATAAATCGTGCCTTGTTTGGTTTTACGATAAACGTAGCGCGTGCCGTTGGCGGCTTTGCGATAGACGTATTTTGCGCCGCCGACACTTTTCTTCTTAACGACCGTCACCTGCGCGTCGGCGGAAAACGGATTACCGGAAGAGGTCAATTCACCGACAAAAGCGATTGATAAAATCATTGCCAAAGCAAATATCAAAGACGTTAATTTTTTCATCTCTTATCTCCTTGTTGTATTTATTAAAATTTAATCTGACCGTTTGTGTAAAAGTATAATACACTTTTCGGCGTTTGAGCCTTTCGAGTGCAAACCTTATTCCACAAAATTAATTTTTATTTTTGACGTTTTCGCGTAAAAATTTCACGATGTCTTCGGTCGAAGTGCCGGGCAGAAAGACTTCGGAAATACCTTTCGCCTTTAATTCGGAAATGTCTTCCTGCGGCACGATTCCGCCGACTAAAACGAGCGTGTCGTCCATTCCGTTTTCGCGCAGAAGATTGACGATGCGCGGGCACAAAGTATTGTGCGCGCCCGACAAAATCGAGATGCCGACCGCATCGACGTCTTCCTGCAAAGCGGCTGAAGCAATCATCTCCGGCGTTTGTCTCAGTCCTGTGTAAATAACTTCCATTCCGGCATCGCGCAAAGCGCGCGCGATGACTTTCGCGCCGCGGTCGTGCCCGTCCAGCCCGGGCTTTGCCACGAGAACTCGTATTTTTCTTTCGCTCATAAGTTTATCTTAATCGCAACTTCTCGAAGTTTTCAATTCAAAAAATGCTTTCAAAATAAAATCTTTTTCTGCTGCTTTATAAATGAGAGTTGTTTTCCGCCGAAACTTCTCCTCTCCAAACTTCAAAAATGCCTGAAATATTTTCGATATTAATTGCCGCGCTGATTCTCGCCGCGCTTTTCAAATTATTTTTCGATGATTTGGAAGATTTCAAAGCGAATGCCAAAAAATTTTGCTGGTGGCTGACGGTCAGCGAAATATTGAATTTGCCGCCTGAAACATACGAAAGAGGCTGGAGATTTCTAATCCGGCTTTCTATCGGCGCTGCCGTCGGCGCGCTGCTTTATATCAAACTTTCAAATTAGCGCGACGTGTCAGTAGCCCAAGCGTCAGCGCGGGCTTCCAACGAATAGAGATTTCAAGCCAAGCCCTTCCTTACGGTCGGGCTACTGACACGCATTACCGCACGAATCTGCCAAACAAACCGTCGCGCCTGACAAACGGTTTCAGCCGCGCGTAGCTCAGAAAAAATCTGCCCGGCGGCTCGTGGTTTCTGACGATGTGCGCAAACTCGTATTTGTAAACGAACGTAAGTCCTTTGTCGCTCACTTCAAATTCGTCCAATTGCAGCGGCGAAAAAATTTTTCCTTCAAACTGCGTTAAGATTTGCGAGCCTTCTTCTTCGCCCCATTCTTTTTTGACTTCGCGGACGGCTTTGTCGATTTCCGCCTGCAAAGATTTGTCGAGCCTTTTCGCCAGCTGTTCCAACTTCGATTTGATAAAAACGTCTTCCGGTTTGATTATCTCGCCCGTTCGCAGATTGAGGGCGACCGTTTTATCGTAATGCGATTCATAAGCCGCCGAAACGTCGATGGAAAATCGCAGATTCAAAATGTCGTTTTTGTTGTAGATGACGCGATAATAAGCCTTGTCGAGCAATTGATATTCTTCGTCCAGACCGTTCGCAAAAAAATAGCTGAACGTTTTTTCGTATCGCAGATTGCGCTCGATTTTTTGTTTCAGGTTGCGGCTCGTGCCGGAAATTTTCGGATAGACGACGGTGTATTTCTTTTTATAGTCGGCGCCGGTATTAGTGCGCCGGTGGACGACTCTGCGCGGCGTGATGTTTACGCTTTGGCTGAAGGCTTGGACGGCAAAAATAAAAATTAACGAAAAAGCAAAAATTTTTGTTGTTTTCATAGTCTCAGAAATCCATATTTGGAGACCCGAAAACGCAGCGGATTTTGCCTAAGATAGTTTTTTGTTTTTTCATCGCCTCAAGCATCTCAAACCAGCCGTGCGAATTTATCCAGAGCCAGTTGCGGCTGTCAATCGGTTTGATAATGCCGTAACGCGGCGTTTCGTCTTCTTTCACGAAACTGCCGAAAAGCCTGTCCCAGATGATAAAAATTCCGGCATAATTTTTATCGAGATAAGCGTTATTCACGCCGTGATGAACGCGGTGATGTGAAGGCGTATTTAAAAAATATTCGAGAAAACCTAAGTTTTTAATCAGTTTCGTGTGAATCCAGAATTGATAAATCAGATTCAGCCCGTGCATCAAAACAAACGACCAGAGCGGAAAACCCAAAAGCCCAATCGGCACGTAAAAAATCCAGTGCGCGATGCCGGAAAACCAGCTTTGCCGGACGGCGACGCTCAGGTTGAATTGATTCGACGAATGATGAACGACGTGAAAATTCCAGAAAAACCGCATCTCGTGGCTGATGCGATGAAACCAGTAATAAGCGAAATCGTCGACAAACAAAAGAATCAACCACGCCCACCACGCGTTCATCGGCATCTGATACGGCGCAACGCTGTAAAGCATTTCATAAAAAAACGCCTGTATCAAACCGAAAATCGCCCCGAAAACGAGACTGCCGAAACCGAGCGCGATATTCGTCCACGCATCCTTGCGGTCGTATTCTTCCTGCGCGTGGCGCACGGCGATATACGCTTCAATTGCAATCAGAAGCGCGAATATCGGAACGGCAATGACGGTCGGTCTGAGCATTTATAATTTAAATTTTGCGGGCGTTTTCACTGTCTTTTATCAAGCGTTAAAACTTGCTCTGCCTAGTCGGTTCATCACCCATTTAGTTGCGCGTCTTTGGTAGTACGATGCTTGTTTTTGAAAAAAGCTCAAACCCTTCATTTTCCTTTCGCGAAAGTAAGTTTGTTTTGCAAAAAAATAACTCTCACTACATCTAGTTTGACTTTTTGTAGCAAACCTTTACCAGCTCATTACTTTCCAGTCGCGTAATTTTAAAGGTTTCCTGCTCTGCGCTTTTTCCTTCTCCGCAGTAAATATCAATTTGTTTTTCTCCGACCGACAATCCAACATCCTTAACCGAAAATATTTTTGTATTATAAGGTAATGGCAAATCAGGAATTTTTACTAAACTATCTCTGGGTATTTTATTACTATTCTCGTCAATGGTTACTGCGATAGTATTAAGGTCCAATACGTTATCTCTATCACCTAGAGGTGCATCGGATTTTATCCAAATCCATTTTTTCTTTTCCACAAAACCGCCTAAATACCAACCGAACTTTGTTTTGCCAAATCCTTCACCGCAATCAAAATCCGTATTGCCGTTAATATATTTATCGCAAGACTCTTTATCATAAATTAACTTAAGAAATTCTTTGCTGAACTTCTCACTAATATTTATATCCACATATTTTCCGTTACTGGAGCTAAACTCTTGTGTTATTTTTATTTTTTCCGTTGGCGAAGCAGGGTATTCTGTCTCAACTGGCGTAAAATAGCCAGTAATTTTCCATTTATCACTACATTCAAAACCATCCCAAGGAGTCGGCAAACTCAAAGGAGCATCTACTGAAGTGGCAAATTTTGCAGTATTATTTTCAGGAGAGGAGTTGCAACACAAAATGTTTGCAAGAAATAATAAAGCTAGGCACAAAGAAAATTTCTTTGAAATTAAAAAAATCATTTATTTATTCACCCTAAACATAGAAATAAACGGCTTTCTAAAAAGCCGGTTCTTCGTAAACGCCGTAAACGTCGCGCAGAGCCGGGCAGATTTCTTCGACTGCTTTAATTACTTTCCGTCAAAACAGCTTTATATTTTTTTTCAAAGCTCTGTAATTCAAGAACTGTAACCTTCGGAAAATCAATCGTTTTCAATGCTTGAAAATGCCTGTCGTTTGAAACCAGGCAAATCGCGTTTGAAGCTATGGCGCAATCGACGAATTTATTATCGTCTTCGTCTTCCGTTATCAATCCGAATTTAAAAAAAATCTCCAGTTTTTCTGTAAATGGATTAACAGTAATAAAGTTTATGACATTTTCAGCAACTTCAGGGCTTGTTTTTTCAGCCAAAACTTCCTCATACTCGAATAAAATTTCATTTGAAACGCAAAGAATAATTTTACCGTCGATAATACAATCGAAAATCCATCGAAAAGGCGATTTTCGGCTGATAACGGCGACTAAGATATTTGTGTCAAGAACGATTCTCAAGGCGGTTGTGTTCATTCGTCCAGTCAATCATATCTTGTTCGGACAGACCTTTTTCGTTCCAAACTTTGTCCATTGCCTTCGTCGCTTTGTCGGCGAAATATTTTGCCAGCAAACTCTTTATTTCGTGCAAAGTCTCGTCCGAGACGTCGTTGCCGTAGAGTCTCAAAAGCTCAAGTTGTAAATTGCTCATTGTTGCCATTGCCTTTTTACTTAAAAAGCCGGTTCTTCGTAAACGCCGTAAACGTCGCGCAGAGCCGAGCAGATTTCTTCGACCGTGGCGTAAGCCTTGACGGCTTCAATCGTCGCGGGCATCGTGTTTTCGTTGTCTCTCGCGGCTTTTTTCAGTTTGTCCAGAGCGTTTTCGACCGCGCCGTTGTCGCGCGTCGATTTCGTGTTCGCGAGACGATTTAATTGCAAATCGCGCACCGATTCGTCGATTTGCAGGATGTCGGTTTTGTGCAGCTCGGTTTCCATAGCGTATTTGTTGACGCCGACGATGGTTTGTTCTTTGCGCTCGACGGCTTTCTGGTATTGATACGCCGATTCCTGAATTTCGCGCTGCGGGAAACCGGCTTCGATGGCTTCGACCATACCGCCGAAACCGTCGATTTTATCGAAATAATCGAAACAGCCCTGCTCCATTTTCTCGGTCAGAGATTCCAGATACCAGCTGCCGCCGAGCGGGTCGACCGTGTTGACGACGCCGGTTTCTTCGGCGATGATTTGCTGCGTTCGCAGAGCAATCAAGGCGGCTTGGTCGGTCGGCAGCGCGAGCGCTTCGTCGTAAGCGTCGGTGTGCAGGCTTTGCGTGCCGCCGAGAACTGCGGCGAGCGCCTGGATGGCGACGCGCGCGATGTTGTTTAAAGGCTGCTGGACGGTCAGCGAAACGCCCGCCGTCTGCGTGTGAAAGCGCATCTGGAGCGAGCGCGGATTTTTCGCGCCGAAGCGCTCGCGCATCGTTTTCGCCCAGACTTTGCGCGCGGCGCGATATTTGGCGATTTCCTCGAAAAAGTCGTTGTGCGCGTTAAAGAAAAACGAAAGACGCGGGACGAATTCGTCAACATTTAAGCCGCGCTCGATGCCGTATTGAACATATTCCACGCCGTCGCGCAAAGTGAACGCGAGTTCCTGCAAAGCCGTCGCGCCCGCCTCGCGGATGTGATAGCCGGAGATGGAAATCGGGTTGTATTTCGGCACGTATTTCGTGCAGTATTCAAACGTGTCGATGACCAGCTTCATCGCCGGTTTTATCGGGTAAATCCATTCTTTCTGCGCGATGTATTCCTTCAAAATATCGTTTTGCAAAGTGCCGGAAATCTTTGTAAAATCCGCGCCTTGCTTTTCGGCGACGACCAGATACATCGCCAGAAAAATCGAAGCCGGCGCGTTAATGGTCTGCGAAACCGTCACGTCTTCGAGCGGAATTCCGTCAAACAAAACTTCAAAATCGGCGAGGCTCGAAATGGCGACGCCGCATTTGCCGACCTCGCCTTCCGATAAAGGCGAATCGGCGTCCAAGCCCATCAGCGCGGGCAAATCGTAGGCGACGCTCAAGCCGGTCTGACCCTGCGCCATCAGGTATTTAAAACGCCGGTTCGTGTCTTCGGGCGAGGAAAATCCGGCAAACTGGCGCATCGTCCAGAGACGCCCGCGATAGCCGGTCGGGTGAATCCCGCGCGTGTAGGGAAATTCGCCCGGAAAACCGATTTCCTCTGCCGGAATGTTTTCCGTGTCGGCTTCGGTGTAAAGCCGCTCGACCGGCTCTAAGCTGACGCCTTCAAATTTCGCTTTTCTTTCCGGCGTTTTGTCCAGAACTTTTTTTAAGGATTCTTCTTCCCAGCGCTCGACGGCGGCTTGCGCGGGCGTTAATGCTTCTTTGACTTCCGACATAATAATTACCTTGTTTCAATGAATATAAAATCTGCTTTGATATTAGTTTAAGGCTGTAAAAAGCGCAAAGCAAGGTCAGAACCGTCGGCGGTAGCGGGCGGTTTAAGCCGGGAGTTCCAGGTTCCGAGTTTCAGGTTTCAAGTTTGATGAGTAATTTAACTTGGAACTTTGAACCCGGAACTTGGAACTATTAGCGTTAAACCGCCCGCTACCGCAGGCGGTTCTGACTAACTATTTATTAAACATTCACAGCCGTTGAACGCGGATTCACAGCTTTTGACCGAAGATTCATAACTGTTGATTAAAGATTCACAAGTGAAAATCGTTCCTTCACAAGCGACAGACGAAGATTCACAGCTAACAGGCGAGCATTCACAGCTAACAGGCGGGCATTCACAACCGACAGATGAACATTCACAACTGACAGATGAACA
>DASVWG010000073.1:0-16708 GCA_036389695.1 Pyrinomonadaceae bacterium
TGGCAATTTATTTCTGGATAAACACGAATGAAGCCAAGCCGATAGAAGTTTTTGACCGCGTGGCGACCGAAATTAAAGCTTCGCTGAGCCGCGGCGGCGTCGAAATGTATCCGCCGAACACGGTTATCGTGCAAAATGCGGAGACACAGATAGATAGCTAGTTTTGTATCGAATTAATCCAACGTTGTTTGGAAACGATACAAGTAATATTTCAGCTCAAAAAACGCGAATTTGGGCGCAAACCTTGTATTTTCGGTAAATTTGCCGTTATCAATACTTTGGCACGCTCATTGCTCTAATGGAAGCGTCTGCGGTTGCGGATGCACGGATTTTTGATAAGGGAGATATGGAAATGGCTAAGGACGTTATAAGCGTGGACGGCGAGGAAAGAGTCGTTCGCGAAGATACGGCGAAGTCTTACAGAGGAACCATCTGGGCTTTAACCAGTATCGCAGCATTTATCATAATTGTAGCAATTTTGGTTTTTGGAGGCTTTTTGAGAACGGCGACTGACAACACTCCCGCAAAGAGTCCGGCGGAAATCGAAAAACAAAGACAGCAATAATAGCTTTTACGAACAAGGGATTTTTACGAGCAAAGGGTTATTTAACGAGCAAGGGGTAGGTTTAGGTTTTAACGAGCAAGGGGTAGGTTAATCGGTGTGTAGTTCTTTCCTGTCATGTAGAACTTTTTAGTCATAAGTGGACATTGTCAATTTCTGACTTAAGGACGTTCCCTGAAATTTCAGGGAACGTTTTTTTGTTTGTCAGGAAAATAGTAAGGCAGAAACGCGACAGTTATGGAGCGTGTTTCTTGGCTAACAAACACGCTCCATAACTGTCGCGTTTCTGCCTTTTTTATTTTTTGCTAGACTAAAAGAATGTTGGTTTTAGGCATTGAAAGCTCGTGTGACGAAACGGCGGCGGCTGTTGTTCGCGACGGGAAAGAAATTTTATCGTCGGTTATTTCCTCGCAAATCGATTTGCATCGACCTTACGGCGGCGTCGTTCCCGAACTGGCTTCGCGCGAGCATCTGAACAAAATCGAGCCGATTGTTCTGGAAGCAATCAAACGGGCAAATATTAAATTAGAAGACATCGACGCCGTCGCCGTCACGCAAGGTCCCGGCTTGGTCGGCTCGCTGCTGGTCGGCGTCTGCTACGCCAAAGCTCTGGCGTTCGCGCTCGACAAACCGTTTGTCGGCGTCAATCATATCGAAGGTCACGTTTATTCGGTTGCCTTCGAAAATCCGCCCATCGAATATCCGGCGCTCGCCCTGATAGTTTCCGGCGGTCACACGAATTTATTTTTTATTCCCGCAGAAGGCAGATACAAAGTCGTCGCCCGCACGCGCGACGACGCGGCAGGCGAAGCCTTCGATAAAGTCGCCAAAATGCTCGGCTTAAGCTATCCGGGCGGACCGGTCATCGAAAAGCTCGCTAAAGAAGGCGACGCAAAAAAAATCAAATTCACCTTGCCGAAAATCAGCGACGGCAGACCCGACTTCAGCTTCAGCGGCTTGAAAACGGCGGTCTCGAAATACGTCCGCGAAAACGAAATCCAGCCCGCCGCGCCGGACGAGAACATCTCGCCGGAAATCAAGGATTTATGCGCGAGCTTTCAATACACGGTCGTCAAATCGCTGGTCGGCACGATGGAAAGACTCGCCGACGAGCTAAATCCGAAAACCCTGATTGTCGCCGGCGGCGTCGCCTGCAACAACGCCCTGCGCGAAGCCGCCGAACAGGCAGGACAGAAACTGCGGATTCCCGTCTATTTCCCGTCCAAACATCTCTCTACCGACAACGCCGCGATGATTGCGGCGGCGGGAACGTTTCATCTCAAAAACGGACAAGCTTCGCCTCTATCAATAACGGCGGACGTCACGCTGCGCCTGCAAAATTTTGAGGTCGAAGACGCAGAATTGAGAAAAAAGAAAGTTCGCTACCGTTTGTAGATTTTCAGAACATTTTGCGCACGAATAAGGACGAAACTAAATTCTTCTTGTTTTTATCTGTTCCGATGACTTAAAATTAAATCACCTTCCCGAGTTTCCTAAAAGAGAAAATATTATGCGACATTTTTGTTTTGCCGTAATCTGCTGTTTGATTTTGCTTCTGAGTAATGTGCCTGCCGAAACGAGAAATTTTCCGGCGGCGACGAATGGAAAATGCGCGATTCCGGGTTTGAAGACGGCTTTGCTGAATTCGAGCGCGGTTTTTGTAGGCGAAGTTTTAAGTGAGACGAAAAACGGGGACGAGAGGACTTTCGAGTTTCGGGTCGTGAAATACTGGAAAGGCGCGAAAGGTAAGAAAATCGAAGTCAGCGTAAATGAGACGGCGCGTTATCAAGCGTGGTATCAGGTCGGCGAAAAATATCTGGTTTTTGCGCGCACGGATGAAGACGGGCGGCTGCGCGACGGGCGTTGTTCGCCATCCAAGCTGCTTTCCGAAGCGTCTAAGGATTTAAAGACACTGGGGCGGGCAAAGATTCCGCGTTAATCGAAAAGGGAAGTTTTCGATTTTGAATTGAGATTACATCTGAAAATGTCTAGGGGGAATATGCGACAATTTAAGTTATTTGTAAGTCTGGCGATTATGATTTGGGCAGCGGTCGGCGCGGTTTGGGCACAGAATCCGCCGCCGCCTTTTACGATTCGGCTCCAGCCGTTTCTGCCGACGGGCGTCGTCAGTCGTCCGGTGCTTTTGACGCATTCGAAAGACGGCAGCGGGCGAAAATTTATTTTGCAGCAGGACGGATTTATAAAGGTTTTACAGCCCGGTTCATTCACGCCGACCGAGTTTATCAACATCGCGTCCCGTGTGCGTACTCCGACTTCAGCCGGTGACGAGCGCGGTCTTTTGGGGCTGACTTTTCACCCGCAGTTTGCCACTAATCATAAATTTTACGTTAATTACACGCGCATTGCCGACGGCGCGACGGTCGTCGCCGAATATACGACGCTGGCGAGCAACCCGAATCAGGGCGATTTTAACAGCGAGCGAATCATCATCACCATTCCGCAGCCTTTTACCAATCACAACGGCGGAATGATTGAGTTCGGTTCCGACGGTTATCTGTATATCGGAATGGGCGACGGCGGCTCGGCAAACGACCCCGGAGCGCGGGCGCAGAACCTTTCACAACTGCTCGGCAAAATGCTGCGCATCGACGTTAATGTTCCGCAAGGCTCGCCGACGCAGTATTTGATTCCGGCAGGAAACCCGTTTACCGGCGCGAACACGACGCGCTGCGAGAGCGGCAGCACGACGAGCGGGCAGCCGTGCCAGGAAATCTGGGCTTACGGCTTGCGAAATCCCTGGCGCTGGTCGTTTGACCGCACCACGAATCAGCAGTGGGTGGCGGATGTGGGACAGGGCGTAATCGAAGAAGTTGACATCGTCACGCCGGGCGCGAATTACGGCTGGCGTGTTTACGAAGGAACGCAGTGCACGGGGCTGGACCCGCAATTGTGCGCGGGCGGCATGACGCCGATTGCGCACACGCCGCCGATTTTCCAATACAGTCACACGGGCGGGCGCTGTTCGATTACGGGCGGTTACGTTTATCGCGGCTCGCGCGGCTCTCTGCCCGGCGGCGCGTATATCTACGGCGATTATTGTTCGGGCGAGATTTGGATGTGGAACGGCAACCAGCAGATTCTGCTCGCCGACACGCCGCGACAGATAATTTCTTTCGGCGAAGACGCGGACGGCGAGATTTACGTCTGTTATTCAAACGGGCAGATTGATAAAGTCGTGCGGGCGAAAGCCAACGCCGATTTCGACGGCGATTTCAAAACCGATATTTCCGTCTATCGCCCCGCGGGCGGCTTCTGGTATATCAACCAGAGCTTGAATAATACGTTTCGCGCGCAGCAGTTCGGCATTGACGGCGACATACCCGCGCCGGAAGATTACGACGGCGACAATACGACCGACATCGCCGTTTTCCGCCCGTCGAGCGGCAGTTGGTATGTCCTGCGCAGCAGCACCAATACCTTTTTCGGCGTGCAGTTTGGCGCAAACGGCGATTCGCCCGCGGCGAGCGATTACGACGGCGACGCGAAAGCCGATTTCGCCGTGTTCCGACCGAACGGCGGCAACTGGTATATCTTAAATTCTTCGAACGGCGCGTTTTCCGCGACGCAGTTTGGCGCAAACGGCGACATCGCCGTTCCGGGCGACTACGACGGCGACGGGAAATACGATTTGGCGGTCTATCGCGGCTCGTCCGGAAGCTGGTATCGTCTGAACAGCTCGAACGGCAGCTTCAGCGCCGCGCAGTTTGGCGCCAGCGCGGACACGACGGCGCAGGGCGATTTTGACGGCGACGGCAGAACCGATATTTCCGTTTTCCGTTCGAGCGACGGAACCTGGTATCGGCTGAATAGCTCGAACGGTGCGTTTGTCGCGGTGCAGTTCGGAACTAATGGCGACCGCCCGGTCGTCGGCGATTATGACGGCGATGCGAAAGACGACATTGCAGTCTTTCGTCCGACGGGCGGCAACTGGTATCGCCTCAACAGTTCGAACGGCGCGTTCGTCGCCGCGCAATTCGGACAAAACGGCGATATATATCTTCCGGCTTTCGACCAGCCGTAATTTAAAGGGATGAAGGATGAAGGATGAGGGATGAAAAAGTTTTGAATGTTGAGTGTTGAATTTTGAATGATTCGTTTAATTACAAATTCAAAATTCAACACTTAAAACTCAAAACTTTCTTCCGTTCATCCCTCATCCTTCATCCTTCATCCCTCAAAACGCTCGCGCGACGGTTAGAACGTAAACCGCTCGCGCGCCTTTGTTTTTCAGGGCTTTCGCGCAGTTTGCGGCGGTCGCGCCGGAAGTGAAAACGTCGTCAATCAATAAAATATTTTCGTTTTCGACGAGTTTCGGGCGCGTCACTTCAAAGGCGTTACGCACGCTTTCGAGGCGCGCTTTTCTGTCCATTCCGGCGCGATGCTGCGGCGTGTGAATCCGGCGAATCAGGCTGTTTTCATCCAGCGGCAAATTTGCCCGTTCGGCTAAAATTTTGGCTAAAAGAGAAGCCTGATTAAATCCGCGCTCATTAAGACGGCGTTTTGAAAGCGGAACGGGAATAATTCGGGTTGCGTCCGGAAAAGTAGATTTCAGAAAGGCTTCGAAGAAAAGATTTTCGAGTTTTAAGGGAACGAAAGGAGTTTTTTTGAGGTTCAGAACGGTGGCTAAAAGTGCGTGTTCGTAAAGTCCGCAGGCGCGTGCCGAATCATAAGAATCATCTTCGCAGCGGCGGCAGAAGGTTGTAAATTTCTCGCCGCTCGTTTCCAGATATGCGCCGCATTTTTCGCAGAGAATTTCCGCGCCCGTGAAAATCCGGGTTTTTTGCCAGCACGCGCGGCAGGCGACGCCGTCGGCGCGTTGTTCGACCGATTTTTCGCAGAGGCGGCAAATTTGCGGGTAGATTAAGCTGAGGCAGGCATCGTAGATGGCGGAAAGCGAAGAACCGAAAAGGGGAGAGTTTTTGTCGTTCGGTTCTTCCGCAGTATTCATTACAAGCTGTCCGCGTCAATCATTCCTTTTTCGACCAGCTCCTGGCAGTTCAGGCAATAACGCGCCCACGGAATCGCCGCCAGACGCTTCGGCTGAATTTCCTTCGCGCAGTTCTGGCACGTGCCGTATTCTTCGTCTTCGATGCGCTGCAAAGCTTCGTCGATTAACATGAGCTGACGCGTTTCGTTTTCGGAAACCGCCAGAATCACGTTTTTCGAGTAATTCTGCACCGCTAAATCAACCGGGTCGGGCGTTTCGGTATCGTCCACCGAAAGGTCATTGCCCGACAGCTTGGTAAATAAAGTATCGCGCTCGGCGATAAGTTGTTCTTTAATTTGGTTCAGTTCGTTCATTTCTGATATGGAAACCCTTTGATTATGGTATATGCGCGATACAGCTGTTCTAAGAGCACGACCCGCGCCATTTCGTGCGTCAAAGTCAGAACGGATAAGGATAAACTAAAATCGGCTCTTTCGACAACCCCGGAAGCGACGCCTTCCGCGCCGCCGATGACAAAAGCGATTTCTTTGAAGCCCCGATTCTGCCATTTTTCAATCATTTCCGCGAGTTCGTGAGAACTGACCGAGCGTCCCTTCACGTCCAACAAGACGACGAATGCACTTGGATTCAGGTTTTCCAGTATTCGTTTGCTTT
Source organism: Pyrinomonadaceae bacterium (assembly GCA_036389695.1). GTDB lineage: Bacteria > Acidobacteriota > Blastocatellia > Pyrinomonadales > Pyrinomonadaceae > JALZHR01. Next base: position 6,186 of record DASVWG010000073.1, read on the forward strand.
CAATTTCCTTGTCACTCGCGTCCTTTAATTCAATTATTTCAAACTTTACAAAATGCGAAAGGCGCGCGCAGTATTCTTCCTGCAGCGCGCGCCAGTTTTTATCCTTTGTTTTGCCAATCCAGACGAAGCGAAAACGCATAAAAAGTGAAACAGTAAAAAGGTGAAAAAGTGAAAAAGTGAAAAAGTCACGTCGGCTTTGCCGCAATAACTTTTTCACTTTTAACCTTTAGTCACCTTTTCGCTTTAGAAACGAAAGCGATAGGCGACACGGATGCTGCGTCCCGCGCCGTCGATGCCCCAGCTCGGGTTGCGATACGGGCGGTCGAAGATGTTTTCAAACGCCCAGAAAATCTGATGACGCTCGCCGAAGCGAAAAGCGCCGCGCAGATTCATAATCGCGTATGAAGGCAATTGGGTGAAAAGCGGAACAGACGTGTTGACATCTATAACCGTGACGCCGTTAATGGTCGCGCCGATAGGCAACAGGCGGTTTTGCACCTGTGCGAGAGTTTCGCCGGTCGAGTTCAAAATGTAAGTCGGATTATTGGCTGTCACGCCGCAACCCGTTCCGCTCGTGTTAGTAGTTAAACCGCGAACGCACGCGCCGCGCCGGAAAAAGTTTGCGATTTGCCCGCGCGTGCGCGCCGCGCCGGTTCTGCGGTCGCCCAAATCGAGGCTCGACAGACGGTCTTGTTTATCGGCGATAGTCGAATAAAATTCAAGCCAGAACGGTTTGCCTAAAGGCTCGTAGCGAAAGCTGACAAAGCCGGTCGGCGGCGGCGTTCCGCCTTCGATGTTCGGCGGCAAGCCCGTCAGTTTATCTTTGGCGTGAATGTAAGTGTAGTTTCCGGTAAATTTTAATTCCTTCGTCAGGCGCGCTTCGGTTTCCCATTCAAAGCCGTAAATACGCGCGCCCGTGTAATTGGCGCGAACCAAAACCGGCGAGCTCGAAAGCGGCACGAAAACGACGCCGTTTGCCAGTTGGTTGTTAATCACCTGGTCGCCCAAAGATTGCCCGACCGCGCCCGTCGGCAGAATTAAAGCCTGTTTGGTAATGGCGTCCTGGAAATCAATCAGAAAAACGGTCGCCTCGGTTTCAAAGCGTTTATTGCCGTAGCGCACGCTGAAATCGTAGTTGTTGGTGACTTCCGAGCGTTGTTTCTCGACGGGCAAGCCGGTCGTTACGGCGTTTGCTCCGGCGGTTGTGCCGATTGTGCCGCCAAGTCTCTGTGCCGCCGTGTGGTCGACTTCAAAACCGTCGCCGGTTAAGCCCAAAGTTCCCAAATCGGTGATGCTCGGCGTGCGAAAACCGCGACTGTAATTCGCCGCCACGCGAAATTCTTTGTAAATTCGCAAAACCGCGCCGATGCGTCCCGAAAAATCCTGAACGCTCAGGCTGTCGTCGTTCCACAATCTAAAACCGGCGACGACGGGGCTGTCAGCGCCGCGAACTTTGTAATTGGCGACGTTGTAACGCAGCGCGCCGCTGATTCTGAGACGGTCGGGAATCGCCTGCCACGCGTCCTGTATGAACAAGCCGCCCAAAAGATATTTGGCTTCGTCCGGCACGCGCGGTCGCGAAAGCCTCACGACATTGGTGGCTGGCGTCAGCGTATAAGCCGGCGCGTTGACACGCTCGTTGTAGATGTCGCCGCCGAATAAAAACGAATTGCGCGCGGGCAGGTCTTTGTCGAGGAAAAAGCTGAAGCCGGTCGCCGTCGTCCGCTCGTATTGATGCGTGATATTGCCGAACGGGTCGCCCTGACCGCCCTGATTGACGCGCTCCTCGCGCTGGCTGTTGTAGCTGACGGTAAACGAAGCGGTGTTAAAGCCGAGAAAATTCGTCTTGACGTAGCGCAGATAGCCTAAATCGAGCATCAAATTTCGCAAATCGGCAATCAGATTGCCGTCGCCGCCGAGCAACTGGTCGTAACGTTTGCCGCCGTCCTGCTGGCTGCGCTGGTAATTGAAAATAAGCTGGCTGTCTTTGCCGGGCGAATAATTCAAGCGAAACGCGCCGCCGTATTGCGTGAAAGCCGTGTCCGGCAGGCGCTCGCCGAGAATGTTGGAAGGCAAGCCCAAAAATCTCGTCAAAGCCGAGTGCGTGTCGATGCCGCGCGCTACGCGCAGATTATTCACGCGCCGCGCCGCCAGATTGACGTAGCCGCCGAGTTTATTCGTGCCGTAGCTGAGCAGGGTCGAGCCGCCGAAAGAGCGGTCGGCGCTGTTGAAACCGGTGTTGAATTCGCCGTGAAATTCCGGTTCGGTGTCGCCGAGCGTCGGAATTCTGGTCAGCAGGCTGACCGTGCCGCCGAGCGCGTCCGAGCCGTATTGCGCGCCGTTCGAGCCGCGCAAGACTTCGATTGACTGCAAGCCGGTCGGCTCGTTCAGATTAAAAAACGTGCTGACGCCGCCGCGCTGCGCCGAGGTCGTATAGCGCACGCCGTCCACATAAACATTGACTTTCGCGCCGACCAGACCGCGGATGAAAAATCCGCCCATCGTCGGGCTGGTGCGCTGTAAGTTTATTCCGGCTTCTTCCTGCGCCGCCTGCGCGATAATCGGGTTGGCGCGTTCTAAAATTTCCTGGCTGCCGATAAGATTGACGGCTTGCGGCAGGTCTTGCCGGTCAACTTCCTGATTGATTTCCGCCGTCACGGAAACGGTCGGCGAGCCGATTTTGAGCTGCACGTTAATCGTCCGGCTCTGTTCGCCGACGGTGATTTTTTGCGATTGGTCGCGGAAGCCGTTGGCGGAAATTTTTAATTCGTAATCGCCGCCGGGCAGATTTTCAAAAGCAAATTCGCCTTTGTCGTTGGTCACGACGGCGCGCGAAATCGTGCCGCGCAGAATCACCTGCGCGCCGACGATGACGGCATCGTTCGGGTCGGTCACCGTGCCGGAAACGCGGCTGGTCGTCTGCGCCTGAGCTGTGGAGAAAAGGCTGAACACGGTCAGAAAAAGAGTTATTAATAATCTAAAAGCTTTAAATTTCATATTTCGTCCTATTAAATTATATTACATTAAAAATATACGGATGTTCGACGATTTGAAAAATTGTGGTTTCGGGCGACTTCCAGAATTTTCGCGGCGATTTTTCCGCCGCCTTTGCCGGACGGCTCGATTTCGTTGGCGTAGTCGTCCGGTTCATTACAAATCAGACGCAAATCCAGAAACGGAACGCCTGCCGAGATTGCCTGTCGAATAATCGCGTCGTTGAAAACCGTCAAAGCGGTCGTCGCTATTTTTTGAATCAAAGAATCGGGAAAGTTAGGATAATAAACGGTCGAAACGACGGTCGGTAAATCTCGACTCAAAATATTCGCAAGCATTCGGCGGTATTGAGATTCAAAATCGCCCGCGCGGTTTGCCAGAACATTTAAAACTTCCGCCGCCGAATCGGCTCGCAGCTGCAAAACATCGGCGTTCATCAGCGCATTGTTTCCGCCGACGCTGACAATCAGATGCGTCGCTCCGGCTGGAATTTTCGCGAGCTGCGCGCCGACATTTTCGACCACGCTTCCGTCGACGGCGTTGAGCGTCGCCTGCCAATCCACCGGCAGCATTTGCCGCAGATGAGAAATCACGTCAGGCTCGGTGCCGACGTAAGATTTGTTATCGAATATCGAATCTCCGAGTAAAACAATGTGAGACATAACGTTTATTCATTTGGAGTCTCGACTTTTTTCGCGTCGCGCCAGAGACGTTCCAAATCGTAGAATTCGCGTGATTTCTGGTCGAAGACGTGCGCGATAAAATCGCCGTAATCGAGCAGAATCCATTCCGCCGTGTTATAGCCTTCGATGCGGATCGGGCGCGAATCGAGTTGTTTTTTTAGCTGCTCCTGAATTTCGTCGGCAATCGCCTGCACCTGCCGCTGATTCGTGCCGCTCGTAATCACGAAAAACTCGGTAAAGCTGGCAATTTCGCGCAAATCGAGCACGACCGTGTTGACGGCTTTTTTATCGTTCGCGCAATTGATGGCGAGACGAATGTTTTCGTCCAGTTCCGCGAAAGGCGTGCGCGATTCGGTAATGGTCAGCGTTGCGGTTTCGTGTTGCAGAGATTTTTCTTTCAGCGTATTTTCCATTTCTGTAGATTATTTCAAATATAGCCCGTATTTTCCAATATATTTTATAACTTCCGTCGGCAGAAACTCCTGCCAGCCTTCAGCGCCGTCACGAATTTTCCCGCGAATCTCCGTCGCCGAAACGTCAATCTGCACGGCATCCGTTATGAAAATTCGTGAATCGTGAATCGTGAATCGTGAATCGCCCAACGGCTGACGGCTGACCGCTGATTGCTGACTGCTGCGCAAGTCGACGATTCTCTCTCGAATTTCTTCGGTGACGTGCGAAAAACCGATTTCATAATCGGGGCGCGTGACGACGATTTGATTCGTCATGCTCAGAACCTTTTCCCATTCGCGCCACGTCGTTATATCTTGCCACGAATCGGCGCCCATGACGAAGAAAATCTGCGTATCGGTCAACTCGTTTTTCAAACGCGTTAATGTTTCGACCGTAAAGGGACGCTCAGGCGCTTCGATTTCCATTCTGGAAACTTTGATTTGCGGCGCGTCGCTGGTAGCCAGCGCGAGCATCGCGAAACGGTGAAAAGCGGAAGTCGGCTTTTTATCCTTTTTATGCGGCGCGTGAAAAGCGGGAATGAAAACGAACTCGTCCAAATCAAAAATTTCCGAAAGCTTTCGCGCAATCGTCAGATGCCCGTCGTGCACCGGGTCGAAGCTTCCGCCGTAAAATGCAATTCGTTTCATCTTTCTTCCGGATTTTGAAAAAATTTCTTTTCGTTTTCATCCCACTCGAAAAATTTCTTTTCGTTTTTATTCCACAAAGAGTAGCTTATATAAAAGCCGAGGAGCGAGGAAAGAACCACGCGAAACAAAATTTTGTAAAAGAACCTATCCGATTCGTGCAGATATTTCGGCGCGTCTCTGAAGAAAAACTCAAAACTATAATCAGTCAGAATGGATAAAAATGTTATTACCAGTCCGTAAAGAAAAAAACCGCTTAAAATAAAGCGAAATTGTCCTTTTTGACGTATCTTATTCCACTTGTCTTTTTGTTGAGTATTCATTTTCCGGCTCTTTGTTCAGCATTCATTTTTCCAAAAGCTGACGAAAATGGTCGCACACTTCAAGCAAAATTTCTTCGGGACAATCAGGATTTTCGGCGAAAAACCAGTAATCGCCCAATTGCGTGTTGATTGCAAAATCATAACCGCGAAATGAAAAATCCATCCAGACTTCCGTGAAATCAGCCGCCGCGCCTTTCATTTCTACTCCGTCCAGCGTGCCCAGATATTCGTATAAATCGTCGCCGCCGATTACGTGTCCGGGCAAATCCAGAAAATTCCGCGAGCCGCCGGGCGTTATAAAGTTGATAAGTTCAACCTTCATTCGCAATCTCGATTTTTAAATCGAGTCCGGCAGCGGAAAGTTCTTCCAGTTGTTTTGCCACCGCCGAAACGAGTTCCTTCGTTCCCAGATTCGTCACCGAAGAAATTTCCAGAAATTCTTTTTCATCCGCCCGCGCTCTTTCGCGCAGATTTTCCAATCTTTCCGGCTCGTCCAGCGCGTCAATCTTCGTCGCTACGACAATCTGCGGGCGCTCAGCCAAATCCTGATTGTAATTCGCCAGCTCGCGATTGATGATTTCGTAGTCTTCGACCGGATTTCTGCCGGAAAGCGAGGAAACATCGACCAGATGCAAAATCAATTTCGTGCGCTCGACGTGACGCAGAAATCTATCGCCGAGCCCCGCGCCCTCCGAAGCGCCTTCAATCAAGCCGGGAATGTCCGCCACGACGAAAGTTTTGTAATCGCCCAAATCGACGACGCCGAGATTCGGCTCCAGCGTCGTGAAAGGATAATCGGCGATTTTCGGCTTGGCGGCGGAAATGACCGAAATCAAAGTCGATTTGCCCGCGTTCGGAAAACCGACCAGCCCGACGTCGGCGATTAATTTCAGCTCGAGCTGCAGCTCTTTTTCTTCGCCCGGTCGCCCGGTGTAATGAAATTTCGGCGCGCGGCGCGTCGGCGTGGCGAAATGCGCGTTTCCCCAACCGCCTTTGCCGCCCTTTGCCGCCAGGAAACGCTGTCCGGCTTCGGTGAAATCGAAAATCAAATCGTTTGTTTCGGCATTGAAAACCTGCGTCCCGACCGGAACTTTGATGGTTGCGTCCTCGCCGTCTTTGCCGTGCCGGTTCGAGCCTTCGCCGTGACGCCCGCGCTCGGCTTTATGTTCGGGATTGTAGCGCAGGTGCAGAAGCGTGTTTAAGCCTTCATCCGCGACGAGCCAGATGCTGCCGCCGCGTCCGCCGTCGCCGCCCGAAGGTCCGCCGCGCGGCACGAATTTTTCACGCCGGAAAGCCGTCACGCCGTTGCCGCCGTCACCCGCCTTGATTTTAATTTTCACGCGGTCGATAAACATCTGTAATTTTAGATTTTAGAGTTGCGAGCGGCGATTGGCAAACGAGAGATAGAAAATGCAAAACGCAAAATGCAAAGTGCAAAATAAAGAAGCCGGAAGTCAGAAGCCGGTAGACAGTAGATAAAAGATAAAATTTCTACAGTCTTCCGTCTGCCGGATTCTTCAATAAAAAAGGAAAGCGCCGCCTCGATTTCTCAAGACGGCGCTATCTTGTCCTTATAGAATACACAAGGTATTCAAATAAGGGTGGCGATTTAACATGTACACGTATAAATCGCCGATTTTGTATTCCGAAGAGACTCGCGGCGAGTGTATCTCCGGTCAGCACGCGGAATGTTTGCACATCCCGTTTGCGCCCTGAGGCGCAGTGTGCCGCTAGGTTTTTGTTCTGGTGGCTTTTCCTCCACCGCCGGTTACGTCCCCGGCAACGAGGCTTATACCGAAGCATAAGCGACTTTGCTCCCCTTTCGGCTGTACCTTTCCAAAAGGCGCTGCTCGTTTTTATCCGAACAGCTCGAAAAGTCTTGCGACCTTTCTAGAGCCAGCCTTTCGGCTTCGATTCAAGGCGTAAATAGCAACCTCTTTCCGTCTTCAGCTGCCCTCAAACAATGCGTCACCGCCTTTGTTTGCCTATCCTTGTATCGGTCAAACGCCCGTAAGCAGTTTTGACTGTAGAAGCGATTCTACACGAGTTTTTTTTCGTGTCAAGAAGAAAATACTTTAAGTTTTACCGTTTATTTACGGGTTAATTTTCAAAGAGCTGTGGGAAATTTCGCCGCTTGCCTGTGGAAAAGATTGTGGAAAACTACGCAAGCCGTTTCAGTTTAAAATTTAAAAAATCAGGCGATTTCGGGGAAATAAAATATCGCTTGTGGAAAACTCGAAAATCAAGGTCGAAAAAAAATTTTCGAAGCGGAAAAAACTTCTTGCAAAGGCGAATTTTGAAGCTTTTTTTGTTAAAAAAAGCTTCAAAATTAAATTTCTCGCCGAAATTTTCCGAAAGCAGCCGAAAAAATTTAGTAATTTTGAAAAGTTGGAAGGCAGAAACGCGGGCGGTGATGGAGCGTGTTTGAAACGATGAACGATGAACGCGGAACGATGAATTGCAATTTATGCATCCCGAATTCATCGTTCCGCGTTCCGCATTCCGCGTTTAAAAGACACGCTCCATCACCGCCCGCGTTTCTGCCTTTCTGACGCAAAAAGATGTCGAGATTGTTAATAATCTCGACATCTTTTTAAAAATTAAAGCTTGAAACAGTCTGAAACTCGCAGCCTTACGCGGCTTGTGCTTCGGTTTCCGCCACAGCGGCTTCGGCGTAAACGCTGATGAATTTGCCTTTCTGACCTTTGTTTTCAAAAGTAACGATGCCGTCAATCAAAGCAAAAAGCGTGTCGTCTTTTCCGCGTCCGACATTGTTGCCCGGTTTCCATTTCGTTCCGCGCTGGCGAGCTAAGATATTTCCGCCGCGCACTTTTTCACCGCCGAATTTTTTGAGTCCGAGACGCTGTGCGGCTGAGTCGCGCCCGTTTCTCGATGAACCTACACCTTTTTTATGTGCCATATTTCTTAATTTTCGATTTTCGATTGCCGATTTTCGATTGGATAAGGAATATTTTTAATTTATTTGGCGTGAGCCAAATTCCGCTTCCAATCTAAAATCTAAAATCTAAAATCTAAAATCCTCCTAAATCGTGTCAATTTTGATTTCCGTGTAACCTTGACGGTGACCTTGTTTGCGTTTGTATTGTTTGCGGCGTTTCTTTTTGAAAACAATAACTTTATCGGCTTTGCCGTGCGAAACGATGGTCGCTTTGAGCGTCGCGCCTTCGGTCGAAGTCGAGCCGTCTTTGCTGACTAAAAGCGTTTCGATGTCCACGCTTTCGCCTTCGTTTCCCTGAATCGAAGGCACGCGCAGGGTTTGTCCGGCTTCGACCGGATATTGTTTTCCGCCTGTTTTGATGATTGCGTAACTCATGATTGATTTATCTCCTTCCGCGTCAGACAAGAATTTGCTTGCCAGTCGAAAAGAACAAATTATACGAAATCAAATTGCCAAAGGCAAATGCAGCCGGAAGCAGGAACGGAAAAAGGCGAAGAAAAAATGCAAGCGAAAGTTTGAAATCCGTCTTTCTCTCTGACGGCTTAAAAAAGGCAATACTATCAATTTTGATAGTGATGCTCTGAAAATACTATCAATTTTGATAGTATTCGCCGGCTTACGGAAATTTCCGGTTTTTCAGTAACTTCAAGTATTTCAAGGTTTAGCAAGAAATTTTGCAAATTCAAGTTTGTGGCACCAAATTTGGATATAGAAAAATATGTTGTCGGTCATCACGGATGATTCTTCAATGCCTCCTGGCAATTTTGCTGACACTGAATCATCCGTGTTTTAACTTTAATATTTTTGCTTGGAAAGACCTTTTGATAATTCAATTAATATTCGGTGGATTCGCCGGATACCTTGTCGCTAATGACGAACAACCGGGCAGATATTACTCACACTCGTCGGTTATGCCCGCTATCTCAACATTAGCGACATTATTTTTTTATCTCTTATCCTTTCAATTTCAGCTTCGAATCTTTCGATAATCACCCTGAAAATAAATCAGCGGTTTGCCTTCGTTAACCGTCGAGACGATGATTTCGCCGATGTAAATCGTGTGGTCGCCGTTGTCGTGCGCGTTGACCAGGCGGCACTCCAGATTAACCAGAACGTCTTCCAGAACAGGCAGACGGTCGATTCCCGGACGATATTTCACGTTCTCGAATTTATCGGGCAGCTGCGAAGCGAAGCGGTCGGAAAGAAGCTGCTGGTCTTCGCGCAGAATGTTGACGACAAACGCTTTACACTGCTCGAAAGCGTAATGACTTCCGGCTTCCTTGTCGATGCAGACCAGAATCAGCGGCGGCTCCAGCGAGACCGAGCAAAACGCGCTGACCGTGATGCCGTGCAGTCGATTTTCCTTATCTCTGGTCGTGACGACCGTGACGCCGCTCGCAAAACGCGAGAGCGCGGCGCGAAATTCGTCTTTTGAAATATTCAGACCGCTTTCCATTAAAATATTTTTACCACACGCGCGCGAAAGTTGCAGAAACCGGGAAATGAATTTTCAAATTTTGCGCTTTTCCCGTCCGGCAGGCTATTCTTTTTCTGTCGATGAACAAACTAAAAGATTTTTTTGAGGCGAGCCAAAAAGCGGTTGACGACGCGCTCGACCGAATTATTCCGAACCCGCGGACGGAGCCTGAAAAACTATACGAAGCGATTCGCTGGAGCGTTTTCGCGGGCGGCAAGCGTTTTCGTCCGGCGCTCGTTTTCGCCGCCGGAAAAACTTTCGGCGCGGGCGAAGAAAAGCTTCTGAAAACGGCGGCGGCAATTGAAATGATTCACACATATTCGCTGATTCACGACGATTTGCCCGCGATGGACGACGACCGTTTGCGGCGCGGTCGCGAAACCTGCCACGTCAAATTTGACGAGGCGACGGCGATTCTGGCTGGCGACCGCTTGCAGGCGCTGGCTTTTCAGGCGATTGCGGAAGACGCGAATTTACCGCCGGAAATTCGCGTCCGGCTTATCACTGAGCTGGCAGATTCAGCCGCCAAAATGGTTGACGGGCAATCTCTCGACCTCGAAGCCGAAGGAAAAACGATTTCGATTCAGCGGCTCGAAGCGATTCATCAAAACAAAACCGGCGCGATGATTTCAGTCGCCGCGCGTGCCGGCGCGATTATCGCCGAAGCTGCCGAAACCGAGCTCGAAGAGATTTCCGTTTACGCCGCGTCGCTCGGTCTGCTGTTTCAAATCACCGACGATTTGCTCGACGTGACGCAGACGACCGAAGTTTTGGGCAAAACGGCGGGCAAAGACATCTCGGCGGAGAAGGCGACGTATCCGGCATTTTACGGAATCGAAGAAACGCGCGAGCTCGCGGCGAAAGTTCAAGCCGAAGCTATTACGGCGTTAAAACGAATTGATAGAAATACGGATTTACTGGAAGATTTAGTCGATTTTATTTTGCACCGGAAGAAATAATCCAAATCGTCAAACATAAATGTAGGGGCAC
>DASVWG010000074.1:0-10361 GCA_036389695.1 Pyrinomonadaceae bacterium
AAAACGCGCGCCGGTTTTCGGTTTCTTCGGCTTTTCAACTGGAAAAGCTTCATTTTTGACGGACGTCCCAGACTTCTTTGAAATGTTCGAATCGTCGAAAATTTCCGGCTGGTCGGCAGCTTCGGACTCGTTTGAAAATTCAAACTTATTTAAAATTTCCGCCTTTGCCAAAGTTTCCGGCTTGTTTAAAATTTCCGGCGTTTTGGAAGGCTCGGATTTATGTGAAATTTCCGTCCCGGCAAAAGTTTCCGGCGCGTCGGAAGCTTCAGGTTTATGCGGAACTACCGGATTATCGAAAGCTTCGGATTTATCGGACTTATTTGAAACAACCGGCTTATCGAAAATTTCACGCGTCTTTAAAGCTTCTTTGCGCCGGTTCTCGAAAAACGTCTTGACTGGCGTTTGATTTTTCGACTTTCGCCGAATGAAATCTTCGCCCGCTTCATCGACGGAATAAGAATCCGGCGGTTGAATCTCCGGCTCCGATTCATTTTCCCGAATCGCCGATTCAGTCTTATTTTTCCGAACTCCTGACCGCACCTCATTCTCGCGAATTGTCGATTCGATTTCGTTTTTCCGAATCGCCGGTTCAATCTCGTCCGCCGCGCTTTCCGGCGCGAATTCGCTTTCCCGAACCGGCGGCTCGGTCTCGTTTCCGGCGGCGAAATCAACCCAGTTTTCGGGCGAAACTTTTCGCACTCTCGCCAGCCAGTCTTCGAGCGCCGAAGCGGGTTCTTCGCTGCTCGAATCGTCTTCTTCCGCGAGCGGCGGCGACGCGCTCAGACGCGCCGCCAGCCGCCGCAGATTTTCGGCAAGAAACTCGAAAAATTTAATTTTGTAATCGGTTACGCGCACAACTTTCCACTAATCGCAGAGCGAAAATCGAAAATCGAAAATCGTCGGACGATGTCAGGCTCTTTCAAACGTTTCGCAGACGAGCGTCAGCGATTCGATGGCGACTTCCTGGTCGAGAGCGTTCAAAATCGCTCCGCGCCATTGCGCCGCCCAGGCGTTTATCAGGTTCCAGCGCAGGACTTCGGTTTTACCGTCGGCGGCAAGCACGATAATCGAGCAGTTTTTGCGCTGCACGTTGCCTTTGACGCCGGTCATAAACCAGTCCCAGAGCTGGCGCGAGCTGGTCAAGCCGTAGCGCAGAGTGATAGCGCCGTATTCGGTCTGACCGGGAACGTAATGCACGACCTGACTGTCGCCCGCTTCGCGGTAGGCAATCGGCGTAACCTTGACTTCCATATTGCTGACTTCCGTAAAATGCGCTTCGGTAATGCCCATAATTTCCAGCTTGAAATTGTAGGCGCGATACGGGTCAACGTAAGCGTTTGCCGGTGTTGCGGCGGGTGCTGTTTGTTCTGGCGTCGCCATATTTAAATTCCTCCTTCGATTTCAGTTCCGGCGGCGCTTTGTCCGATACGGAAAATAACAAACTCGGCAGGTTTGACCGGCGCGATGCCGATAACCGCGATAACGCGTCCGGCATCAATCTCTTCGGGCGGATTCGTTTCCGCGTCGCACTGGACGAAAAACGCTTCGTCCGCCGTCGCGCCCATCAAAGCGCCCTGTCGCCATTGCAGCGTCAGAAAGGCGCGGATGTCGCGCGTGATTGATTTCCAGAGCGTCATATCGTTCGGCTCGAAAACGACCCAGCGCGTGCCGCGCGCAATCGATTCTTCAATCATATTGAACAGGCGGCGCACGTTCAGATAACGCCATTCGCTGGCGCTGTCGGCTAAGGTGCGCGCGCCCCAGACGCGAATGCCCTGCGTCGGGAAAAATCGAAGACAGTTGACGCCCAGAGTGTTCAGCTCGCCCTGTTCGGCTTGCGTGATGCGGTAAGTCAAATCGAGCGCCCCGCGCACGGTTTCGTTTGCCGGAGCTTTATGCACGCCGCGCGTTCCGTCGGTGCGGGCGTAGATGCCGGCGAGATGTCCGGACGGCGGCACGGCGACCGGGGGGTCTTTCGGCGCGAGCGGGTCGCTGACGGTAATCCACGGAAAATAAAAAGCCCCGTAGCCGCGGTCGCTGTTGCGCGGTCGCGCGCCGTCGCTGCCGCCGGTATCGCCTGCGGCGGCACCTTCAGCGTCCGGTTTTTTCGGTTTACCGGGCACGCCGACTTTTTTCAGCGCGTCGATATTAGTGACGTTTTCGGGCGCGTCGAGAATGGCGAAACGGTCCTGCAAACGCTCGCAATGGTCGAGCAGAGCGTTATACGAAGCCGAATCGACAAAGCCCGGCGCGGCGACGATGGCGACCTCGTCGATTTCTTCCAAAAGCGCGAGTCCCTCGCGCCGTTTCCCGCCGCCGAGCAGCGAGCCGCCCGCGCCGACATTAACGACGTAGCAGCGACTGCCGCCGTTTTGGAAAAAACCGAAAACCGCCTGTGAAAGCGGCGTGCTCCGGCTGTCTTCGGCGACGTATTCTTTAACGAACTGCGACCAGCTGTTTACGGCAAAGGCTTCGTTGACGCGCGCGTCGGCTCTCGGTGCCGTGCCGACAAAGCCCGCCGTGCTGGTTCCGACGGCTTCGATAGGTCGTGTCCCGGTGGAAATTTCTTCGATGTAAATTCCCGGTGTTTGATAATTCGGCATCTTAATCCTCCAATTTTAGGTCTATTAAAAACAGGTCGCCGCGCCGCTGGGCTTGGCTGGTTGAAACGGAAAACTCGCGTCCTTTCGCCCGAATCAGCAGTTTTTTGTCTTTCGGTTCGGGCGGTAGCGAGCCGAAGCGGAATTTGCCGTCCGTGTCGGTTTCGGTAAAAAGCCTGAGCAAAGGAATTTCGACCTTTGCCGCCGCGAGCGGAATTTGGTTCAGCGTAACTTGCCCGCGCAGGCGCACGATTGCGGTCTGCCGAATCGTAAGCGGAAAGCGGACGGGCGGCGCGGGCGTTTCTTTTCTTTCGTGTTTAAAAGGCACGCGCAGGATAAACGAAGGTCGCGGCGCGATTCCGAAAGCCTGCCAAAGGTCGAGCGGCAGAGATTCTTTTTCAACTTCGAATTCGGCGTTTTCCATCGCCGCAATGAGTATGCTGCCGAGCAAACGGTGCGCCAGTTCAGGAGTTTTCGCCTGCGGCACGACCAGGTAGCGAAGCGTTACCTGGAGCGGCGGCAAAGGCGTCGCGCGCGCCGGCGGCGCAGGGATAACGTCGAGCAGGTATAAATAAACGCTCGTTTTTTCCGTCTCCGCCGCGGCGGCTGCCGGTGCGGCAAAAGATATTTCGAAGTCTCTGTCTTCAAAAACATCTTTCGCCCAGCTTTCCAGTTGTTTATCAATTTCGTCGAACATTGGGCATCTTCTTGTAGCTCACGAAATCTCTCGCCAAAACGGCTTTTCCGGCGTCCGGCAAGGATGGTTAAAAAATCATTGAATCGTATCTGCAATTCATAGACGAGATGCTGGCGGCGGTTTTGCCGAAACGCGTTTCCGGCATCGTTAAATTTATTAAAAAATACACTTCGCGCTTCGGGGTTGACTATCCGCTTTGCATTTTTTCACCTCGCCGAACGCGCGAGCGGTAAAATTTCTCGCCTTCGGAAACTGCAAATTTGCGCCTACAATTACTATGTCGGAAACCGACGATTTCTTATCATGCACGAGAGCGAGACGGGATGCTTCGCGCTCGGAAAAGTGATATTTTCACGTGTTGTCTGCATAAAATTCTGAATGAAAAGAAGTGGCTGGATTGTATACCCGATAAATAATTTTTTCAAGTAAAAAATTGTTTATCGAATTGGTTTTAAAAATTTTATGTAAATTTATGCGCGTCCAGGACGAAGGCAGAAACGCGACAGTCATGGAGCGTGTCTCTTATAGTTAAAGAACACGCTCCATGACTACCAGCGTTTATGCCTTTTTGCTTTATCCGGCAGCTTCCATATATAGACGAAAATTTCGCTTTTCTAATCCGTATTGGAAAATATATTTGGATTGTCGGCGATTAGTCAGGTAAGATTGAAAATATACTAAATATAACAAGGTGAGTAATTAGAATGGCAAAACACACTATTACGCTGATTCCGGGCGACGGCATCGGACCGGAAATTATTGCCGCGACCGTGCGGATTATCGAAGCGTCGGGCGTCGACATCGAATGGGAGACGCATATCTTAGGCGCGCAGGCGCTCGAAAAATACGGCGTCACTTTGCCGGAGGCGGCGATTGAATCGATTAAAAGAAACAGGGTCGCGCTCAAAGCGCCTTTGACGACGCCCATCGGCAAAGGTTTTACGAGCGTCAATGTCGGCTTGCGCAAGTTACTCGACCTTTACGCCAACGTGCGCCCGATTAAGGCTCTGCCGAACATCGAATCGCGCTATCCGGGACTTGATTTGGTCGTCGTCCGCGAAAATACGGAAGATTTGTACGCCGGGCTGGAACACATCGTCGTGCCGGGCGTGGTCGAAAGCATCAAAATCATCACCGAAAAAGCCTCGACCAGAATTTCAAAATACGCTTTCGAGTTTGCGCGCGCGAACAATCGCAAAAAAGTCACGGCGGTTCACAAAGCGAATATTATGAAACTCTCCGACGGACTTTTTCTCGAATGCTTCTACAACGTAGCGAAAGATTTTCCGGACATTACGGCGGACGATAAAATCATCGACAACTGCTGTATGCAGCTCGTGATGCGTCCCGAACAATTCGACGTTTTGGTTTTGGAAAATCTCTACGGCGACATCGTTTCGGATTTGTGCGCCGGTTTAATCGGCGGTTTGGGCTTAGCGCCGGGCTCGAATATCGGCGAAGCGGGCGCGGTCTTTGAAGCGGTTCACGGCTCCGCGCCGGACATTGCCGGGCAAGGCATCGCCAACCCGACGGCGCTTCTGATGTCGGGGATTATGATGCTCCGCCACATCGGCGAAACCGAAGCCGCCGCTCGCGTCGAAAAGGCGATGCTCGCAGTCTTTGCCGAAAGCGATGTGCGCACCAAAGATTTGGGCGGCACGGCGAAAACCGCCGACTTTGCCAGCGCGATTATTGATAAAATGAAACAATATGAAACCGCAGCGGAACGCGGATAAACACAAAACAAATTTACAGGGATAACAGGATAGACAGGGATAAGAAAGATTTATTTTAAATCCCTGTTCATCCTGTTATCCCTGTGAATTCTTTTCTTATCTGCATCTATCGGCAATTTATCTGCGGTTAATTCTCTTTATGTTGGATAAGAGTCTTTGGAACGAGAAAACCAGTCACGGCGAGATTCTCAAAAAAATCTGGAAACATCTCGATTTAGGAATGCTGGAGCGCGAGCATCCGTTTCACACGCCGGTTTTCGGCACGATTTCAGGCGGCGCTCCGCAAATTCGCGTCGTCGTGCTGCGCCGGTTCTGGCGCAAAAATCCGCGCGCGCTCGCCTTTCACGCGCACGCCGGAAGCCCGAAAATCGCGGAAATCGAAACGAATCCGAATGTTTCGTGGCTTTTCTATCACCCGCAGGAAAGATTTCAGGTGCGCGTCAGAGGCATGGCGATTATTTACCGCGAAGGCGATTTGCACGAAGAACAATGGCTGGCGACGGAATTTTTCTCGCGCCGCTGTTACGTCGGCGAAGCGCCTTCGCAAATCAGCCAGAAACCGACTTCGGGCTTGCCCGAAGATTACGCCAGCCGCGCGCCGACCGCCGCCGAATCCGAAGCCGGAAAAGCAAACTTCGCCGTAATTTTTTCGACCATCGACCAAATCGACTGCCTCGAATTAAACGTCAAAGGACATCGCCGCTCGCTGTTCGCCTGGACGGAAAACGGCGACCTCGAAACCAGATGGCTGACGCCGTAAATTAATGCAAAATGCAAAATGCAAAATGCAAAATATTCGGAATCAGGATTTAAGATTCAGACTTAATTTCTTCATTTTGCATTTTGCACTTTGCATTTTGCATTTTCGACGTTTTGCATTTTCGACGTTTTGCATTTTCGACGTGCAACGCGAAAAGCGAATTGACATTCAAACAGCCAGCCGAACAATGTTCGGTTTTAAATTGGAGATTGATTATGAAAACAATATTTTTAAGCTTGATTTTAACTCTCCTTTTCGGCAGCGTCGTCACGGCGCAGGCGCAGCGAACTCAGACGCTAAAGGTGCGCATCAACCAGCAAAAATCGCTCGCCCGCAATAATCTGAAGATAAAATTCGTCTCTCTCGTCGAAGATTCGCGCTGTGGCGAAGGCATGCGCTGCGTCTGGGCGGGCAACGCCAAAATCCGCGTCAAAATCACCGACTCGCTCGGCAAATCCGAAATCTTCGAAATGAACACCAACCTGGGCGCGAAAGGCGCGGCGTTCGGCAGTTACTCCGTTAATCTCGTCAGCCTCGAACCAAGCCTGCGCGCCAACGTCCGCATCAACCGTAATGCTTACACGGCAACTTTTAACATTAGCCGATTGACCAGATAGTTTGAGTAAAGCAAAAATTCCGTTTCAATTTAACTAATGAAATTGAAACGGAATTTTTGTCTGCAATCCGAAGCCTTCTAGATATTACCTTCTTTCTTTCTGAACCTGTTCAATAAATTTCTGAAATCTTCATCATCAAAAAATTCCTTCCAGTCACTATCGGCTTCTACGTATTGAACTGTTATTTCCTTATCCTTCAAACTGTTTCTCAGATATTTCAACGCATTTGCCTTTTCCTTTGTTAATGCGTAGGCACAAGCCAGGTTATAAGAATCACCGCCCAGCTCGACAGCTTTATTTAACTTTTCAATACTTTGCCGGTAAAGTGCTTCGTCGTTTTTCAGTTTCGCCAAACTCAGAGTTGCCGACCCCCAGTTACGAAAAGCCACATCATTTTTCGGACTGAGAGTCACTGCTTTCTTAAATTTTTGGAAACTTTGCTGGTAAAGCGTTTCGTCGTTTTTCAATTTTGCCAAATTAGCAAGTGCCGTTCCCCAGTTAAGAAAAGCCAAACTATTTTTGGGATTCAAACTGACGGCTTTTTTACAGTTTTCAATACTTTGGCGATAGAGCTCTTCATCGTCCGTTAAATTCGCCAGCGTTAAAAGTGAATTTCCCCAGTTACTAAAAGCCTTATCTTCTTTAGGATTAAGAGCAACCGCTTTTTCGTATTTTTCAATGCTTTGCTTATAAATCGATAAATCTTTTTTCAATTCCGCCAAATCATAAATTGTTGCTCCCCAGTATGTATATAAAGATGCTAAAAGGTTATTTATCTCTATATTATTTAATTCAGCGGTTTTCTTTTCAATTAAAGCAATTTCGGTTTCGTTATAGTCGCCTTTAATAATTTTATCAATGATTTCCTTTTTAAAACGATTTATATCCGTTTCCTCTTTCAGATTTTCTTTGGATTCGATAACGCCCTTTTCAAACTGGTCGATTGCCTTATTGACGTCGGTTTTTACTATTTCCAATCTATCCTTGACCCCTTTGAAATATTCTTCTTCGTCAATATCGACAATGTTTTCCAACAACTCTTTTAATGAAGTGAAAGGCGTATCTATGATTGATGGCTGTTCCAATCCCAATTCCTGATTCAGCTTGAGCATAAAGGAATCGGCGTCATAGCCTTTTATGACAAAAGTGTTGGTGTTCGGTTTTTCGAGCAAATCCTTGCAAACTCTGTCGCACGGATTATTGTCTTTGTAACAAACCCAATACAAGGCATTGTCAAATCTGCCTAGATTGACGATGTGATTAAATATCGGGTCTTCGCCGCTGTAGCCAATAAATATCCAGGGTCTTTCGTTGGCTATTTTGTTTAATACCGACGGTATGTATTCTTTGACCTTATCCATTTCTTCGGGCGTATTCAGCAGCCAGAGTCCGTGATGCTGACCGTGCAGGTACAAAACCGATTTTGTCTTGAAATTCGTGGTGGTCAAATCTTTAAGAATTGCCATATCGTAGGTCGGCGGAAATTCGTTGTAGAGCGCCAGCGCCCGCAGCATAAGGTTGTCAAAATTCACCGTCAGCACGTAATCAACATAGCCTTCTTTCATTAACTGCGCTAAATAAATATGCGTGACATTTATTTTTGCGCGGTCGATATATCCCTTGAGCAATTCATTTCTCTCGAAAGGAGTCAGGCATTCCATCAGCTTCGGATAATTTTTGTCCTCATCCTTTAAATCTCTAATCTTTGGATTGGTTTTATATTGGTCTAAAATATCCGATATTATTTCGCTGGCTAAAGGTATCTCTCCAGTTTTAGATGCGCCGGCGCCGAGAAAAACTATCGGCTGAGGCAAATTGCGTTTCTTCGCTTGTTTTATCTGATAGACTAAAATTTCTATGGTGGAGTCTTTCATTAGTTCCTGCTTGTTGCAACAAGACTTTCTGTATTTGAATTGTAGATAATAATATCTCTTTAATTTTCGTGTGAATAGAAAAATACAACTCTTTACGAAAAGGCGTCAAGTAAAAAAGTTCAGTCGTCAGGCTTTCAGAAACGGATTGGTCAGATACATCAAAATAATCAGCAGGATAAAATACGGAACCAGAACCGCCGCGCCCGGGTAATCTTTGGCGATGCGTTGTCCGAAGAAAAGGGCGGCGATTGAGGCTGTGCCGAGAACGGCGGCGTAGAATATCAGAACGGTCGAGCCGGTCGCCAGAAAATAGATGATTCCGGCGGCGCTTAAGAATCCGGTGGCGACTTCCATAACGGTGATGGTAGCGAGCATCATCGGAACCGTTCCGCGCAGGAAGGTTTTGGAAAAATGTCCGGTCAGCCATTCGAGATTGCCGCGCCAGTCGAAGACTTTGTCGAGTCCGGATTGGATAAAAAGGATGCTGACCAGCAGGGCGCTGAAAAGCGCGGGAAGATTTTTGCCGAGTTCTTCAAGTTGCATTTGTTTTTATAAAAAGAAATTGCGTCTGAATGAAGACGCAATTTCTTTTGGTTTTATTAAATTATTTGCCTGCGCTGACAGCTTTTGCCGAGTTCATTAATTCTTCGATGGCTTCGGCGTCTTTCGGCACTTTGGCGGTCAGATTGACATTGCCTTCTTCGGTGACTAAAACATCGTCTTCGATGCGGATGCCGATGCCGCGATATTTGGCGGGCGCGTCTTTATCGCCGGGCGGAATGTAAAGTCCGGGCTCGACCGTCAAGACCATTCCCGGCTCGAACGGGCGCGAGTTTTTCGCCTGCTGTTCGGTGAAATAGCGTCCGGCGTCGTGCACGTCCATGCCGAGATAATGACCGACGCCGTGCATGTAATATTTCATAAACTTTTTCTTTTTGATGAGGTCTTTCGTTTTGCCTTTCAGCAGACCGAGCTTTTTCATGCCTTCGGTCAGAAGCTCGATGGAAAGCTCCTGGCGCTGTTTGATGGTGTTGCCTTTTTTCGTCGCTTCGACGCATTCGAGCTGCACGTCGAGAACGATGTCGTAAACTTCGCGCTGCGCTTTGGTGAAACGCCCGTTGACGGGAAACGTGCGCGTGATGTCGGACGCGTAGCCTTTGTATTCCGCGCCCGCGTCAATCAAAATCAAATCGCCGTCGTTGAGCGGGCAATTGTTTTCGACGTAGTGGAGAATGCAGGCGTTTACGCCGCCGCCGATAATGGAATTGTAGGCGACGCCGCTTGCGCCGTGATGCCGCATATAAGATTCCATTAGAGATTCGACTTGATATTCGTTCATTCCGGGCTTGACCGATTGCATCGCCAGAATGTGCGCTTCGGCGGCGATGTTTGCGCTCGTCTGCATCAATTCGATTTCTTCCGGCGTTTTGTGCAGGCGCATTTCGTGAATCAAAACGGTCGGGTCGATAATCGTGTGCGGCGGGTAGGCGGTTTTCAGACGGCGAAAACGCTGACCGGAAAGATACTGCAAAATCTGCTGGTCTAATTTATTGTCAACGCCGAAACGGTAATAAAGCTTTTCGATGCCGTTCAGCAGCTTCGGCAATTCCTGCTCGAATTTTTCGATGGGAAAAGCCTTCGACGCGCCGTAATTTTTCACCGCGCCTTCCGTGCCTTCGCGCCTGCCGTACCAGGTTTCCATTTCCAAATCGCGCGGGCGAACAAAAAGCGTGAACGGATTTTTCTTGTTCGACGGCGCGATGACGGCAATCGCGTCCGGTTCGGGAAATCCGGTCAGATATAAAAAATCGGAATCCTGCCGGAATTTGTGTTCCGTGTCATAGCTGCGCGTCGTTTCGTGCGCCGCCGGAATAATGGCGACGGAATCTTTGCCGATTTGCTCGATAAAATTTTTTAATTGCGCTTTCATCTTTTTCTCCTTATTTACGGAGATTGTAACGCAAATTCGGCAAAGCGGAAAATTAAGGAAACGCGGAATGCGGAGCGCGGAATGCGGAATGGAGAATTAATCCATTTTTATTCCGCATTCCGCGCTTCGCATTCCGCGTTTGAGAAG
>DASVWG010000075.1:0-12676 GCA_036389695.1 Pyrinomonadaceae bacterium
CAGCAAAGGCGGCGAAAACGCAAAACGCAAAGTGCAAAATGCAAAATGAAGAAAGTGTTTCTATTTTGCATTTTGCATTTTGCGTTTTGCATTCGATTCCGCCCTTGCCCGACGCGCGCGCCTTCTGCTTCGCTTATGAAAAAATTTACCCGTTCAGGTAGTGACACGCGTTTGTTTACAGGCATAAACTTAATAAAGGTGAAGCGATTTGCCGTGAGAAAAAATGATGATTAACGAAACGGCGAGCGAAGCGCCGCAAGCAGACAGACCGATAAAGACCGCGATTGTCGAAGACCAGCATAAAATCCGCGAAGGGCTGGCGTCGCTTTTGAATTTTACGCCGGGTTTTGAATGCGCGGGCAGTTACAACTCGATGGAAGAAGCGCTGTATCGCATCAAATCAAACGTGCCGGACGTGGTTTTGTCGGACATCGGTCTGCCGGGCATGAGCGGCATCGAAGGCATTAAGATTTTGAAAGAGCAGTATCCGCAGCTCACGATTTTGATGCTGACGATTTACGACGACGACGAGCGGATTTTCGACGCTTTGTGCGCGGGCGCGAGCGGTTATCTTTTGAAAAGAACGCCGCCCGCAAAATTGCTGGAAAGTTTAAGAGAAGCCGTCGATGGCGGCTCGCCGATGTCGCCGGAAGTGGCTTCGCGCGTTTTGAAATTGTTTCGCGAGATTCGCCCGCCGGAGCGCGTCGATTACGATTTGACGCCGCACGAAACCCGACTTTTAAAGCTTCTGGTCGAAGGTCACAACTACAATACCGCCGCGAAAGAAACCAAAACGAGCGTCAACACGGTGAAATTTTACATCAAGCGAATCTACGAAAAGCTTCAGGTGCATTCGAAATCGGAAGCGGTGGCGAAGGCGCTACGCGAGGGAATCGTGAAATAAGTTTTTACGAACAAAGGGCAGAGCGAGCGGCGGCGAGTTTTTACTTGCCGCCGCTTTTTTTCATAAAGGCAGAAACGCGACAGTTATGGAGCGTGTTCCGAGTTCAGCAATTCGACTAGCTAAGGCTGGACACGCTCCATGACTGTCGCGTTTCTGCCTTTTTATTCATCGTCCAAACTTACCTGAACGGGTGATTACACCGCTCCGGTTTTATTTTTTACTTATAGTGCAAAGGCGGAACCGGACAAAATGAGTTTATCGGCGAGAGAGCAAATGAATAAAGGCGAGCGGGTTTTTCTGGAAATTGTGCGCCTCGGCGGCGCGGCGAGAAACGAGCTTCGTTATCTGGCGTGGTGCGAAAAATGCCGTGCGAAGGTTTGTCTTGCGGCGAAGGACGATTTCGAATACAGAAGCGCGGCGACCGGCGTTTTGCACGTGCGGCTGATGTTCGCCGACAAATTACTGGTCTGCCGCAATTCGCTGTCTGCGCCGAACGGGAATATTCCGTTCGCTTAAAATCCCGTTTGCGCCGGAGACGTTTGCGGGCGGAGCAGGCGAATTTTTCCGCGAACCTCCGGACGGAAATCGCTTGTTCCGCTTTGGAAACGTTGCGGATTTGGTAAATCCGTCTCAACTGCTTGCCGAAGCCGCCGTGAAATATTCAATTAACTGAGAACTGATAACTGATAGTTGATAGTTAAAAAAAAGCCGTCAACTTTCAGCTTATAATTCTCAGTTATCAGTTATCAGTTATCAGTTATCAGTTATCAGTTATCAACTATCACTTCCTAAAATTTATCTTCAGGTATAAACTTTTTCTGCAACTAATGCGTATCTAGTTCGGTCAATAATAAATTCGTCGGTGATTGCCGGAAGTTTAGGTTAATCCGGACGCGGCGGAACGTTTTTCCGAAACTCAAAAAAGCATTTAAAATTTGTAGTCTTAGAAAGTTGAAATTATCTGCCGAAACTGTGCATTGATTCTGCTTCCCAGTTAAGCTGGAAAACAAAAAATCAGCGCCAGAGGTCGAACAATCCGTCGCAGGCTGCGCGGATTTTCGCTCGCCGGCGTATATTTTATCGAAAAGTGTAATTACCGGAGAAAATCGAAGTGAAAAAAATCATCTTAAACATTTTATTTCTCGCCGCCTTGAGCGTTTCGGCGCTGGCGCAGACGAATCAGGTGACGCTGTTTCGCCAGCCGACCATCAGCCGAACCGACATAGTTTTTTCATACGGCGGCGATTTGTGGACGGTGCCGCGCGCGGGCGGCGACGCGCGACGCCTGACGGCGGGCGTCGGCATCGAAACGAACCCGTATTTTTCGCCGGACGGCGGCTGGATTGCTTTCTCGGGCGAATATGACGGCAACGTCGATGTTTATGTCGTTCCGGCGGCGGGCGGCGTGCCGAAGCGCCTGACGTTTCACCCGACGGTCGATGAAGTTTCCGGCTGGACGCCCGACGGCAGAAGCGTTTTGTTCGCTTCGACGCGCAACAGCAGCAACGGCGCTTCGCGTCTCTACACTTTTTCGGTTGACGGCGCAGGTCTCCCGTTTGAAGTTCCGCTGCCGATGGCTGATAGAGGCTGGCTTTCGCCCGACGGTCAATACGTCGCGTACGAGCCGCTTTCGCAGTGGCAGAGCGATTGGAAACGCTACAAAGGCGGGCAGACGCAGCCGATTTGGATTGCGAAGCTGTCGGATTCGACCATCGAAAAAGTCCCGCGCGATAATTCCAACGACAAATGCCCGATGTGGATAGGCGACAAAATTTATTTTCTGTCCGACCGCGCGGGCGGCGTGGTTTCGCTTTTCTCGTTCGACACGAAAACGAAGCGCGTCGAGCAGATAATTGAAAACAAAGGTCTCGACATAAAATACGCTTCGGCTGGCGGCGACGCGATTGTTTACGAACAATTCGGCGCGATTTACACACTTGAAGCCGGCGCGAAAACTCCGAAAAAAGTAAACATCCGCGTCGCCGGAGATTTTCCCGGCGTGCGCCCGCGTTATGAAAAAGTCGGCGGTCGCATCGCAAACGTCGCGCTCTCGCCGACCGGCATCCGCGCCGTTTTCGAATCGCGCGGCGAGATTATCTCCGCGCCTGCCGACAAAGGCGACCCGCGCAATCTGACGAACACGACCAACGCGATGGAACGCGACCCGGCTTGGTCGCCGGACGGAAAATGGATTGCATATTTTTCCGATGAATCCGGCGAATATATGCTGCATCTGCGCGACCAGACCGGAATGGGCGACGTTAAAAAAATCCGTCTCGGCGACAGCGCGACCGGATTTTTCTCGTCGCCCGTCTGGTCGCCCGACGGCAAAAAAATCGCCTATAACCGCCAGGACGTAAGCCTCTGGTATGTCGATGTCGAAAAGGGCACGAACGTCAAAGTCGATACGAATACTTTTGCCGATTTGGACGACGTTTTAGAGCCTGCGTGGTCGCCCGACAGCAAGTGGCTGACATACGTCAGACAACTTGATAATCGCCTGCGCGCCGTTTATCTGTATTCGCTGGAGAAAAATCAGCGCCACCAAATCACCGACGGTTTGGGCGACGCGCGTCACATCGCGTTTGACAAAAGCGGAAAATACGTCTTTTTTACGGCGAGCACCAACGTCGGTCCGACGATAAGCTTCGCTGACCTTTCCGGCATCGCGCATCAAACTTCGCGCAGCGTTTACGCCATCGTTTTGCGCAGCGATATTCCGTCGCCGCTCGCGCCGGAAAGCGACGAGGAAAAAGTCCAGCCGGAAAAGAAAGACGAGCCGCCCGTCGTCGTGCCGACCGTAACGCCTTCGCCCGCGCCTTCGGCGACGCCGAGCGCGACGCCGACAGAAAGTCCTTCGCCGTCGCCGTCGCCCAGTCCGACGCCCGCGCCGCAGCCGAAACCGGTTGAGCCGACGCGCGTCGATTTGGAAGGCATCGACCAGCGCGTCATCAGCGTCACGCAGATTCCCGCGCGCAATTACAACGGGCTTTACGCGGGCAAAGCGGGAATTTTGTATGTCACGGAAATTCCGCAGGCGCAGACCGGACCTTTCGGGATGACGCTGCATAAATTCGATTTGGAAAAACGCAAATTCGAAGAAGTGAAAACCGGCATTCAGGGCTTCGACATCTCGGCAAACGGCGAAAAAATGCTTTTCCAGCAAGGTCCGACGTGGAATCTGGTTTCGACCACTTTGCCGACGCGACCGGGCGAAGGCATCGTCAAGACGGCGGATATGGAAGTTTACGTCGACCCGCGCGTCGAATGGCGGCAGATGTTTAACGAAATCTGGCGCGGCGAGCGAGACTTTTTCTATGACCCGAACACGCACGGGCTGGACATCGAAAAAGCGAAAAAATTATACGCGCCGTATGTCGAAGCGGTCGTGCATCGCGACGATTTGAATTATCTTTTCCGCGAGATGCTGAACCAAATCGGCGTCGGTCATATGTTTATCGGCGGCGGCGACCAGCCCAAACCGAATTTTGTGCCCGGCGGACTTCTCGGCGCGGATTACGCAATCGAAAACGGGCGTTATCGCTTTGCCCGCGTTTATAACGGCGAAAACTGGAATCCGCAGCTTCGCGCGCCTTTGACCGCGCCCGGCGTCAACGTCAAGGCAGGCGAATATTTAATTGCCGTTAACGGCAGGGAAGTCAAAGCGACGGATAACGTCTATCAATTTTTTGAAAGCACGGCGAACAAACAAGTCGTGATAAAAGTCGGCGCAAATCCGGACGGAAAAGGCGCGCGCGAAGTCACGGTCGTGCCGACGGCAAGCGAAGGCGGCTTGCGAAATCTGGCGTGGATTGAAGACAATCGCCGCACGGTCGATAGATTGAGCGGCGGCAAGCTCGCCTACGTTTACATTCCGAATACGGGCGGTCCCGGCTACACGAGCTTTAACCGCTACTTTTTCGCGCAGACGAATAAGGCGGGCGCGGTTATCGACGAGCGTTTTAACGGCGGCGGTCTGCTGGCTGATTACGTCGTCGAATATCTGAACCGCCAGCAGCTTGCCAAAATCGCTTTTCGCGACGGCAAAGACTGGAACGTTCCGGCGGGCGCGATTTACGGACCGAAAGCGATGCTGATTAACGAGCTTGCCGGTTCGGGCGGCGACGCGATGCCGTGGTTTTTCAAAAAACTGAAAGTCGGTCCGCTTATCGGCAAACGCACGTGGGGCGGCTTGGTTCGCGCTTCGGGAATTCCGACGCTGATGGACGGCGGCAGCATCCGCGCGCCGAACGGCGCGGTTTACGGTTTGAGCGGCGAGTGGGAAGTCGAAAACGTCGGCGTCGCGCCCGACATCGAGGTCGAATACGACCCGGCACTCTGGCGCGCGGGACGCGACCCGCAGCTCGAAAAAGCCGTCGAATATCTGCTGGCGGAACTCGAGAAAAATCCGCCGAAAGAATACAAGCGTCCGCCGTATCCGAATCTGCACACGGATTCGGGTCTGGGAAGACCTTAGTCAGAACCGCCTGCGGTAGCGGGCGGTTGAACGCGAAAGTTTCTATTTTCTGGTTTCAAGTTAAGCGAATCTTCAAACTAGAAGCCTGAATTTAGAAACTTGAAATTCTTAACTTAAACCGTCCGCTACCGCAGACGGTTCTGACTGTAGTTAAACAGGAGAGATAATGAAAAATTTCGTTTTAATTATTTTGCTTTCACTCGTCGCTTCCGCTGCCGCTTTCGCGCAGGGCGACAAACCGATGTTGTTTCGCCAGCCGACGATGAATAAAACCGATATTGTTTTTGTTTACGGCGGCGATTTATGGAAGGTCGCGCGCGCGGGCGGCAATGCCGAACGGCTGACGAGCAGCATCGGCAACGAATCGAACCCGTATTTTTCGCCCGACGGCAACTGGATTGCTTTCACGGGCGAATACGACGGAAACGTCGATGCTTTTGTCATTCCCGCGATGGGCGGCGAGCCGAAACGCATCACTTATCATCCGGGCGCGGACTCGGTCGTCGGCTGGACGCCGGACGGCAGTCGCGTCGTTTTTCTTTCGACGCGCGCTTCGGGGATGCCTCTGCCGAAAATGTATACGATGCCCGTGACGGGCGAAGGCTTGCCGACCGAGCTGCCGTTTCCGCTGGCGGGCGGCGTCGCCTCGTTTTCGCCCGACGGCTCGCGCATCGCGTATATGCCGCTCGGTCCGGCTTTCCAGCAATGGAAAATGTATCGCGGCGGGCGCACGACGAAAATCTGGATTGGAAATCTTTCGGATTCGAGCGTCGAAGAAATTCCGCATCCGAACTCGAACGATTTCACGCCGCAATGGGTCGGCGATAAGATTTATTTTCTCTCCGACCGCAGCGGGCGCAATGTTTCGCTTTACGCTTACGACACGAAGACGAAAAAAGTCGCGCCGGCGGTGAACAACACGGGGCTTGATTTGAAAACTTTTTCGGCGTCGCCGGAAGGCGTCGTTTACGAGCAGTTCGGCGCGATAAACGTTTACGAGCCGTCGTCGGGCAAAACAAATAAAATCAATATAAACTTAAGCGGCGATTTGTCGCAGGTTCGCCCGCGCTACGAAAAAGTCGCGCAGCGCGTGCAGAACGTCGCTATTTCGCCGAGCGGAATGCGGGCGATTTTTGAAGCGCGCGGCGAAATTCTGAGCGTGCCGGTCGAAAAAGGAAACGCGCGGAATTTGACGAACACTCCGGGCGTCGCCGAACGCGACCCGGCTTGGTCGCCGGACGGCAGATGGATTGCGTATTTTTCCGATGAAGGCGGCGAATACGCGCTGCACCTGCGCGACCAGACGGGAATGGGCGACGTGAAAAAAATCAGTCTCGGCAATCCGTCTTCGTATTTTTATTCGCCGCGATTTTCGCCCGACAGCAAAAAGATTCTGTTTACCGACAAGCGCCTGAACGTCCTTTATCTCGACATCGAAAAGGGAAACGTCGTCAAGGTCGACACGAACACTTACGAAAATCCGTTTCCCGTGCTCGACCCGTCGTGGTCGCCGGACAGCAAGTGGATTGTTTACACCAAGCAACTGAAAAATCGCCTTTGCGCCGTCCACGTTTATTCGCTCGACACGGGCAAAGCGACGCAGGTGACGGACGGTTTGTCGGATGCGCGCTATGCCGCTTTCGATAAAAACGGCAAATATCTTTATTTCGCCGCCAGCACCGACAACGGTCCGACGACGGGCTGGCTCGATATGTCGAGCTACCCGTTTCAGACGACGCGCAGCATTTACGCGGTCGTTTTGAAAGCGACCGACCCGTCGCCGCTCGCGCCGGAAAGCGACGAGGAAAAATTGCAGGAACAGCAAACGCCGCCGCAGCGTCCGGGCGCGAAACCCGAACCCGTGACGGTGACGATTGATTTGGACAAAATCAACCAGCGCATCGTCGCGCTGCCGATTGCGGCGCGCAATTATCAGGGCATCTCGACGGGCAGAGCCGGAACGTTTTTCTTAGCCGAAGCCATTCCGCCGATTGGCACGGGCACGACGCCGCAGCCCGGCGTGACGGTTCATCGTTTCGATATGGACAAGCGCAAAGCCGAAAAAATTCTCGACGGCGTGACGGCGTTTGACGTTTCGGCGAACGGCGAAAAAATGTTGTTCGGGCAGGCGGGCGGGCGTTTTACAATCGCTTCGACCGTGCAGCCTTTAAAGCCCGGCGAAGGCGTCTTAAATGTCGGCGAAATGGAAGTTTACGTTGACCCGCGCGCCGAATGGCAGCAGATGTATCGCGAAGTCTGGCGCATCCAGCGAGACTTTTTCTACGACCCGACGTTTCACGGCGTCAACATCAAGATGATGGAAGAACGCTATCGCCCGTTTCTGGAATCGGTCGCCTCGCGCAACGATTTGAATTACCTGTTTCAGGAAATGCTGGGAAATCTAACCGTCGGACACCACAATTCCGGCGGCGGCGATATTCCGCAGCCGACGCGCTACACGGGCGGGCTGCTCGGCGCCGACTACACGATTGAAAACGGACGCTATCGTTTCGCCAAAATTTACGACGGCGAAAACTGGAATCCGCAGCTTTTCGCGCCGCTCACGCAGCCGGGCGTCAACGTGAAAGAAGGCGAATATTTAATCGCCGTCAACGGTCGCGAAGTGCGCGCCAGCGACAATATTTATTCGTTTTTCCAGCAAACCGCCGGAAAACAAATCATCATCAAGGTCGGCGCAAATCCGGACGGACGAGATGCGCGGCAGGTGACGGTCGTGCCGGTCGCGAATGAAGGCGGCTTGCGCAATCTGGCGTGGATTGAAGGCAATCGCCGCAAAGTTTACGAGCTCAGCGGCGGCAAGCTGGCTTACATCTATCTGCCGAACACGGGCGGCGCGGGCTACACGAATTTCAACCGCTACTATTTCGCGCAGATTGACCGCGAAGGCGCGGTGATTGACGAGCGTTTTAACGGCGGCGGGAGCGCGGCGGATTATATGATTAGCTATATGAGCCGACCGCTGATGAATTACTGGTCGACGCGCGAAGGCGAAGATTTCACCACGCCCGTCAGCGCCATCTACGGTCCGAAGTCGATGATTATCAACGAATATTCAAGCTCCGGCGGCGACCTTCTGCCGTTCCTGTTCCGCCAGAATAAATTGGGTCCTTTGGTCGGCAAGCGAACCTGGGGCGGATTGGTCGGCATTTACAGCTATCCGACTTTAATTGACGGCGGCAGCGTCACCGCGCCGCGCGTCGCTTTCCGCAATCCGCAGGGCGAATTGGACGTCGAAAACAAGGGCGTCGCGCCCGACATCGAGGTCGACCTCGACCCGAAAATGTGGCGCGCCGGACGCGATGTCCAGCTTGAAAAAGCCGTCGAAGTCACGCTCGCGGAAATCAAAAAGAACCCGATGCGCAAACCGGCAAAAGGCGCTTTTCCGAATTACGCCAAGCCGTAGTTAAAAAGGCGAGAGTTTTGCGCCGCAAAATGATTTCTATACGCCACGGAATCATTCTGATACGTCAATGAACGATTCTGTGGCGCATTGGAAGAGTTTCAATGCGCATTAGAATGATTCCTTGTCGCATCAGAATCATTCTGTGGCGCACTGGAATTGTTCAAGTGCGCACTGGAACTCTTCATGTATGCACTGGAACAGTTCCAATGCACCAAAGAATCATTTCAGCGCACAAATGCGAGTGCGTAAATCGTCTGGCTGATTATAAAAGCGTCGCCGGTTTCGCCCGCGAAAGGCGCGAAAGATACGAAAAGGTAAAAATAATTTTCGTGTTGTTTCGCCTGTTTCGCGGGCGCGTTTCTTTGGTGTTTGATTAAACGACGATTTGGATTATTCTAGGTTTTCAGGTTTCAAAGCAATTTCAAAATCAGTTTTGGGGAAACATTCAATGTTAAAATTCTTGCTCGCGCCTATCTCCGCTTTCAATCTGAAAGGCGGAATTCAAATTCTTTTGCTTGCGTCGCTGGCGCTCGCCGCTTTCTTTCCGGCTAACGGGCAAACGCCGACGCCGACCGCCACGCCGAGTTTCGCGCCCGCTCCGCAGACATCGCCGACGCCGCAGACTTCGCCCGCGCCGAAAAGTTCAGACCCGCTCAAGCTGTTTCAATATCGCCAAATCGGACCGCATCGCGGCGGTCGCGTCGGCGCGGTCACGGGCGTTCCGTCACAGCCGAACGTTTATTATTTCGGCGCGACCGGCGGCGGCGTCTGGAAAACTACTGACGGCGGCGTGAATTGGGAGCCGATATCGGACGACTATTTTAAAACCGGCTCGGTCGGCGCGATTGCCGTCGCCGAATCAGACCCGAACGTCGTTTACGTCGGAATGGGCGAGGAAACCGTGCGCGGCAACGTCTCGCACGGCGACGGCGTCTACAAATCTCCGGACGGCGGGAAAACGTGGAAATTCGTCGGCTTGGGCGACACGCGGCAAATCTCGCGCATCCGGATTCATCCGAAAAATCCGGATATTGCATACGTCGCCGCCATCGGACATCTCTGGGCGCCGAACGAGGAGCGCGGGATTTTCAGGACGAAAGACGGCGGCAAAACCTGGCAAAAAATCCTTTTCCGCGACGCCTCGACCGGCGCGATTGATTTGGCGTTCGACCCGTCGAATCCGCAAGTTCTTTACGCCGCGCTGTGGCAAATCAGGCGAACGCCGTGGGGCTTTGAATCGGGCGGCGCGGGCAGCTCGATTTACAAGACTATCGACGGCGGCGATACATGGACTGAAATTTCGCGCAATAAAGGTTTGCCCGCCGGAGTTCTGGGGAAAATCGGGCTGGCGGTTTCGCCCGTTAATCCGCAGCGCATCTGGGCGATGATTGAGGCGAAAGACGGCGGGCTTTATCGCTCGGACGACGGCGGCGAAAACTGGCAGCGCGTCAGCAACAATCCGCAGACGATGCAGCGCCCGTGGTATTACCACCGCATTTACGCCGACACGCAGAACGCCGACACGAT
Organism: Pyrinomonadaceae bacterium; assembly: GCA_036389695.1. GTDB lineage: Bacteria > Acidobacteriota > Blastocatellia > Pyrinomonadales > Pyrinomonadaceae > JALZHR01. Next base: position 10,333 of record DASVWG010000075.1, read on the forward strand.
GTATATTATGAACGTCGGCTTTCACAAATCGGCGGACGGCGGGCGCACGTTTACCAACATCAATGTTCCGCACTCGGACAATCACGATTTATGGATTGCGCCCGACAACAATCAGCGGATGATTAACGGCAACGACGGCGGCGCAAACGTCACCCTCGACGGCGGACGTAACTGGACTGAGCAAGACCAGGCGACCGCGCAGTTTTACCGCGTCGTGCTGGACGAGGATTTTCCGTATAACATCTACGGCGCGCAGCAGGACAACTCGACGATAAAAATCGCCTCGCGCACGTCTGATTTCAGCATCGGCGAACAGCATTGGTATGACGTCGGCGGCGGCGAATCGGGCTGGATTGCGCCGCATCCGGAAAACTCCGACATTATCTTCGCGGGCAGTTACGGCGGCTATCTGACGCGCTACGACCACCGCGCGAAACAGCTTCGCACCGTCAACGTTTATCCCGACAACCCGATGGGCGCGGGCGCCGAGGCGATGAAATATCGTTTCCAGTGGAATTACCCGATTCTGTTTTCGCCGCACAAAAGCGCGAACGGTAAATACGCGCTCTACGCGGGCGGCAATATTTTGTTTCGCTCCTTTGACGAAGGACAAAGCTGGCAGGCTATCAGTCCTGATTTGACGCGCGACGACAAATCAAAACAAGTTTCGACCGGCGGCGAGATTACCAAAGACAACACGAGCGTCGAATATTACTCGACGATTTTCACCGTCGCGGAATCGCCGGTCGCGGCAGGCGTCATCTGGACGGGAAGCGACGACGGTCTCGTGCAGGTCACGCGCGACGGCGGATTGAAATGGGAAAACGTCACGCCCAAAGGAATGCCCGAATGGATTCAGATTAACGCTATCGACGCTTCGCCGCACGACGCCGGAACGGCTTACGTCGCCGCGACCGCGTATAAATTGGACGATTATCGCCCTTTTTTGTACAAGACGACCGACTACGGCAAAACGTGGAAAAAAATCGTGAGCGGCATTCCCGATAACGCTTTTACGCGCGTCGTCCGCGAAGACCCGAACCGGAAAGGTTTTCTCTACGCGGGAACCGAAACGGGAATGTATTTTTCCGCGAACGACGGCGAAAGCTGGCGCTCGCTGCGACTGAATATGCCGATTGTGCCGGTTACGGATTTGGCGGTGCATAAACGCGAGAAGGATTTGGTCGTCGCCACGCAGGGACGCTCGTTTTACGTGCTCGATAATCTGCCGCTGCTTTATCAAATGACCGAAGCGCAGCGCGCGGACACGTTTTTGTTCAAGCCCGAAGACGCTTATCGCTCGGCGGGTTTGGGCGGCGGTTTCCAGTTTCCGAAAAGCGTGCCGCTCGGAGCCAATCCGCCGAACGGCGCGGTCGTCAATTATTATCTGAAAAACAAACCGAAAGAAATCACGCTCGAATTTCTCGACGCGTCCGGCAAAGTGATTCGCAAATTTGCGGGCAAGCCTGCGGCGGAAGGCGCAAGCGCGCCGCAAGCGCCGGGCGCGGAACCGAATCTGCCGACGGAAATCGGTTTGAATCAATTCGTCTGGAATTATCGTCTCGCGAGCGCGACGAATCTTCCGGGACTGATTTTATGGGGCGGAAGTCTCGCCGGTCCGAAAGTCGTGCCGGGCAATTATCAGGTGCGTTTTTCGGTTGACGGGAAAGTGATTGGAAGCGAAAATTTCGCCGTCAAGTCCGACCCGCGGCTTTCGACGACCGCCGAAGATTTTCAGAAGCAGTTCGATTTGATGTCGAAAATCAACCAGAAGCTGACGGCGACGCACGAAGCGATTCTGGAAATTCGCGACGTGCGCAAACAGCTCGAAGATTTGTCGGCGCGGCTGAAAGAACCTTCGCAAAAGGACATGCGGGACAAAGCCGCCGACATTATGAAAAAACTGACGGCGGTCGAAGAAGAGTTGATTCAGACGAAAATCAAGTCGGGGCAGGACGCGCTGAACTACCCGATAAAGCTCAACAACAAGCTCGCCGCGCTTTCGTCGGCGGTCGACAGCGCCGATTACGCGCCGACCAATCAATCGTATGACGTTTACAACGATTTGGCGGCGCGCATCGATGCGCAGCTTGCGGCGCTGGCGCGAATTAAAGCCGACGACATCGCGGCGTTCAATCGAATGTTCACCGAGAAAAATCTGCCGGTCATTACGACCCGAAGCAAATAAAACCGGCTGAATAATGAGGCAGAAGCCCGCGCGTCAGCAAGGGCGGACAGAGACGCGGAGAAAGGGAGACGCGGCGACACGGAGAATTTCTTTTTTCCCCGCGTCTCTGTGTCTCCCTTTCTCAATCTCCGCCCTTGCTCACGCGCGGGCTTCTGC
>DASVWG010000076.1:0-5363 GCA_036389695.1 Pyrinomonadaceae bacterium
AAAAGGGCGAGCGGGACGCTCACCCGCCAGCCAGCAAGATGCTGGCGCTACATTCTTTCCGAATGTTCAAACAGCTTCTCAGACGAAGAAGCTGCAATTAATCAACCGCTCCAGAGCGGTCAAAATATGGGAAATTCTTTAAATTTTTTGTGGATGCTGGTGCAGACGGTGATGGCGCTCGTGTTCGTCTGCGGGCTGGCTTATCTGATTTTCCGTGTGATTCTGCCGCGCGTGTCGGGCTTCGGCGGGCTTTCGTCAAATAATATGGTGCGCGTGATTGACCGCATCGGACTGGAAGCGCGAAAAAATCTGTATGTCATCGAGGTCGCCGGACGCTTTCTGCTGATTGCCGTCTCGGAGAGCGGCGTGCAGCTTATCGCGGAGCTCGACGCCGAAGCTGCCGCCGAAGCCGAGCGCGAGCTGGCGCAGAACCGGCAAACGCCGCGAACGTCCGCAAACGGAAAATCATTCGCCGATAAATTGAACGACGTTCTCAACCGCAAGCAAGGAGGTAAATAATGAAACAGCGTCTCTGGAAATTGTTGTTCGGCGCGTTTCTGGTTACGGGTTTGTTTCCGCTCGGCGCGCTGGCGCAAAATGCGCCGGTCGCTTTACCGAATCAGCCCGCCGCCGACACCGCCAACCCGATTGTTTTAATCATCGTTATCGGCGCGCTGGCGCTCGCGCCGTTCGGTTTGATAATGCTGACCTCGTTCGTCAAAATCGCGGTCGTGCTTTCGATTTTGCGCAACGCGCTCGGCACGCAGCAGGTGCCGCCGAATCAGGTAATTACCGGAATTGCGCTGATTCTGACGGTTTTCATAATGGCTCCGGTCGTCGAAAAAATGTATGCGGAAGCCGGAACGATTCAAAACACGGAAGCGATTTTCAGCGAAGTTTCCGTCAAAACTTTGTTTGAGGCTTCGCAGCGCGGCAAAGAGCCTCTGCGGCAGTTTCTCCGGCGCTACGCCGAAGAACGCCATCAGGTGATGTTTTTCCAGCTCGCGCAGCAGATGGCGCAGCGCAACGGCAACAATCCGGACGAAATCAAAGCGGAAGATTTTCGCGTTCTGATTCCGTCGTTCGTCACCAGCCAGCTGACCGAAGCGTTTCAAATCGGCTTTTTCCTGTTCGTGCCGTTTTTGATTATCGATATGGTGGTCGCCAATATTTTGCAGGCGATGGGAATGTTTATGCTGTCGCCGACGATTATCTCGCTGCCGTTCAAGCTGCTTCTGTTCGTGCTGATAAACGGCTGGGAGCTGCTGATAAAAAATCTTGTTTTGGGCTACGTCTGACGAGCGAAAGACAAATTTTATGCGGGTCATTTCTCTTTGCGACCTTTGCGAAACCTTCGCGCTCTTTGCGGTTAAGAAAATTTTTTAACGCAAAGGACGCAAAGTTTTAAGACGCAAAGGTCGCAAAGAGAAACACTTTAATTTTTACTTTCGGCAAAGGCGAAAGGAGTTTGAGAAATGGAAATTTACACGCAACTGGCGGGCGAAGCTTTGTGGCTGATTCTGGTTTTGTCGCTCCTGCCGCTCCTGGCAAGCCTGATTGTCGGGCTGGTCATCAGTCTTTTTCAGGCTTTGACGCAGGTGCAGGAACAGACTCTGACTTTCGTGCCGAAAATCATCGCGACGATTCTGGTCATCATGATAACCGCGCCGTGGATGATGGAAGTTTTGCAGGAATTTTCGACGCGCTCGTTCGATTTGATTCTGAAAGTCAGCGTCAGACGCTAAAGCAAGTTCAAAGTTTAAGGTTCAAAGTTCAAAGTTTAGCTAACGACCTGACTTTGAACTTTGAACCTTAAACTTTGAACCTTTTTAAACCGTGCAGGAATTTCTTCAACTTTTAGAACTCGTTCTGAAAACCTTCGAGGTCGGGCAAAGCCCGCAAGCCTTTCTGGTTTTGTTCGGCTTGTCGTTTGCGCGTTTTATCTCGTTTATCACAGTCGTTCCTTTTTTCGGCGGTCAGGTCGTGCCGTCACAGGTCAAGGTCGCGACCGCAACGGCTTTAGTTATTATCACTTATCCATCGCTGCTGGCTGAGCTTCCGACGGACGGCAGCCCGCTCGGATTCGGCGCGGTCGGTTTTGTCGGCTTGCTGGCGAAAGAAGTTTTTGTCGGTTTTACGCTCGGCTTTGTCGCGTCGCTGGTTTTTGAAGCCGTCGCGGTCGCCGGACGAATCGCCGATTTTCAGCGCGGCTCGACGATGGCTGAGCTTTTTTCGCCGCAATTGCAGGAGAGAGTTTCCGAGCTCGGTCAATTCCAGTTGCAGCTCGCGATTGTCGTTTTTCTGACGACGGGCGCGCATCGTTTTTTTATCAGCGCACTGGTCAGGAGCTTTGAATTTATTCCGGCGACGCGCTTTCCGCAAATCGAAGCGGGCTGGACGCCGGCGGCGGAATTTATGACGGTCATCACGGGCAGCGTTTTGAGCATCGGCGTGCAGCTTGCCGTGCCGGTCGTCGTAACCTTGCTTTTAACCGATTTATTTTTCGGACTTATCAATCGCGTCGCGCCGCAAATCAACGTTTTTTTCCTCAGTATGCCGGTGAAAATGTGGGTCGGAATTTTCGTCGTCCTGCTCGCCCTGCCTTACCTGGTCGCGCGCTTTCGAGATTATTTCGATATGTCGTATGAAGCCTTCGAGTTTATGATTCGCTATTTCAGCCGGATGTATCAATAAAGGCGAAAGAATAAGGGCGAAAGGATGAAGAAATAGAAGCTTTTTCCCTTCGCGCCGAACATCGTTTTTGTTGTCTCAAACATCAGATTAGGCTATAATTTACGCTAAATTCGAGGAGTAAAACCGATGGAAAGTTTGTATGATTTGGAAGGCAAAGGATTCGTCTCGGTCTGGGCGGGCAATTTTTCCTCGCGAGAAGAATTCGACAAATTTTTCGAAGAGGAAATCGGTGAAAACGACGACGCGTCCGCGCCGCCGAACAAATTTGCCGAAGACATCGGATTCGGTTTTTACGACCACGATTTTCAGGAAGCGGATTTCAGCGACGCGGGCAGCCAGCCGTTGGAAAATCTGCTGGACGGTTTCTTTCATTCCGATTCTTATGCCGCCGAAGCCGCCGAGAGAGCGAAAAATTTAGGCATTACCGAAGCAAATGCGGCGGTCGTTCTGGTCGATTATAAATATTCGGGGCAAACAAAAACGGATTCGCCGTTTAAATTTATCGGAACTTTCCCTTATCAATAAAAAGAATAAGGCGCGCCGACATAAGTCGAAATAACATAAAGAAAGCCGTCGATTTCATTTCAACGGCTTTTCTTTCGTTTATTTTACGGTTTTATTTATCGCAGTCCCGGCGGCAAATCGTTGACTCCGTTCGGCAAGCGCCGCGCCGCCCATTGCTGAATGAGCGTCTTGAACTCGGCGAAGCTGTTCGCGCGGTCGACCATATCAAACAATTCGCGGTGCGCTTGCGGCGAGCCTTTTCCGCCGTGCCAGCCGTCGGGATTGATAAAACGCAAATCCTTGGTTTGCGAGCGCAAATCCCAGATTTGCTCGGCGGTCACGCCCCACTCGCGAAACTTCGGCGCGCGCGAAACCGGCAGCCATTCGTGAAATCCGCCCGGATGCCGCAGTCGATTCTCGACAGTTTCGCGCAGCGCCTTATTCGTCCAGAGAAGATTCATCTCCGGTCGGCTCAGGCTGTTGAACCAGCTGGCAAACTCGCCGCCCTTGACGCCCGGAATGACGACGCTTGCCAGATTGGCTGCCGTAATCGGCTGGCGCGTGGTGACTTTGTTCAGGTCGGTAATGCTTATTTCCGCATCGTCAACTTTTCTGCCGAGCTTTTCCATCGCCTCGCGGTAGAGCTTTTCCAGATACGGTTTGACGCGGTCGCCGAATTCCTGCACCATCAGCCGCGAAAAATCGGCAAACCTGACCGCGCCTTTGCCGATGCGGTTTCCGGCGACGACGGCTAAATCCGCCAGCGCGTCGGCTGGAATGCCCGAATAAAGCTGGGTTTGCAGTTTTTGCCGGAACCGGCGGGCGGCAATTTCCGCCGCTTCGTCCGAGAAAGCTTCGGCGATTTTGACCAGACCGGCTTTTTTCAGATTACCGGCTTCTTCGAGCAATTTCGCGCCGGTTTTAGTTTTGGCTAAAATGCTGCCGGCTTTGCCGATGCCTTTGCCGATGAGAATTTCGACTACCGCCGAGCCGACCAGCTCGCCGATCATCTCGGCTTTTTTCGACGGACTGGCGTTTTTAAATTGTTCCCACGTTTCGCTCAACTCGTTTTTCAGCGCGTTGAACGTGTCAATCGGATGCGCGACGACCTGCCAGAGCGCTTTGAGCGTGCCGGGCAAATCCAGAACCAAATCAATCGTGCCTTTCACCGATTTGACCGCGCCGTTAAAAACTCCGCGCAGGAAGCTTGCCAGTTCGTTGTTGTCGCGGATGTCGCGATAAATCGCTTCGGCGCGATTAACTTCAGCCTGCACGACTTTATAGTTTTCGTGAATCACCGCGCGATTGAGCGGCGTCAATTCGAAATCGACCGCGATTTTGTCGCCGAGGCGCGTGATGTTTGTAATTTTCGGCTTCACGCCCTGTCCGGCGGAAAGCTCGGCAATCTGGATGTAATTTTCGCCCCAGAGATTGCCGCCCTGATATTGGTCTTGCGCGTATTGCGCCAGCACGCGCGTGTCGGTAATCGGCTTGCCGTTGTTGTTTAATAAAACGCGGAATTTTGTCTGGACGTTCTGCGTCGGCGGCAGTGTGACGCCTTCCGCCGTCTGCGCCTGCCGCAAATCGACGGTCGGTTTTTGATTCGAGCGAATTTTGCCGTTTTCGGCGACGTATTGCTGGCGGAACAGCCGGAGCGCTTCTCTGTCGCCGGCGGATAAAGTGAAACGAACTCCCTGATTCATTAATCGCCCTTTAACTATAGCGTCGTCGAGCGGAACGTTTCCTTTAGTCAATTTAAGCTCGGGCGAATTTGCCGCAATCATCCGGTCGGCAAATCTTCGCTGCGCGCTCGTGTCGGCGATTCCGGCTTTTGCCGCCGCCGCCATATATGCGGCGCGCGCCAGTTTCAGCTCGGTATCGATGCCGAGAGCCGTAAAATCGACGCTGCTCGGAATCGGCGGCAGTTTCGGATTGTTTCTCTGCGCGATTGTTTGGGTTTGAATTTGCTCGGCTTCGGCGGTTTGATTTTCCGTGCCGGAAGGCGCGTCTTCGGTTAAAACTTCATAACCGTAATAATAATAATTTTCGCTGATTCGCAAACTCATCTCTGCTGCACCTTTTAAAACGTCTGTGTAAGTTATCGGCGCGCTTGCAGAAAAGTTTCCTGTAAATTATGGCTTTGCACCAAAAGTTGGAAATTTTAA
>DASVWG010000077.1:0-3754 GCA_036389695.1 Pyrinomonadaceae bacterium
AAAAGCGGCTTGACTTCCATTAGAAGTCAAGCCGCTTTTGATAAACGAGCTTCGCCCGCGGCAATTTGATTGATGAAAGTTGTCAGGCGGTGGTCAAGCCGTTTTTTCGGAGCGCGATAATTCGATTGTAAAAACCGAGCCTTTGCCGACGGCGGAAGCGACCGAGACTTCGCCGCCGTGCAGACGCGCCAGATGTTTGACGATTGCCAAGCCCAAGCCCGTGCCGCCGATTTCGCGCGAGCGCGCTTTGTCCGTCCGGTAGAAACGCTCGAAAATGCGTCCCAGATGCTCGCTGGAAATGCCTTCGCCCATGTCTTCGACCGAGACAAAATCGTGAGTTTCATTTCGGCGGTGCGAGATTTTTACGCGTCCGTTTTCGCGGTTAAATTTGACGGCGTTATCGACCAGATTCGTCAGCATCTGTTCCAGACGGACGGCGTCGACATAAACGAAAACTTCCCCGCCGACTTCATTTTTTAATTTGATTTTTCTTTCGCGAGCTTTAGCGGCAAGATTCGTGAAAACTTCGTCAATCATTTTCGAGAGATTAACCTGTTTCGGCTCGACCGCGATTTTTCCCGCTTCGATTGACGAAAGCTCCAGAATATCGTCAATCAAACGGTGCATTCGCTCGGCGTTTTTGCGAATCACGCCCAGAAAACGCATATTATTTTCGCGGTCTTCGATAGCGCCGTCTTCCAGCGTTTCGACAAAAGCGAGAATCGAAGTCAGCGGCGTGCGCAGCTCGTGCGAGACGTTGGAAAGAAATTCCTGCCGGATTTTTTCCAGCCGCTCGATTTGCGTCGTGTCGTAAAAAATCCCGACGGCGTTTCGCGCGCCTTCGATTTCCAACGGCGCGACGTGAACGTCAAACGAGCGCCGCTCGCCGGTTAAAACCTCAAAATTTATTTCCGAAGATTTTCGCTCGACGAGCGCCCGCCGAAACGCTTCGTGAACGGAAAGGTCGCGGATAACTTCCGACAAACGCTTTGTTTCGAGCGCGCCGTTCTGGCGCGCGAAAGCGTCGTAAACCGCTTGGTTTGAAGCAATTATGCGCGTATCTTCGGCGACGATAATCACGCCCTCGCGCATCGTTTTGAGAATATCAATCAAAATCCGGTGCGAGGATTTTTCCGCTTCAGCAGAAGATTTTGTCAGCCAGTTGCTAAGAAAAGTTTTCACAATGTAAATAGCTGTTAGCGATTAGCTTTTAGCTATTAGCCAAAAGCAATGTTTTACCTGCGCTTTAAACGAAAATTGCATTTGCGGCAGGCTCGGCAAATAGCTAATAGCTAACAGCTAATAGCTAACAGCTTTACTAATTTCCAATAAAACGATAGCCGATGCCGACGACCGTTTCGATGCAGTCGGCGCAGTCGCCGAGCTTTTGGCGCAGGCGTCGGATATGAACGTCTAAGGTTCGCGTGTCGCCGAAATAGCTGTAGCCCCAGACGTTGTCGAGCAAATTTTGCCGCGTGGCGACGCGTCCGGCGTTTTTCGCCAGATTCGTCAAAAGCGCAAATTCCTTGCGGGTTAATTTCACCTGTTGACCGTTGCAGACGACGCGCATGTCTTCAAAATCGATGGCAAGCTTTTCGTCCTCGTAACGCTGAATCGAGCTTTCGTCCGTCCGCCGCAAAACGGCGCGGACGCGCGCCAGAACTTCCTTGACCGAAAAAGGCTTGACGATATAATCGTCCGCGCCGAGTTCCAGACCGGCGATTTTATCGGCTTCGGCGGCTTTGGCGGTGAGCATAATTATCGGCGTTTTGCGCGTTTGCGGCTCGCGTCGCAGGCGGCGGCAAAGCTCCATCCCGCTCATTCCCGGCAGCATCAAATCCAGAATAATCAGCGAAGGCGCGCCCGCCTCGTTCAGCGCCAGCCGCAAGCCTTTCTCGCCCGATTCGGCAATCTGCGCCTTGAAACCGTCGCGCTCGAAATTATAGCGCAAGCCCTCGGCAATATCCGGCTCGTCTTCGATGATTAAAATGTTTTGGTTCATATTTCGATTTTAGATTTTAGATTTTGGATTTTAGATTGGATAAGGAAGATTTAATTTTAATTTATTCGGCGCGAGCCGAATTCCGCTTCCAATCCAAAATCCAAAATCCAAAATCTAAAATTACCCGGCGTGTTTGATAAAAACCGCCTCGCGCATATAGACGGTTAATTCACAGATGTCTTTGACGTAATCGCCGATTCTTTCCAGGTTTTTGGCGACGAACAGAAGCCGCGCGAGCCGTGTTGCCTGTGCGGCGTCCTGCGACATCGTCTGCATCAAATCGTTGAAAAATCGCTCGTAGATGCGGTCGACTTCCGCGTCTTTCGGTATCAGCGCGCGCGCTTTTTCCGAATCGTTCGACGTAAAGGCGTCGAGCGCCGATTGCAGCATCTCGGCGGCGCGCTGCGCCATTTCTTCCAGCTCGCCGAAGGTTTTCAGCTCCGGCTCGTCGTTCAGCTCAATCGCCGCGCGGGCGATGCTCGAACAATGGTCGGCGATGCGTTCGAGAATCGGCGTGATTTTGGAAATCGAAATCACCGTCCGCAATTCGCGCGCGACCGGACGGCGCAAGGCTAAAACTTCGACGCTCAGGCGGTCGATTTCCAGTTCCAGACGGTCAATCACGCGGTCGTTTTCTATCACCTGATTGGCGACTTCGCTGTCGCGCTGCGTCAGCGCGTGCATCGCCCGCTGCAGGGCAAGCTCGACTTCGCCGCCCATCAACAGCAGACGGTCGCGCAGAATATCCAGTTCACGTTCAAGAAGTTTTCTCTGCTCCACAATTCAAGACTTTAGAACAAAATTCCGAATTAAGAAAGAGATTACGCCCCGATACTCAAGCAGAGTATTACGCGAAAATGAACGAAAGATTAATAGATTGTTAAAAAGATGTTAATTAAAAAGGCAAAAGGCGAAGTGAAAAAGTGAAAAAGTGAAAAAGTGAAAAAGCGGCTGGACGTAATTCGCCAAACTTTTTCACTTTTTCACCTTTTCACTTTTTCACTTTGCACCGCGCGCTTCGATTTCCTCTTTTGGTCTGACGACGAAATTTACCTTTCCGGTGTCCGCATCGATGCTGCTCCAGAAATCGATTTTCAGATTGATTTCCGCCAGCGCGGCGGTCGGCATCGACAAAATTCCGCCGGTCAGAATTTTTATCAAGCCTTCCAAACCGGGATTGTGACCGACCAGCAGAATCGAATCGAATTCGTCTCCCATTTCGGCGAGAATGTGCAGCAGCGAAATCGGGCTGGCTTCGTAAATGCGGTCGTCATAACTGATTTCGGCGGCAAATCCGGCGGCTTCTTTGACCAGCGTCGCCGTTTGTTTGGCGCGCCTGGCAGGCGAGCTTAAAACCAAATCGACGCGCAGGTTTTTTTCGCGCATCAGATTGCCGGTAAACTGCGCCGTTTGTAAACCGCGATGGTTTAAAGGACGTTCAAAATCCGCTAAATCCGGGTCGTCCCAGCTCGATTTGGCGTGTCGCAAAATTAAAAGTGTTTTCATAGTAGATTAAAGAAAACGCTGCAAACGGGCGAGTGTCTTCCGAAAATGAATTTTTAGCCGTTTTGTCCCGAAAATAATAACAGCAAATTTCGCGATTTCAAAAAAGGCAGAAGCCCGCGCGTCGTGCAAGGGCGGACAGAGACGCGGAGAAAGGGAGACGCGGCGACACGGAGAATTTATTTTTTCCCCGCGTCTCTGTGTCTCCCTTTCTCAATCTGCGCCCTTGCCCGACGCGCGGGCTTCTGC
>DASVWG010000078.1:0-3080 GCA_036389695.1 Pyrinomonadaceae bacterium
CCCTGTCCTGCTGGCCACTTGAGTTCCCATTCACCGAGCCAGAAATCAAACTGCTTGCCCTCCGGTAAATCACATGGTCTGGTCGGAGGTTGCGCCTGCTGTTGGCTATTGTTCGTTTGCGCGGCACACAGTCTCGCGCCCGCGCAGAGACAAGCAAGAAAAACCGTACAGATCAGAAGATGTTTCATCTCTGCTCCTTTCAAGTTGTTGAGAGCTACCCGCCTGATTTCATCCAGCCGATCTAATACTCATCTCTACGTTTGCTTGATCCATCGCAGCACTTCGGGAATCGTCGCGCGCTTGCCGTACATCAGCATCCCGACGCGATAGACGCGCGCGGCGAGCCAGACCAGCCCGAAAATCGCGCCGACATTAAACAAAACCGCGAGCGCAATCTGCCAGACCGGCGGCGTTTCCATCGCAATCCGCACCGGCATCGTAATCGTCGCCAGAAAAGGCGAAACCGAAATCCAGAAGGAGAACGTCGAATTCGGGTCGCGGACAATCGGGAAAATGCAGTAAAAACTGATTAATTGAATCAAAACCGGAATCATCGCAAACTGCCCGCCTTCCTGCACGGTCGTCACCATCGAGCCGATAAGCGCGAAAATCGTCGAGTAAAGAAAAAATCCGAGCAGAAAAAATATGAAAAAATAAAAGATGGAAAGCGGCGTTAAATCCGGCATCGAAAGCGGAATTCCCGCCGCCGTCAGCGACGCCGCGCTGAACGCGATGACGACCAGTGCCGACGAAAGCCAGATTGCCAATTGCGTCAAACCCGCCAGCCCGACGCCGACGAGCTTGCCCATCATCAATTGAAACGGCGTCGCCGACGAGAAAAGAATCTCGGCGATGCGCGTTTCTTTTTCTTCGACGACCGCGCCCATAATCGCCTGCCCGTAAATCGCCAGCGTGATGTAAATCAGCAAGCCGATGACAAAAGCCGCGCCGAAGCTTCCGCCGTCGTCTTTGGCTTCGCCTTTTTTGCTGACTTTCGTCACGTTTAAGCTGACTTTTTCACTAAGCTGTTTTAACTGTTCTTCGCTGATGTTCGCCCGCGCCAGACGTTCCGAACGGACGGCTTCGTTGAGCGCGTCTTCGAGCGTAGAGTTGGTCACAAAATCGCCGGAATTGCGCGAGTAATATTCAACGAATCGAGCATCGGTCACATCGAAATTCTGCGGGATAATCAGGTATGCGTCGAGCTGTTCCTGCTGAATCCGCGCGCTCAGCTCGCGACGAATTTCGTCAATCGATTTGCCGCCGCCGTCGTAATCGACCAGCTCGAAGCTTTCGCCCAATTGCTGCGCGCCGAGCTGTATTCTCTCCTGCTGCGAAGCGTCGATGTCCTTAAAAGATTCTTTCGCGGCTTCGTGCGCTTTCGCCGTAATTTTGGCGGGCGAAAGATTTTCTTTGAGCCGCGCCGCGATTTTTCCGGTCTGGTCTACAATGGCGATGCGCTGACGCTCGCCTTTAATCGAAAAAAGAATCATCGGCACGACCGCAAAAACGCTCGCCATCAAAGGCATCACCAGCGTCGCCAGGATAAACGCCCACGTCCAAACCTGTTTGAAATATTCGCGCTTCACAACCGCCAAAAATTTTCTCATAACGTAAACTTGTAACGTCGAATGAAATGCAGGGGCACGCCCGCGTGCCTGCCCAAAGCATCCGAAAGGATGCTAATCAATTCTGAATTAATTCAACATAGAATTTATTCTAATCGTTTATTCGCTCTCGCTCATTGGGCAGGCGCAAGACCTGCCCCTACAAACTTTCTCTGACCTTTTCGATAAAAATATCGTTCAGACTCGGTTCAATCAATTCAAATTTGGTAATCGTCGCGCCCGCTTCGATTAATTTTTTGAGCAAATCCTGCGCGTCCGCATTCTGCGCGAGCAGCAATTCCTTTTCGTCCGCGTGTTCGACGACGCTCGAAACCAGAGTTTTGTCCTGCAAAACGCCGTCGCCGCCGCTGGCGCGAAGCGCAATCATATTTTTCCCGAAGCTTTCTTTTATCTCGCGCAGCGTTCCGCCGACGACTTTGCGCGCTTTGTTTATCAGGATTATGTCGTCGCACAGGCGCTCGGCGGTTTCCATCAGGTGCGTCGAGAAGATTATCGTTTTGCCGGCGGCTTTCAATTCGGCGATGACTTCCAGCAGCGTCTCGACGTTTATCGGGTCGAGTCCGGAAAAAGGCTCGTCCAGAATCAGCAAATCGGGATTGTGCAGCAGGGACGAGACAAATTGAATTTTCTGCTGCATTCCTTTCGACAAATCGTTTGCCTTTTTCTTTTTCCAATCCAGCAGATTCATTCGCTTCAGCCAGAAATCCATTCGCTCGTCGGCTTGTCTTTGCGGCACGTTTTTGAGCGCGGCGAAGTATCGAAGCTGTTCGGAGATTTTCATCTTTTTGTAAAGCCCGCGCTCTTCGGGCAGATAACCGATTCTATCCTGCAAAGCGGGCGAAACTTTCTGACCGAAAAGCTCGATGCTGCCCTCGTCCGGCGCGGTGATGCCGACAATCATTCGGATAGTCGTCGTTTTGCCCGCGCCGTTCGGACCTAAAAAACCGAAAACGCGACCGGCGCGAATGTTGAAGCTGATGGAATCGACCGCTGTAAAATCGCCGAAACGCTTGGTCACGTTTTCGACTTTCAATGTCACGTTCTGCTCGCTCATAAAGGATGCAGACAGATTAGCACAGATTAAAAAACATTGACTATCAGAAAATTTTTCCGCGTCGTTTAACAAAATATGCATTGAAATATGACACTTTCACGCGCAATACGTTACTTTCGCCCGCAATACGGAACTTTCACGCGCAATATGAAACTTTTACACGCAATCGTGTACTTTCGTCTGCAATATCAAACTTTCGTCTGCAATATCAAACTTTTGCGCGTAATATTGAACTTTCACGTGCAAGACGAAGCTTTCACTTTGAATATTTAACATTTGCTTTGTAAATAACGCCGCGCCGTTTGTCAGCGATTGGCGGTCGGTGATAAAAAGTTTGTGGGCTTTTAAATTAAGTTAGAAAAAATGAAGCACGAAGGCGGAAACGCGACAGTCATGGA
>DASVWG010000079.1:0-2878 GCA_036389695.1 Pyrinomonadaceae bacterium
TTAAGATTTGTTTTCCGTCATTTGAAAGGGAAAGATTAAAAATCTGGTCGGGTTTGACGCTTAAGAATTGTTTCGGCTCGCCGCCCGCGATTGGTTGCAGCCAGACAATCGAGCTTGACGCGCGGCTCGGCTCGTTCTCGCGATAAAGCAAGCCTTTGCCGTCGGGCGTCCACAGAAGAAAATTAGTCGGCGTAATGTCGAAAACGCTTAACGATTCGTCGCGCTCGATTGGACGCACGCGAACTCTGTAACGCTTGTTCGCCTCGTCGTATAAAACGTGCGCGACCTGTTTGCCGTCGGGCGAAACGGCGAAGAGATTTGTGTTCGGGCTGTAAAGCTCCTGTTCGGTAATCTCGCCGCCCGCGAGCGGCACGCGTCCCAGAATTCTTCGATTTTCCCTCATCCATTGAAACAAAACCGTCTGCCCGTCGGGCGTGATGGCGGGACCGTAAGTCGCTCCGCTGACTGAAGTTAAAAGCTGCGGATTGCTGCCGTCAATGTTCATTCGCCAGATTTTCGTCTCGCCGGTTCGACGCGAAGTAAAAATGATAAAGCGTCCGTCGGGCGAGACGCGCGGCTCGTAATCGGACGAATCGTTCGGCGTGAGCTGCTGCGCGCCGCTGCCGTCGCCGTTCATAATCCAGATGTGCGGGCGATTGTTGTCCAGCGCGTCGAAAACTACGCGCCCGTCCGGCGTCCAGACGGCGTTTGAATTGACGTTCGATTCGATGGTCAGCTTCCGCGCGTTGCTCGTCTCGGCGACGGAAACCGTCCAGATGTCTCGGGCGGTATTTCGCTGCGCCGTGACGATTGTTTTGCCGTCGCTGCTGACGCTGACGCCAAAGTAAGAGTGTAAATCGTTGGTCACGCGCGTTTCGATTCCGTCGGGCAGAGAGACGTGAAAAAGCTGCTGCAAATTGGAATTCGCGTCGGTCGCATTGACCAGCAAGCCGCTGCCGTCTTTTAAAACGGCGATTTCGCCGATGCGCGGTTTACGCAGCGGAAGAATCACGCGTTCTGCGCCGCCGCCCGACGGAATTTCGACCATCGACCAGAATTCCTCGCCGTCGATTCTTTCAAATTTAATAAAAAAAATGCTCTTGCCGTCGAGCGAAAACTGCGGGTCGCGGAAAATATAATTCGCTCCGGCGGAATGTATCACGCGTTCGTCGCTGCCGTCCGCAGCGTTTGCCGACAAAAGCTGCATCCGGTTCTCGCCGTAGCGAACGTAGAGAACGCGCGCGCCGTCGGGCGAAAGCGAGCCTAAATCGTTGACCGTTTCGATTAGTTTGCGCGGCGCGCCGCCGAGCGACGAAATCCGGTAGAGCGTTCCGTGCCGCGCGTCTTTTCCGGCGGAGATGTAATAAACCTGCGTTCCGTCAGGCGAGACGGTGATGCCGCCCCAGAATTGGACGGGCTGCGACGGCAGAAGCAGAAGCGCGTTTTTGTCTTCGACGCGCCGAATCCAGAGCGTGCGTCCTTCGTTTTCGTCGAGCGTGTAGTAAACGATTGATTTTCCGTCGGGCGTGACCTGCGCGAAAAGCACGTTGTTGGTCTGCGAAAGCTTGCGGAGAGTTATATTTTCAAAGCTTACCGGCGGCTGCGGCTTGTCCTGAAAAAAACTGTAAAGCGCGAAAGACGCGGCGAAAATTGCCAGCAGGACGAGCGGCGCGAAAATCCGGACGCGCCTGGAATTTTCCGCTTTCGATTTCAAAAAGCGCAGCGAAGAGCTTTTCAATGAACCGCCCGCTTCGACCGCGGCTTTCGTTTCTTCGAGAATCGCGCGGACTTCGCGCATCGTCTGAAAGCGCTTGCGGCGCTCTTTGCAAAGACAGCGCATCACGAGACGCGAGAGCAGAAAAGGCGTTTCGGTTTTGATTTCGCTGACGGCGCGCGGCTCTTTCGTCATCAATTCGCTGACAATCGCGGCGTAGCTGTCGCCTTTAAACGGTCGCTCGCCCGCGAGCGCCTGATACATCACGACGCCGAAGCTGAAAATGTCGCTCCGGTGGTCTACTGCTCTGCCTTCGGCTTGTTCGGGCGACATATACGAAGGCGTGCCGAAAACCTGTCCCGGCTCGGTCATATCCAGCGTCGATAAATCTTCCGCCGCCGCGCCGGCGGCTTTATCAATCTGCGCCAAGCCGAAATCCAGAATTTTCGGCACGCCTTCCGCCGTAATCATAATGTTTCCGGGCTTGATGTCGCGGTGAATAATGCCTTTTTCGTGCGCGTGCGAAAGCGCGTCCGAGAGCGGTATAAACCATTCGAGAAACGTTTTCAGCTCCAGCCCGCCCGACGGAATAAACGCGTCCAGCGATTTTCCCGCGACGTATTCCATCGTGATAAACGGCTGTCCGCCGGATTCTTCGACCGAATAAACGGTCGCGACGTTCGGATGATTTAAGGTCGCGGCGGCTTTCGCTTCCGTCTGAAAACGCCGCAGATGATTCGGGTCTGACGAAAGCGAAACCGGCAGAGTTTTGATGGCGACCGAACGGTTAAGCTTCGAATCTTTCGCCAGATAAACCTCGCCCATTCCGCCCGAACCGATACGCGAAACCACGCGATAATGCCCCAGACTTTTTCCGGCTAATGAAACCGACGGCGCGTTTTCGAGGGTCAATAACGGCGCGATGTCTTTCACGACCGGCTCGGCGATAAAATCTCCGAGCTCGGAGTTTGCCGCGAGCAAAGACTCAACCTCACGGCGCAGAGATTCATCATCCGCGCAAGCCTCTTCGACAAATGCTCGTCGCCGCTCGCTCGAATCAATCTCCAGCGCGGAATGATAAATTTCGCTGATTTGTTCCCATTTTTCGGGAGTCATCATGTCGGCATCAGGTCAGAACCGCCTGCGGTAGCGGGCGGTTTAACG
>DASVWG010000080.1:0-5356 GCA_036389695.1 Pyrinomonadaceae bacterium
AATTTTATGCCGAAATACGTTATCGAACGCGAGCTGCCCGGCGCGGGCAAGCTTTCCGCGCCGGAGCTGCAGGCGATTTCGCAGAAATCCTGCGGCGTTTTGGGTAATCTCGGACCGTCAATCCAATGGCTGCAAAGCTACGTGACCGACGATAAGATTTACTGCGTCTACATCGCGCCGAATGAAGAATTAGTGCGCGAGCACGCGCAGCAAGGCGGCTTTCCCGCCAATAAAATTTCCGAAGTCCGCGCCGTCATCGACCCGACGACCGCTGAATAGAACTAATAACTGATAACTGATAACTGATAGTTGTTTTGCTTTCACTATCAGTTATCAGTTATCAGTTATCACTTTTTATTGTTCTTTCATCTGCTTTTGCAGCTGTACGATAAACGAGCGGACGGCGCTGGCTTCGCTGCTGTCGGGAAAAACGCGCAGGAATTCTTCGTAAATCCTGATGGCTTCGGTGTATTTCTGCTGTTTCTCGTAAGAAATGCCGAGCATCTGGTAGATAACTTCGGCATCGGGCGCGCCGGAAAGCTGTGTGAGAGCGGTTTTGAACTCGGCGGCGGCAAGGTCGTAGTTGATTTTTTCCTGCTCCAAATCGCCTTCGGAACCGAAGCCTTCGGCTCTTTCCTTGTAAAGCAAACCCAAGCCCGTGTGCGCTTCCGGCTGAAAGCCTTTGGCTTCACGGATAGCCTTTTTGAAAGCGGCAATCGCTTTTTCCTCGTCGCCTTCGGCGCGGTAGATTCTGCCTTCGACGGCTGACGCTTCCGGGTAAACCGGCTTGATTTTTCTGGCTTCGCGGACTGCCTTCAATGATTCTACAGTGTCGTTATTATCCAGCAGCACGCGCGCCAAACCGAGCTGCGCTTCGGCAAATCGCGGGCGCAGTTTGATGGCTTGGCGATAAAGCTCGATGGCTTTTTCGCGGTCGGCGCTGACAGCCGTCTCGGCTTGCTGAAAAGCAATCTCGGCTTCGTCGGTGGTTTTGACGAGCGCGACTTTCACTTCGCCTTTCTGCGCGGCGGTCAGGGTTTGCGCGGCTTCTTTAAAACCGTCGGCGCGCACGCGAAGCTTTCTGACGCCGGCGGGAGCGGTTTTGATAATCAATTTCCCGCTCGCGTCGGTCGCGCCGCGCCGTATGTCGTCAATCCAGACAATCGCGTTCGGCTCAGTCACCACCGTAATCGAGCGCGTCGCGGGCTTTGCCGGCTGCGCCCGCGCGAAATCGCTCCAGCCAAACGCTGAAACTACCAAAACGAAAATGTAAAATTTAAAACGCATAAGCTTACCCTCTTCGCTATTTATGATTGCCGAACCCGAAACGAGCGTTGCACAAGCAATTAAGAATTAAAAATTAATGGGATTCTTTGGCAAATGGCTCGAATTATCTACCAATTCTTAATTTTTAATTCTTAATTGTCTTTCATCCCAGCGGCGAAAGTTCCTCGGGCAAAATTCCGCCCGCGTCGTCCGTGTCGATTTTATCTTTCGCCGCGTCTTCACCGGCAAACAAAATCTTGATAAACGGCGGCGCAACGAGCGTCGTCGTGACCGCCATAAAAAGAATCACGCCGAAAAGCTTGTCGTCGATGGCACGAACGCCTTCGATGGTGACGAGCGTCAGACCGATTTGCGCGACGACGATGCCGACTTCGCCGCGCGGAACCATCCCGATGCCGATTTGTCCCGCGCGACGCCAGCCCAAATCGAGCGCCGCCAGACCGCAGCCGACAAATTTCGTCAAAACGGCGACGAGCGTGACGACCAGCGCCAGCACGATGACGGACGCGTCGCGAAAGATTTCGAGCTTTAGCTGCATCCCGATATTGACGAGAAAAAACGGCACCAGAAATTCCGTCAGCCCGCGCGTCTGCCGGTGCATTTCGTGATTTTTCTCAGAGCTTTCCGCCAGCGCCATGCCCGCCAGAAACGCGCCGATAATCGCCGCCACGCCGATATAAGCCGCCGCCACCGAAAGCCCGAGACACAGTATCAAACCGAAAATAAAAAACGAATCGCCTATTCGGAGCCGCTCGATTTTCGGCGCTATCCGCGTCAGAAAAGGCGCGACCAGACCTGCCACCAAAACCGTAAATCCGATTGCCAGCGCGGCGGTCGCGGCAAGGCTCAGATAATTAACGCCGGTCGTGCTGATGCTTTTAACGACGGCTAAAATCAAAAGCCCTAAAATATCGTCAATGACCGCCGCGCCGAGGATAATTCGCGCCGTCGGCGCGTCCAGTAAACCCATCGACGAAAGAACGCGCGCCGTAATACCGACCGACGTGGCGACCATCGCCGCGCCCAGAAACATCGCTTCGACGTCGCTTTCGCCGCTCAGATACATTATCAGATAACCCGCCGCAAACGGCACAATCACGCCCGAAATCGCGACGACGGTCGCTTTCATCCCGACTTTTAAAATCGCCTGCGGCTTGGTCTCCAAACCGACCATAAAAAGCAGAAAAATGACGCCGATTTCCGCCAGCACATTGATAACTTCCGACGGCTGAACCCAGCCGAGCAAACTCGGTCCAATCAAAATTCCCGCCAGAATTTCGCCGACGACGGCAGGCTGCCGCAGACGCTCGAAAATTTCCGCCAGCAGCTTGGCGAAAACAATCATCAGAAACAAATCGAAGATAACTCCGACTTCTACGCTCGCGGCAAAGATAATCGGCACGAAATTTATAATTTCCTTTTCTGCGGCTTAAAGATGTTTCAATAATACAATTTCCCGCCGGGTTTCCCAAAAACAAACTTTTTATGCGAAAGCGGAATGCTTCGACGAAAGAAACCGTTTTTTCGATTTATCCGCCGGTAACAAACGTCATTTCGCGAATCTCGAATTGCCATGCGCGGTTTCTTCCGGCAGTCGGGGAATAATAATTGCTTCTTTCTATAAATTCAAAATAAGCGTATTAATTCGCTTCACATTTAGTTAATTTCAAGGAGGAAGAAAAATAATGCAGGTCAGAGAAGTAATGTCGGAGAATCCCGCTTGCTGCACGCCGGAGGCGAGCTTGCAGGAAGTGGCGCGAATGATGATTGAAAACGATTGCGGCTGTATTCCGGTCGTTGACAATCAATCGAATAAAAAACCTGTCGGCACGATTACCGACCGTGATATTACCATCCGGACGGTGGCTGCCGGTCAAAATCCGGTGCCGATGAAGGCGTCAGATATTATGTCCATCGATATCGCCACCATCAAGCCCGATGCGAGTCTCGAAGAATGTTTCAAGGCGATGGAAGAAAGAGACATCAGACGCATTCTGGTGGTCGATGACAAGGGCTGCGTCTGCGGCATCGTGGCGCAGGCTGACGTGGCGCAATACGGCAACAATCCCGCCCGCACCACCGAATTCTTACGGGAAATTTCCGATTCGTCGCAA
The DNA here is from genome assembly GCA_036389695.1 of Pyrinomonadaceae bacterium. Classification (GTDB taxonomy): domain Bacteria; phylum Acidobacteriota; class Blastocatellia; order Pyrinomonadales; family Pyrinomonadaceae; genus JALZHR01. The sequence continues at coordinate 3,402 of DASVWG010000080.1, forward strand.
TCCGGCAATATGACGATGTCGAAAGATTTCGAGACGAGTAAATCTTCTCGCCAGGTTCGTTCATTTCTGCCGCTTTTATTCGGCGTCGGTTCGGGCGCGGTTTTAGCCTATTTTATGGGCGGACGAAAAACGCGCGGCGAGGACGCGAGCCGCACGACCGGCAAACAATATTTAGACGCCGAGAGCGAAGTGAATAAAAGACAGCATAATTTACAAAATCGCTTTCAGGAGCTTAAAAAGGAAACGTCCGCGCCGATAACCGGCAGCGTCGAAGCGGCGGCGACGGGAAGATTTGAATTAAAATCGTCTTCAAACGGAAAGTTCCACTTCAATCTGAAAGCCGGAAACGGCGAAACCATTTTATCCAGCGAATTGTACAATTCCAGAGACGCGGCGGAAAAAGGCATCGAGTCGGTCAAGAAAAATGCCGTCGAAGCCAGCCGCTTCGAACGCAAATTAAACAAGAACGAGGAACCGTATTTTGTCCTGAAAGCGGGCAACGGAGAAATAATCGGCACGAGCGAAGTTTTTTCATCCGAAACGGCATTGGAAAACTGCATTTCAGCCGTCGTGAAAAACGCGCCGACGGCGGTTATCTCAAATACGGCGAGCTAAATCCTGAGCCAATCAAGACGAACAAAAGCCCGTTGCCGGAACAGCGGGCTTTTGTCATTTATTCGAATTGATTTCGCAAATTGACGAGCGAAACTTGACCTTTTCGCCCGTCAATTTATAATTGAATATTCGTGGCTGGGTAGCTCAGCTGGTTAGAGCGTCGGATTCATAACCCGAAGGTCGAGTGTTCAAGTCACTCTCCAGCCACCACATTTTCAAGGCAAAAAATCTAAGGGAGCGCACAGGCTCCTTTTATTTTTTTGCCCGCCTTTCCGGCAAATAATTTTACAAAATTTCTTTCTGAACTTTATATGCGGGCAAGGCTTAAAAACCTTTTCGTGCTAAGATATTCGCCATGAAGATTTGTCCCAAATGCCATTCTTCATATTCCGACGAAACCCTGAATTATTGCTTGACGGACGGTGTTCCGCTGGTTGCCGGAGAGGCTTCCGGCGAGCGGCTTTCCGCACAGCATTCGTGGCAGGAAGCTGAAACTCTGCACGACAGCAGCTTTATTTTGCCGTCGGCGGGCGAGCATACGACTTCGCCGAATTCCGGCTCGCCGACGTTTGCTTCTTCGGGTTCGCACACAACTGCGGTCAATGTGCTTCCGCCGCCGCAGCAGCAACAGCAGAAACCTTCTGCGAATCGCTTTTTGCTGCCGGTCGTCGGCACGCTTTTAGCCGCCGGTTTGGCGGGCGGCGCTTTCTGGTATTTTGCCAATCAAGGCGCGAATTTCACCAATTCGCGCGGCTCGGTTCCGTCGGCGACGGTCGAAGTCAAAAAAACTTCCGTCGCCTTAACCGGCGAGCAGGAAAATCAAATCAAAAAAGAAATCACCGGGATGATTGAAGTGTGGCGCTCGACGATTGAAAAGCACGACATCGACACGCATATCAAATCCTACGTCGCGCAGCTCGACAATTATTACAAGGAAAGCGGCATTCACCGCGAGCACGTCCGCGCCGACCGCCTGCGCGCCTTCGAGCGTTACCCGATTATCAACATCCAGGTCGATAATATAAAAATCACGCCCGAATCTCTGGACTCGGCAACCGTCGTTTTCGATAAAACCTGGACGTTTAAGCGCCCGCAAAGAACCTCGACCGGCTCCGTCCAGCAGGAAATGGAGCTCGTCAAACAGGACGGCAGATGGCTGATACGCGGCGAAAAAGACGCGAAGGTTTATTACATCAACAACCGCGAAAACGAACCCGACGAAGCCAACGCCAATCAAGCCGCGAATACCGCCAATAAAAATTGAATTTGAAGTTTATAGATGACCGCCGACACCCGAACGGATGGTAGTGTCCTAATAGAGTGTTGCCGGAAAAAATAGC
>DASVWG010000081.1:0-21413 GCA_036389695.1 Pyrinomonadaceae bacterium
CAACCGTTAGGCAATTGCCGCAATCGGCGCTGATTTTTTGAAATTCGCCGTAAATCCAATCGCGCGCCGCGCCGATTCCGCGTGCCGGGTTGTTTTGCTCGGAAAGCGTGTTTCTGGTGCCGAAAGAGACGAGCCGGCGAATGTCGGCTTCGATGCGTCTGGCGGAAATCTCGCGCACTATTTTTTGAATCTCGGGCTGAAATCCGGCGCTTGACTTATTCGCTTTCTGCGCGCAAATTAGCGTTGAAAAAGCGACGATGAAAACGATGCAGGCGAATATTTGTCTGGTCATAAAAATTTACGGTTTCCGGTTGGTTTGTTTTATAAATGTAATGCAAATCCGGCGCGCCGCGCAATAGAAAACGTTAATGTATTGTCGCACGTGTCAGTAGCCCGACCGTGAGGGAGGGCTTAGCAAAAGGCAAAAGGCAAAAGGATAAATGAAAGAACTCTTTGGCTTTCGCTCTTCGCCCTTCGCCTTTATCCTTTCAGAAAGCCCGCGCTGACGCTTGGGCTACTGACACGAATTTTTTTTCAAAAATGTCCGCTTTCCACGAGTTTTTCCGTCTTTTAATTTAGATGAAGCTGAAAGGCTTCGACTATCTGAAAAGGAGATTTATATGAAATTTTTAATCATTTTATTTTTGCTTATATTTCCCGTTTTCGCGCTCGGTCAGCACGGCAAGCACAATCAACAGCAGACCGAAACAAAAACGGCGATGCTGGACGACGGTTTGGGAAAAGTTGACCACCCGGTTTCGACCACGAATAAAGAGGCGCAAAAATTCTTCAATCAGGGCTTGGCGTATCTTTACGGCTTTAATCACGAGGAAGCGATAAAGTCTTTCCGGCACGCCGCCGAACTCGATGCGAATCTGGCGATGGCGTATTGGGGCGCTTCGCTCGCGCTCGGTTCGAACTACAATCTGACCGCCAACGAGACGCAGTTAAAGGAAGCTTACGCGAATTTGCAGAAGGCGCTTGCGCTCGCGCCGAAAGCGTCGGAAATCGAACGCGCCTACATCGCGGCTTTATCTAAACGCTATTCGGAAAATCCGCAGGCTGACCAGAAAAAGCTCGCTCAGGATTATAAAACGGCGATGGGCGAACTGGTCAAAAAATATCCGGACGATTTGGACGCGGCGACGCTTTATGCCGAAAGCATGATGAACCTGCGCCCGTGGCAGCTTTGGACTCCGGACGGGAAACCCGCCGAAGGAACTCTGGAAATCGTCGCCGTGCTGGAAAGCGTTTTGCGGCGCAACCCGAATCATACGGGCGCGAATCATTATTACATTCACGCCGTCGAAGCCAGCCCGAATCCCGAACGCGCGCTCGCCAGCGCGATGCGTCTCGGCTTGCTCGCGCCTTCCGCCGGTCATCTCGTTCATATGCCTTCGCACATTTACATCCGCACCGGCGATTATATCGAAGCCGCAAAAAGTAACGCCGACGCGATTATCGCCGACCGCAATTATATACAGAAAACCGGCTCGCGCGGCGTTTACACGATGATGTATTACAACCACAACATACATTTTCTCTCAGCCGCCAGCGCGATGAACGGGCAATACGCCGAAGCCATCAAACAGGCGCGAGAGCTGGAAGCAAACGTGCGCCCGCACCTGAAAATGATGCCGATGCTCGAAATGTTTTCGCCGTATCCGCTGGTCACGCTCGTGCGTTTTGAAAAATGGGACGAGATTATGAAATACCCGCAGCCGGAAAGCGATTTGCGCATCACGAATGGATTCTGGAATTTTGCGCGCGGATTGGCGTTAGCCAAAACCGGAAAGTCGGAAGAAGCGCGCAAGGAAATCACCGCGCTGCGCCAGATAATGAAAACGCTTCCGCCGGAAACCGGTTTCGGCAACAGTACGGCACTCGGCGTTTTGAAAGTTGCTGAAGAACTGTTGTCAGGCGAAATTCATCTGGCGCGGGGCGATAATAAAAGGGCGATTGAGGAACTGCATAAAGCGGTCGCGGCGGAAGATTTGGTCAATTACAACGAGCCGCCCGATTGGGATTTGCCGTCGCGCGAATGGCTCGGCAGAGCTTTATTGATAAGCGGCGAATACGCCGAAGCCGAAAAAATTTATCGCGACGAGCTTGCCAGGCATCCGCGTAACGGTCGCGCTTTGTTCGGTTTAGCCGAAGCGCTCGGGAAACAGGGCAAAACGGATTCGGCGCAGATGATTCGGCGCGAATTTGAAAAAGCCTGGGAAAAAGCCGATACGAAATTGACCGTCGAAAATTATCTGTATCAATCGTCAAATAAAAGCGCGCAGGCGTGGAAATTCGGCGAGGTGAATCTGAAAACCGGAATCAGGATGCATTATACGGAACAGGGCGCTGGCGACGGCGAGCCGCTTATCCTGATTCACGGCTTCACCGATTCGTGGTTTTCCTACAGCCGCGTTTTGCCGCTGCTCGATAAAAAATATCGCGTCTACGCCCTCGACCAGCGCGGTCACGGCGACAGCGACCGACCGGAAAAGGGCTACGCGATGAAAAATTTCGCCGCCGACGTCATCGCGTTTATGGACGCGAAAAACATCACGAAAGCAACGATTGTCGGGCATTCGATGGGAAGCTTCGTGGCGATGCAAACCGCTCTGGACGCGCCGCAGCGAGTCGAAAAACTCGTTCTCATCGGCACGGCGACGACCGCGCGCAACGACGCGACGCTCGATTTACAAAAGGCGATTATGAATCTGAAAGACCCGGTCGATGAAAAATTCGCGCGGGATTTTCAGGTCAGCACGAGCGCCCGAACCTTGCCGGACGAATTTATGAATGAAGTCGTCAGACAAAGCCTGAAGCTGCCCGCGCGAGTCTGGCAAGCGGCGCTGGCGGGCGTGATTGCCGAAGATTACAAACCGAGGCTCGGCAAAATCAAAGCGCCGACGATGATTGTCTGGGGCGACAAAGAAAATATTTTCCTGCGCGCCGAGCAGGATTTGCTCAAGGCTGGAATTGTTAATTCTACTTTGAAAGTCTACGCCGGAACCGGACACTCGCCGCACTGGGAACAGCCCGAAACTTTCGTGCGCGATTTAAACGAATTTCTCGTTCGCCCGAAATCGTAATGAAAAATAGATTGCGGATTTACCGAATCAGACGGATTTTCGCGGATAAAAATAGAAACAAAAATCCGCGTTAATCCGTCTAATCCGCGGTCTGTTTTTTTCGTTAAACAACCAAATTAAGAATATGAAAATTAAAATTATCTGCGTTTTTGTTTTTCTGCTGATAAATCAAAGCGCGGTTTGGGCGCAGGAGCAGCAAAAACCGTCCGTGCCGGAAATCGACCGCATTCGCTTAGCCGAAGCCTTCCGGCTGGGCGAAGCGCTGGGCAACGAGATTTGGAGCGATTGGGACAAAGCGCCTTTTGCCGTTCTGCTCGTCACCGCCGAAAACGAATTTTTGATTCGCCACCCGCGCCCGACCAAAGATTTCGTTTTGACTGGCTACGACGCGGCTTTAAAAAGCGATGTTTATTTTCGAAAACGGACGCAGCCGAAGAATTTTCTCGCGACTTTTCCGCTGGTCGGCGGCGTTTCGACCATTGTCGTCGGTCAGGCGGAAAATACGACGGCGAAAACTTCGACGCCGTGGGCGGTGACGATTCTGCACGAGCATTTTCACCAATTGCAGGACTCGCAGCCCGGTTATTACGCCGAGGTCGACGCGCTCGATTTGGCGAACGGCGACCAGACCGGGATGTGGCAGTTAAATTATCCGTTCCCGTACGCGGACGCGGAAATCAAGCGGCAATTTACCGATTTGAGCCGGTCGCTTGCCGAAGCTTTACAGACCGAAAACAAAAAAGAGTTTTCCCAAAAACTAGCTTTGTATCTCGCAGCGCGCCGAAAATTTGAAAACGCTTTAGGCGCGGCTGATTACAAATATCTCTCGTTTCAATTATGGAAAGAAGGCGTCTCGCGCTACACGGAATACCGCGTCGCGCGGCTTGCGGCGCGAAAATACAAGCCGACGAAAGAGTTTCGCGCGCTGAAAGATTACAAGCCTTTCGGCGAAGTCGCCGACCGGCTGATGAAAAATATTCTGGCGGAGCTTTCCGCTTTAAAGCTCGACGAAGCGAAACGCGTATCGTTTTACCCGTTCGGCGCGGGCGAGGCTTTATTGCTCGACCGCGCGAATTCGAAATGGCAGAAGCTTTATTTCACCGATAAATTTTATCTGGATAAATATTTTCGCAGATAAAATGAGAAGGCAGAAACGCGATTGTGAACGAGCGTGTTCAAGTTCAGCGTTTCGAGCTGCTGAGTTTGAACACGCTTCATAAGTGTCGCGTTTCTGCCCCTAAATCTTATCTGTCCAAAACGTCGAACGCCTGCAGGCGGCTGCCGTCCGCCGAATAAAGCAGTCCGGCGGTTTCGTCGGTCGTAAAACGCGCGTCCGGCTCGCTGGCGAGAATAAAACGCGCGTCTCTGCCCGTGTGCACATTGACGCCGACTAAGCCTTTTTTGTCGAAAGGCTTCGGTAAATCCGTGTAGAAATACATGTAATTTCCCCGCAGGTCGGCGAGACGCTGGCGACGCAGTAAATAATCGGAAAGCCTTTCGACCTGCCGCACCGGGTCGAGGCGGTCAAGCAGACTTTCCTGCACTTCGGCGCGCGAAGGCGTCGCGCGATTGATTGCGCCGCCGATTATTTTTCCCCGAATACCCGAAGCGGTCGGGATGTTGATTTGCAGATTATTCAGACGATTCAAAAGATTCGGCGTCCGCGCCGCGATGCCGAAAACGCTGACGCGGTTTGTAATGTAGTTTTTCACGGAACCGGAAGCCAGCGTCGTCAAATCAAACGAGGAAAAACGCGATTTCAAGCCCGACCAGCGAAGCGACAAAACCGAGCGCGCCAGACTTGCTCCGCGCGCGACGTTTAAAGCCGAAGTCGCCAGCCCGCCGTAACGAAAATAAAGCGCGGCGGCGCGCAGCGCGATGCCCGCCACAATGCGAAAAACGCCGCGCGAAGGCGCTTTATGCTTGACGCGCCAAACTTCGTTCGGATTTCGGTCTAAGCCGCGAAGCCTACTCTCCGGACTCCGGTCTTCGTTTGCCGTGAAATTTGCTTTTGAGAATTGCCGGGAGTTTATATCAAACTGATTTTCAAATTCCGCGTTTCCCCTTCCGCGTCCTGCCCTCGAAAACGCCGCGATTTCGTCGCGCCCGCCGACGACGACTTCGCCGCGCTCGTTTATCAGAACGAACTGCGCCCGCTCGACATCGTGTTCAAATTCGTAAATTTTCTTACCGTTTTTAGCATTAATCGTGATTAAATCGTCGCGGTCGGCGACGAGAATCGTGCCCGTGTCGGGAAAAACAAAATTCGTCATGCCTTTGTCCGCGCCTTTGTAGCGCCACAAGGTTTTGCCGTTTTTCGTGTCGATTGCCGAAACGCCGAACGAGCCTTTTTCTTCCGTTTCGCCGTCTTTGATGCGGGTAAATTGACCGCCCGTTCTGACATACAAAACGTCTCCGACGATTGCCATTTCCGGCGTCACGCCCAAATCTTTCGCTTCCCATTCGACTTTTCCGCTCTGCCGGTTTATCGCGCGCACCTTTCCTCTGCCGGAAGTGTAAATGTATTTTTCGTCGAAAACCGGGTCGGCTTCGGTCAGGGCAAGCCCGTCTTCGTTGATTTTAAAACGCTCGCGCTCGCCTGTCTGTCCCGTTCGCGCGTCAAAGGCGGTCGCGCCTTCATAGAAAAGATAAAGCCTGCCGTCGAGCATCAAAGGCGGACGATAATTGTCGAGCGTAAAAGGAATTTCGCCCAGATTTTCGCCAAAGCGCGAAGGCATCATCTCGACGTCCGATTCGAGCTCTTTTTTCCAGAGCTCTTCGCCGTCGGAAAGGCGCAAAACGTGGACTTGCGGCGAGCGTTTCAGCTCGTCGCCGATGTTTCCTTTCGCTTTTTTGACGAGCACGACGGCGAGCAAATCTGCTTCAGGCTCGACCGCCAGTTGCATCACGTCGCCTTTGACTTTATCGCTGCGCCAGAGCGTCGCGCCCGACAGCAAATCAATCGCCTCGACGCGAGATTTATCGCCTTCGTCGAGCGAAAGCAGAATCAAATCGGTCGCCGGAACCGGCGTAATCGAAGTTTCATCCAAGCCTCTGTGCTGCCTGCGCCAGAGCCTTTCGCCCGTCCGCCCGTCCAGCGCGTAAAGCGAATTTTCGCTGCCCGCCAGCAGAATGCCGAAATCCGTCGTCTGATAAAACCGCACTTTGCCGTCGAGATTCGATTGCCAGACGGGCTGCGCATTCGCCTGAATCGCCGCGAAAAAGCACAAAAGACACAAAAGAAAAACTGCTTTCATACTGTTTATTTTAGCTTTTATTCGACGAGTTGGGAAGATTTTTCGGGAAATGAGTTTTGAATCCGGAAAGGATAGCTAATCTCATTAACCCGGACAAAACCTTTGGAAGATTGTTGATGTCGGAGTCCCGGGAGCTGGTTAATTCGGCTGAGCCGCAGTAACCGTTCAGGGAAATATTTTTGGACAGCGCCGCGTCTTGAAAGTTAATTTTATAATTTAAAACAGCGTCGGTGCAGCAGCATTTTCGCCGGTATTCATTTCCGGTTTGCTGAAAATCCTCGCTTTTAAGCAAATCGGCGAACGCTTTTAATTCCTCCGCGCCGAGCTTTGTCCAATACAGCGTATTGAGGTCTTCCGCCTTATTTATTTTTCCGGTCGATTTCTTTTTATCGTCGGGAAATTCAAATTCCACAAAGCCGTCGCCGCGCAATTTAAGAAAAAGCGTTTTGCCCGTGACGTCCCACATCCCGACGGCATCCTGCGTAATTTCCAGAATAACGGGCGCGTCGGATTCTTCGCTCCCGGCTGAATTATTAAATTTCTCAGATTTTGAACAGGCGAGGAAAGCGAAGCCGAAAATCAAAACCGCAATGAAATTTTTCATAAAATCTCAATGAATCCGGTACGCTTTACTTTTCCAGACGACGACGATTGTTCCGCCCAGGCTTTCGGCAATCGAGCGCAAGCCGGAATCCAGACGCCGATAATCGTCCGAGCCGCGCCGAATCATAACCTGCGGCTGCGACGTGTAAGCCGAATCGAACCAGATGCCGCCGACGTTGCGGAAAGTTTTGCCGCCGGCGGCGCGCGCTTCGCCGGCTTTATTTTTGTCTTCGCCGGCGGATTTCTTCAACGCTGATTTTGGCGATGGCTCCCTGCGCTGCGATTCAGTCATCGCGTCGCTTGTGGAGAGTTTTCGTTCATCGTCGTCTCTTGCCCGGTCGGTCGGTCGCGGCTGATTGTTATCTTTCGCGGGCACGTTAGTCGTGACGGTGACGTCCGGTTTATTCTGCGGCGGCGCATTTGGCGTCGCCTGACCGTCAGGCAGGTAAGAATTCTCGCGTTTGGCGGTCTCTTCATTTTTTTCGGCTTGCGGCTGCTGGCGCACGACGGGCAGCGCGATGTTGCCCGAGTTTGGGCTGACGCTCGCCGAATTTGAAACGGTCGTGTTCGAAACCGCCGTCGTCGCCGCATTCGTATTGCCCATCATGCCCGGACTCACATTTGCCGTGCTGTTTGACGAATAAGTTTCGACCGAGCTCGTTTCGCCGTCGGAGCTGGCGCCGCTCGTGCCTGTGGTGGTTTCGCGCATCGGTTCTCTTTGCGCGATTGAAGTGCTTTGCTCCGACTCATTTGCCGATTGCAGGACGAGAAAAGCCATAATTCCGCTGAAGACGAGCACCAGCGCGCCCATCGCGAAAGTGACTTGCGGAAACGCGAAAAGCCTTCGATACCAGGGAATCGCCTGCGCCGCGACGGGAATGATATTGCTTTCTCCGGCGTGAATTGTTTCACTTTCGGTTTCGGCATTAAACGAAATCAGATGCGACAGAATTTTTCGACACTTCGCGCATTCCGCCAGATGACCGACGGCATACGTGCGCGATTTCGCCGTCAGAGCGTTTTCGGCAAACAGCGAAATCTCGTCCGCGTCCAGATGCGCGTCGAAAGTTTGCACGCTCTCGCCTTTCGCCGTCCGGCGCAAAAGAGAATCTATTTCCTTGTCGAATTCAAATTCCATCTAAATCAAAATTAGTCATACAGAGAAAGAATTTACAGGGATGTCAGGATAAACAAGGATAAAAAGAGAAAATAAATAAAATCATCCCTGTTAATCCTGTTATCCCTGTGAATTTCTTTTCAAAAATCTCTGCGGTTCAAATTTCCTACTCAAGAACGCTTCAACGTAAAAAATCTTGCAAACAAGCCAGCAGCGCCAGCCAGCCGAACAGTTTTTCGAGGCTCAAGTCCAGTTTGGATGCCGTTTCCGCGAGATAACGTTTGACTTCTTCGGGCTTCCAGCCGTGTTCGGCGCAAAGAATTTTTTCGACCGATTTGCGGATTTCCGTCTGGATGCGGACGAGCTTTCGGCTCGCCGTCGCTTCGTGAAAACCCAGCGCCGCGCCGATGTCTTTGAGCTTTAAATCGTCGAAATAATAAAGTTTCATAATCAGCTTGTCTTCGGCTTCAAGCTGAGCAATCGCCTGCCGGAGCGCGGCGGAAATGTCGCGGCGCGTTTGTTTTTCGCTGAAAACGTCTTCCGGGTTGTCGCTGTGCGAAACGATTTTTGAATTCTCGGAATTTTCCGAAGATTCGTTTGCCAGATTTTCAAACTCGCGCGTTTCTTCAATCTGCACAAATTTGGACTGCTTGCGAAACTCGTCGACCGCCAGCTGCGAAACGACCGCGCGCAACCAGCCCGCCAGGCTTCCGCGACCGGAATAATAACCGAGCTTTCCGCGCCTGACGCCGCCCGTTTCCTTCAAGCCGTAAAGCTCAGCCCAGATTGAGCTTGCCAAATCTTCGGCGTCCTCGTTGTTCGCCGAAATTTTTCGCGCCGCCGCTTTCACGGTCGCGTCGTATTTCGTTACCAAATCGTTCCAAGCGGTTTCGTCGTTGCGCTCGCAGGCGATAATCAGGCACAAATCGTCGGCGTTCAGCGCGTCGATAAATTCTTTTATATCCGCGTTTGAAGCGTTTTCGTTATCGCGCAGAACGTATTTTTCGACCGACGCGGCGACGCGCGCGGACAAATCCGATGCTTCCAGTCGCCGCGAATTTTCGGCGCGGGCGACGAGCCGCGCGGTCGCGTCTTCGACGATGGATTTATGTTTTTCGGCAAGCGCGGTCATCGAGTTCGTGAATCGCCAAAGAGTTTAGCAGAAATTGGATGCTTTTAACACGGCGAAAAGTTTGCAAAAGGCAGAAACGCTGGTAGTCATGGAGCGTGTCGGGTCTGATGAATCGAAATGCTAAGGTTTGACACGCTCGTTCACACTCGCGTTTCTGCCTCTGGAAAATGAAACTCGCGGCGCGGTTCGTTATAATAATCGAATGATTGAGAAAACCGAATTTCACGGCGCAAACTGCCTGCGTCTCACGGGCGGCGAAATCGAATTAATCGTCTCGACCGCCTACGGTCCGCGAATTTTGTTTTACGGCTTCGCGGGCGGCGAAAATATTTTAGGCTGGCACGGCGAAGCGAAAGTCGAGACGGCGCTCGGCGAATGGCGACCGTACGGCGGGCATCGCCTGTGGATTGCGCCGGAAAATATGCCGCTTTCCTATGCGCCGGACAATTCCGAGGTCGAATATTTTATCGAAAATGATTTGAGCGCGCGCTTTGTTCAGCCGCTCGAAAACGAGACGAAAACGCAGAAGGAAATCGTCATAACAATCGGCGAAAAGGGAAGCGAAGCGAGCGTCGAGCATCGCATCACGAATCGCGGCGACGCGGAAACCGAATTGTCGGCTTGGGCTTTGACGATTATGCGCGGCGGCGGCGCGGCGATTATTCCCCAGGAACCTTTTAAGCCTTACAGCGGCGAAAATCTTTTGCCCGTGCGCTCGGCGGCTTTCTGGTCATACACGGATTTGACCGATTCGCGCTGGCACATCGAGAAAGATTTTATTCGCCTGAGCGTCGACGAAAACAAGCCCGAGCCGCAGAAAATCGGCGTTTTAAACCGTCAGGGCTGGACGGCTTACGCGTGGCGCGAATTATTATTCGTGAAAAGATTCGATTTCGTCGAAACTGCCGTTTATCCTGATATGAACTCGAACACGGAAGTTTACACGGCAGGCTCGTTCGTCGAGGTCGAATCGCTTTCGCCTCTGCAAAAACTCGCGCCGGGCGAAACGCTGGCTTACATGGAACGCTGGCAATTGTTTGAAAATACGACGGTTGAAGATTTGCTGGAAAAGTAAGATTTTTCGGGAATAAAGACAGACTTTTTTTACTAAAGATAAAACCCGCGCTGACGGTCGGGCTGCTGACACTTTTTGCTTTTTTAACGCAAATTTTTTCTTAAAAAACTCACAATCTTCCAGCCGTCCAGATAAACCCACGGCTTTTCGCCCAGAGTGTAATGCCCGCACGGAATTTTCACCGCGCTGTGCTCGATGTTGCGGTCGCGCAAAGCCTTCATCAAACGGCGCGATAAATCGACCGGAAACGTCAAATCGTAAAGCGTGTAGATGTAGCGCTGCGGTCGCGGCGGCAGCGCGGCGAGCCTGTCCATATAAACCATCGGCGAAATCGGCAGCCAGAACTCGCGCAATTCGTCAAGGCTGACGTTATTTCCGATGCCTTCCTTGACGTGATAAGTCGAAAGCCCGCGCCAGACGACGTCGGCGACGTAGCCCGAAACGTGATTGAAAACGCCCGCGTCAATCGTCAAATCGTGCGCGAAAGCGAAAAATCCGACGCAGGAGCCGATGCTCGTGCCGACGACGCCGACTTTTTCATAGCCTTGCCGTTTCAGCCAGCGAACAGCCGCGCGCGTATCGACGACCGATTGCTGCAAAGACTGCAAAGTGCGCCCGACATTCGGCGCGACCAGATAATCGGCGCGGTCGAGCTCCGGCGGCATTCTTTCTTCGTGATACGGCAGAGTCAGTCTTAAGGCGGTCACGCCGACGCGGTTAAAAACCTTACACAAATCGAAATAGCTTTTCGCCTTCGCGTTCCAGTGCGGCAGCACGACGACCGCCGATTTTTTGTTTTCCGCGTGCGGGAAAAACTGGGCGTAAGCCGTGTTGTTTTCAATCGAAGGCGTTTCAACCGCGCTCGTCCAGCTTAATTGTTTGCCGTCCAAATGGTAATCGCCGATTTCGGGCAAATGAAAAAACGCGTCGCTGTCAGCCAGAACTTTTTTCGAGTATTCGCGGAAAACATGGCGCGGGTCGTCGCCGTTCGCGGTTTCGTCGATAAATTCCGTTCCCCATTCAAACGGGCGCACGACGCGATTGGCGTTAAGCATCGCCAAATGGCGCTCGCGGTTGTGCATGTAACGTTTGAGCATAAACATTTATGGTAAGGAAATTGATGTTTAAGCGCAAACCGAAGAAAATTTAGCCACGAACAAACACGAAAAAGACGCGAAAAAAGAATAAAAAGATTAGCCCGCGAAAGACGCGAAAAAGAAAATAAATAAAATCTTTGTATTTGTTTTTCCTTTTCGTGCGCTTTCGCGTCTTTCGCGGGCTAATCTTTCTCTTTCGTAACTTTTTCGTGTCTCTGCGCGGCTGATTCCTATTTCAGATTCGGCAGAACGTATCGCACCTGTTCGATTTCCGACAGGGCAACGAGTTTTTCCGTGGAAATTCGTCCGAAGACTTTCGCGTCCATTTCCGAAACGATTTCAAAACCGATTTGCTTCAGTTTTTCAATCGTCGCGGGCGTTTTTTCCGCCAGCCAAATTTGAATCTGCGCTTTGCCGTCGCGAACAAACTTCGCTTCGTTTGCTATCGGCGTCGAAACGTTTTTGTCCAGACGCGCGATTAAATCCGCCAGCCACAGGTGAAACTTTTCGTCAATCAGTTTTTGCCGCCGGGCGGCGGGCGCGAGCGGTTCGGGCAATTTTATTTCGCCGGTCGGCACCTGGATTTTGTCGACCGTCGTCTGAATTTGCGGCTGCGCATTCTTCGGCAAAACGAAATTATAGACGATTATGCCCGTCACTTTTACGGCGCTGCCGGAAACGAGCGTCGGCTGGAATTTCGCCTGCCGCGCCGCCGCGACCGCCGCCTGCTGAAGCAGCGGATGTCCGCTGACGGCTTGCGCGGAAATCACGCCGCCGTTTTCGTCGATGACGATTTGCACCGAAACCGCGCCGGTCGCGCGAACCGCTTTGGCGGCGAGCGGGTAATTAGGTTTCGGTAAATTCAAGGCTTTTCCGTTGACCACGCCGCCGACAATCGTCTTCGGCATCTGGTTATTGGAACCTAGCGTGCCTAAACGCGAATTTTTCATAAGATTAGATTCGCTGCTTGGAATGTTACCTTGTGCTATCGAAGGTATCGGCGTGCCGCTCAGTTTTGGAGAAACAATCATCGGCGGCGTTACGGGCTTGCTGCTGCTCGTTACGCCTCCGTTGCCGCTTCCGTATCCGTCGCCGGTTCCGTTCCCGTTTCCGTTGCCCGAACCGGTACCGACGCGTATCACATCGTCGTCGCCTTCTTCAAAAACCGTGCCCGCCGGAGCGTAAACCGGAACGCGAACTTTGCGCGGCTTGCCGCGATAATTGACTACTTTTTCTTCGACGGCGACGAATGATGTAAACTCGGTCAGCAGACGATAATCCAATCCGATTTTGGTGACGGCAGCTTTCAGCTGCGGCGTAATGCGCGGTTCTGATTCTTCAACATTCCAATTGGCAGACATCAAATCGTCGATTTTCTGCCGCGCCCAGAGCGTCGCCAGCGCGTCGTTTTGCGTCTCGCTGGCGGGCAGATTAAAGGGAATCTCGCGCACGAAATCCTGCCCGCCGACTTTGCCGCGCAGGCGAATCGTGCCCGTCATCGCGCCGGTGTAGCGACCGTGCACGATAACGGGCTTTGCGCTGAATAAATCCTTTATTTTCTGCGGGTAAACGTCGGCGACGGGCAAGCCGTTCCAGTCAATCGAAACGTCCGTCAGAAGCGGATTGCGGATGCGTTCGTGGAAGCGACGCGCGGCGGCTGAGCCGTCGTCTTCGAGCGCGACGTATTCGACTTCGCCGCGACCTTCTTTCGCGATATTATCCAGCAAATACCGATTCACGGAACTTCCGATGCCGAAAGCGAAAACTCTCGCGCCGCGATATTTTTTGACTTCCGCGATGATTTCCGTATCGTTGCCGACCTCGCCGTCGGTCATAAAACAGACGATGCGCACGTGGTCTTGCGCGTCGGAAGGCGCAAGCGCGATTTTGACGGCTTCCATCATTTCCGTGCCGCCGTCGCCCTCGCGCGAATCGAGAAATTCCTGCGCTCGTCGCAAATTTTCGGGCGTCGCCGGAACCGGCTCGTCAAACAGAACGTGCGTGTCGCCCGCAAAGGTTATTAAATTAAAAGTGTCGTTCGGATAAAGTCCTTCGAGCGCCAGTTTCATCGACTCTTTCGCTTTTTCAATCGGAAAGCCGCTCATCGAACCGCTTGTGTCGAGGACGAAAACAATCTCTTTCGGCGCGACGTCTTCGACCGCGAATTTTTCGGGCGGCGACAGAATCAAAGTGAAAAATCCGCCGCGCGCGTCGCGGTGCGCGAGAATGGCGTCTTCGATGCGCTTGCCGGAAACGTCGTAGCGCAAAACGAAATCCTTGTTCGGAATCGTCGTTTGATTTTTGAGCTTGATATTTGCCTGATGCGGGCTAAGATTAGAAGTTTCGATTTCGTGCGTTTTCGAGCGGATTTCTTCGACCGGAACGCCCGCGTTCAAGCTGACTTCGATGGAAATATCGTGTCCGGCGCGTTTATCCGAAATCACGGGCGGCGCGATTTTCTCGGCGTCTTCCGGTTTGACCGAAGCCGGATTATAACGCGGCGCGACCGTCATCGGAAAGACGAATTCATACGCGCCTTCGTCGTATTTTAAAGTTTCGACGTAGCTGATTTCGACGACGATTTTTTCATTCGGCAGAATATTGGCGACCGACTGCGTGAAAACGTTCGGGCGTTCCTGGTCGAGCAGGCTCGCGGTTTTGCCTTGCGATTTCGCCGTCTGATAAACTTTCCGCGCTTCTTCGCGCCGCATAATCTGACCGCGAATCGTCCTTTCGCCGATGCGCATCGTCATATCGTCAACCGCCGCATTTGCCGGTAAAGGAAACGTGTAGACGGCTTCGATGGGCTCGGAAAAATTATTTTCAAACTCCTGTACGACTTTGACGCGAGCCAGAAAACCGCTGATTTCCGCCTTTACGGAAGTATGTTTTAAAGGACACGCGCCGAGCTCGACGCCTTTTTTACCGAAGGCTTCGAGCGTTCCTTCGCTGACGTCGTCCTGAGCGAAAGACCAGGCGCACAGACACAAAACGAGCGCCGGCAAAAAGAGAGCTTTTCGCATAAAATTTCTCCTTTAGGACAAGTTTTTGGTTTTGGAGTTCGCGGACTACAACTGCTTAGACACCGCAACTCGGCAATTGGTTCCCTGCGCGCGGAAAAAAAATCAGTGGGCAAAATGCTCTTGAAGCCTTGCACACTGAATCTGAAATTTTGTTGCAATTTTTGAGATAAAAAGTGTCAGCAGCCCAAGCGTGAGCGCGGGCTTTCGCTGTGTATATGAAATCTTCAGGCGACAAATGAAGCCCTTCCTCACGGTCGGGCTACTGATACTTTCCGTTATAACCGGCGGCGACGAGATTATCGCGCTTCGGAAAATGCAGAATCGTGCCCAGAATTCCGAGCGCAAACCACAAGAAGAAATATTGATAGGAAAAAGCGAAAACCAGCACGATGCCGAAAAGAGAAACCGCCTCGCACAAAGCGCAGCCGACAATCATCGCCGTTTGAACTAATAACATATTTTGGTGCTCGACTGACTGATTCAGAAATTTTCTGCTCAAGACAAACGAAAGCAGAAGATTTGAAATCGCCAGCGCGGCAAAAACGATAATTATCAAAGAATTTTCGCCGAGCAGAGGCTTCGAGAAATCGAATTTGAACGCTTCGGGTTTGGCAAAATAAACCACGACCAGAAGCAGGGCTTGCGAAACGAGCAGCGCAAACCAGATGACGACCAGCGTTTTATAAACTTGTTCGACGCTGAATTTTTGCGGATTCTGATTCACTCTAAAAAATCTCCTTTTATTCGGTCGCCGCCAGCTCTTCTTCCAGAAGCTGCCGCCGATAAAGGTCGGCGTATTCGCCATTGAGACTGACCAGTTCGTCGTGCGTGCCGCGCTCGATTATGCGTCCGTCTTCCAGAACGCAAATCAAATCGGCGTCGCGAATCGTCGAAACGCGGTGCGAGACAATCAGGGTCGTGCGATTTGCCCGCACGTCGCGCAGGTTGTGCAAAATCGTTTCTTCCGTGTAAGTATCGACCGCCGAAAGTGAATCGTCCAGAATCAAAATGCGCGGGTTGCGAATCACCGCGCGGGCAATCGCCGTGCGCTGTTTCTGCCCGCCCGAAAGCGTAATGCCGCGCTCGCCGACCAATTGCTCGTATTTATACGGAAAATTTTCGATGTCATTAGTTAAACCGGCAACTTCGGCGGCGCGTTTGATGTCGTCGAGTCGCGGGTCGAGAGTCGAGAGTCGAGAGCCGTTTCCACCGTCCGCGCTCTTAATTTCTGATTCCTGACTTTGGACTTTGGACTTTGGACTTTGGACTGCTGATTTCTGACTCTCGATTCTCGACTCTCGACTCTCGACTCCGAAAGCGATATTCTCCGCCAGCGTATCGCTGAAGAGAAAAGTTTCCTGCGGCACGAAGCCGATTGATTTGCGAAGCTGTTCGAGCGGATATTCGCGCACGGAAACATCGTCGACGAAAACCGAATTTTCCGGCGCGTCCAAAAGGCGCGGAATCAGGCTCATCAGCGTCGATTTTCCGCTTCCGGTTTTGCCGACGAAAGCGACGGTCGTGCCCGGCTCGATTTTCAAATCCACGTCTTTTAAAACCGGCTTTCCGTTATAACCAAATGTCAGATTGCGAAATTCAAGCGCGCCTTTAATCGGCGGCTGAATCTCGACGCTTGGCTCGTCGCGAATGGTCGGAACGGTTTCCTGAATTTCGTTGATGCGTTTTAAGGAAGCCGTTCCGCGTTGATAAAGATTGACGACGTAACCGAGCGCAATCAGATACCAAATCATCCTTTGCAGATACAAAATAAACGCCGTAAAATCGCCCGCCGTAATCTCGCCGCGCACCGCCATCGGCACGCCGACCGCGACGATTATCACAAAGCCCAGACCGATAAAAAAGAACAGTAAGGGACGCATCGCCGCCGCGTATTTGACGAGCTGAAGATTTTTTTCCGCGTATTCGCGGTTGAGAACCTGAAATTTTTCGATTTCCGCGTCTTCCTGCGCGTAGGCGCGGACGACGCGCACGCCCGAAAGATTTTCCTGCGCCGTCGCCGTAATGCCGGAAAAAAATTCCTGGATTTTCTCGAAGCGCGTGTGAATCCGCTGACCTAAAAATTTCACGGTCAGACTGACGAGCGGCATCGTCAGAAAAAGAAAAAGCGTCAGCTTAACGCTGATGCCGAGCATAATCGGCAGCACGACGAGCAGCGCGAAAATCGCCTGAAAAGAATACAAAATCATCGGTCCGACGATTTGCCGCACCGCCGCCAAATCGTTTGTCGCCCGCGCCATCAGGTCGCCGACGCGGTTGTTCTGAAAAAATTCCTGCGGCTGCTTGACGAGCGCGGCGTAATAATCGCGGCGCATATCGTATTCGATGTCGCGCGAAGCGTTTATCAAAAGCCGGCGCTGCCAGAAAAGAAAAATTCCGCCCGTCAGATTCGCGCCCAGAATAATGAGCGGATAATAGAGCGCTTTCTGCCACGTCACGCCCGCCGACAAATCGTCAACCGCCCGCCCGACCATATAAGGCACCAGCAAGCCGAACAGCATCCCGAACAAAATACAAACGATGCCGAGAATAATGCGCCCTTTATACGGCAGAAAATAACGCGAAAATTTTCTAATCTCTTCCATAAATCGTGAATCGTGAATCGTGAATCGTGAATCGAACGTTTGAACGGTTTAAAGCGTCTATTTTCGATTTACGATTGACGGTTCACGAAATTTTCGAATACGTCGAAATCGCCGTCGCAATCAGCTTTTCCTTATCATTGACCACGTCCGCCGAAACGGTCAAAAGTCGTTTTCCGGCTCTGACGACGCGCGCCGTGCAGACGATTGTTTCGTCGATGACGGGACGCAGGAAATGAACCGTCAAATCGACCGTCGAAGCTTTTTCTTCCGGCTCTAATCTGGTAATCACGGCAAACGCCGTCGCCGTATCAATCAAAGACGCGGTCGCGCCGCCGTGCAAAATTCCGTGCGGCTGCCGCAGCTCGTCGCGCATTTTCAGCCGCAGAACGGCTTCGCCCTCGCGCAAATCAAGCAATTCCATCCCGAGCAATTTAATATACGGAACTTCGCGAAAAACCGTCTGCGCTTTTTCCAGTAAAGACGTTTCGATTTCACTCATAATCAAGTCAGAACCGCCTGCGGTAGCGGGCGGTTGAACGCAATCAACTCAAAACATAAAAATAAATCAAACATCTAAAACGCTAAACTTAAACCGCCCGCTACCGCCTGCGGTTCCGACTATTGCCGGACGACTTTATCAAATTCTTCTCTGGAAACTTTGCGAAAATCTTTCGGCGGAAGCTCGAAAAATTTGTCGTCCGTCTGCAATTGAAAGTTTTTCAATTCGACCGCGTAAAGCAAAGTTTTCTCGCTTCCGGCGCGGCTGTAAAATTCCTGTTTGACCGGAATTTTTAAATTTTCGTCAACGTAAATCAAAATCTCGCTCGCTTCCGAATCGTTCAAACGCACGCGAAATTTATCAAAACCGTTTTCCGCGCCGAGATTTTCAAAAGCGGCGGAAGCCTTTGAGTTCAGCCACGCGACGGTCAGAAAATCGTTGAAATTTTCGCCGCCTGATGCGGGCAACGCTCGACCTGCGGCATTCTCCGTGTAAACTTTCTTTTCCTGAGAAATCGAAAAAGCGCCGTCTTCGCCCGCCTGTAAAAACGCGACTTCCGTTTTTTCTCCGGCGGCGAAAATCGTCAAACGCCGGTTGCCGCTGCGCGCGACGAAAGTTTTGCGTTCTTGTTTTTCGCCGTCGATAAAATTGGAAACGATGATTTCGCATTGAAAAATTTCCGGCTCGCGGCTGGAAAACGGAATTTCGCTCGGAATTTCCTGCGCGGTGAAAGGCGTCGGGTTGGCGGCGTTTGAATTTTCAGCCCGTCGGCTCCAGAATCCGCACGCCGAAAAGCCTATGGAAAAACAGAGCGCGAGGTAAAACAATTTTGCCGGATTTGACGAAAACATCTGTAAAAGTAAAATTTTAACATACGCTTTGGTGAAGCTGACAATGAACCTCTGGTTAATGCAGACAATTTATATTCTAAGCGCGATTTTGATTCTGCCGCTCGCGCCGTTTTTGTATCTGCAGGGACGCTACGTGCGCCGCAAAGTCGGCTTGCTGCCGGACGCGGCGGGCGGCAGAGACGGAAAATTCGGCGACGGCGAAACGTTTGTCAAGCTTTTAGCCATCGGCGAATCGACCGTCGCCGGACTCGGCGCGAAAACACACGAAACGGCGCTCGCCGGACAATTCGCCCGGGTTTTGAGCGAAAAAATCGGCAAATCCGTCCGCTGGCACGTCATCGGCAAAAACGGCGTGACGGCGAAACGCGCTTTAAAAGAGCTTGTCCCGCAAATTCCCGACGCGGAAAAATTCGATTACATCATCGTCGGCTTGGGCGGCAACGACGTTTTAAAACTCAGCAGCCCTTTAACGTGGCGGCGCAATATGATAAAAATTCTCAACACTCTGCGCGAAAAACATCCCGAATCCGTAATTTTTATCACCAACGTCGCGGCGGTCAAGCTTTCGCCGGTTTTGCCCGAGCCGATAAAATTTATTTTGTCGAATCTGTCGCGCCTGCACAACGAAAACATCAAGCAGTTTGTCCGCCGGTTTGACGACGTTTACTATTACGAGCAGCCCGCGTCGGTTCCGCCGGATTTTTTCGCCGACGGCATTCACCCGTCCGAAGCGGGCTACAAAGTCTGGTCGGAAGAAATTATCAAAACGATGAGCCGCAATGAATCCTGAACGCGCCAAATATGAGCTTGAAAGTCTTTTGCAGACGCGACAGGAATGGCTTCTGGTTTTCTCGACGGGAAAAAGTTTTTCGCTGCAAACGTGCGAAATCGAAATCACGCTTGAACGCGAAAAATTATTCTGCGGTTTTCTCAGCGAAAAAGGTTTTCAAACGTGGCGAATCGCGGATTATCAATTTGAAAACGAGAAAATCCGGCTCGATTTGACGCGCAATTTCGGACGGGAAAACGAGAAAATCTCGCTCGTTCCGCGCGCTGCGGCGCTCGATTTGAGCCGCGAAGCGGAACTGGCGCGAATCGAAAAAGCGCGAAAAATCGCCAATCTGATTGTTCAACGGAATCCGAAAACAAAGCTCGTCCGCGCCCGTTTAAATCAGGAAACCGGACGCTTCGCGCAAATCATTTTTGAAGATTTTGGCGGGCGTCAAACCGCCGCCGTTGCCGACGTTTCCGCTTCGCTGACGCCGGAAATTCTGCTTTCGACGACGATTTTATGGCTCGAAAATTTGCGGAATCGAAAGAAAAACGCGATTGAAAACGTCTGGATTTTAGCGGAAAAAAAACAGGCGCGGGATTTGTCGAAGCTTCACGCTTTATTGCGCGGAAACTGGAAAGATAAGATAAAGCTTTTCGAAATTTCCCGCACCGGCGCAAACGCGCAAAGTGAAGAATTAAAAGAAATTCCGGCTTTATCAATTAATGATTTGTGGCGCGGAAAGGCGTCGAAAATTCAAACGGTCGAAAATCTTGAATTGAGCGAAACGG
The DNA here is from genome assembly GCA_036389695.1 of Pyrinomonadaceae bacterium. GTDB lineage: Bacteria > Acidobacteriota > Blastocatellia > Pyrinomonadales > Pyrinomonadaceae > JALZHR01. The sequence continues at coordinate 19,910 of DASVWG010000081.1, forward strand.
CGCGGAAAATCGTCGAGTTTGCGCCGGAAGAAATCGATGTCGTGTTCAGCCGAAACGGCGAAACCGTCAGGTTTGCGGGCTTGCCTTTCGCGCGCGTCAGAAAAATTTCCGGCGTCGAAAAAGCGTGGTTCGGCGTGGAAACGAACAAACAAATTCTGCGCGAAAAGACTTTTGCCGAGCTTATAAAATTAATCGAAGAACTCAAAATTTATCGCCGTTTCGATGCGCCGAATAAACATCACGCGTTTTACGCCCGCGCGCCGGAAAGCTGGCTCGAAGCCGCTTTAAGAAAAAACATCAAACTGCTCGACGCGAATCTGATTTTATCGCCGCTTTATCATCAATTTCGCGCCGAACGCGACAAAATAGATTTGCTTGCCTTGAGAAAAGACGGACGGCTCGTGATTATCGAATTAAAAGTCGCGCCCGACCGCGCCGCCGTTTTTCAAGCCGCCGATTACTGGCGAAAAATCGAGCGGCAGCGGCGAAGCGGAAATCTGCAAAAGGCAAAAATCTTCGGCGATTTGGAAATTGCGAACGCGCCCGCGCTGATTTATCTCGCCGCGCCGCGGCTCGCTTTTCACAAAGACCAGACGTTTCTGGCGCAGGCAATCGCGCCGGAAATCGAGATTTACCGTTTTGATTTAAACGAAAACTGGCGCGGGCGTTTGAAGGTGCTGGAAAGACGCGCGCCGGGCGAGAGTTTTTATTAGCAACGGCATTTTGAAACTGTCCATCAAAGCCGTTGACAAACATTCTCAGGAGGCAAATATGAAAAAAGGATTTTGGGCAGTTCTCGCCGCATTCGCGCTGGTTTTCGTTCTGACCGCCGACGGCTTCGCGCAGGGACGCGGTCGCGGCAACGGCGGCGGTGGCGGCAGGGGAAATATGGGCGGCTCTCCCGTTAATCGCGGAAATTCCGGCAATCGCGACCGCAGCATCGACGACAGAAGCGATAAGCGCCGCAACGACTCGCGCATTGATAAAAATTCCGGCAGGCAAAACAATCGTTACAACGGCTTGGCGCGGCAGACCGGAATGAGTTCTGCCAGCCTGCAAAAATGGTTTGAAGCCGAGCGCCTCGCGAATCCGAATCTGACTTTCGGTCAATTCGTCGCGGCGAATATGATTGCCCGCCATCACGACGGCGTTTCGGCGCAGAGGATTCTCGACGGCTTGCAAAGCGGCGACAGCATCGGTCAAACCCTGCATAATGCGGGACTTAACGAAAGACAGGTCAGAGAGGAAAGAAAACGTCTGAAAAAACAAATCGGCAACGGCGATTTCGATTACGACGACCGTGACCGGGATTGGAGATTCAGATAAAAACTAAATCAATCGAGTTAAAAAAAAGCGGCTTGAAAAAATTCGAGCCGCTTTTTTATTTGGGCGCGACGAAACGATAGCCGACGCCGCGCACGGTTTGCAGAATTTTCGGTTTTTCCGGCTCGTCTTCCAGATAGCGGCGCAGGCGGACGATGAAATTATCGATGGCGCGCGTGTC
>DASVWG010000082.1:0-6094 GCA_036389695.1 Pyrinomonadaceae bacterium
CGCGCAGACCTTATCGGGTAGAAAACCCGACGATTTGCGGACGCCGGATATTAAGAGAGATGAGCCACGAAAGCACACGAAAAAAACACGAAAAAGAATTCACAGTGATAACAGAGATGAACAGGGATATTTAAAATAAAAATAATCTTTCTTATCCCTGTAAATCCTGTTATCCCTGTATTTTTCTTTTCGTGTTCTTTTCGTGTCTTTCGTGGCTAATTTTCGGCTTTTAGTCCGCTTTCTGAAATTCGTAAGCGATGCGCACGTTCAGCGCGCCATTAGCAATTTCGTGGCGCACGCCGACGGCTTTCATCCGCAGATTTCCGGCGTTTTGAATCGGCACGACGAACGAAACTTTTTCCAGAGGCAAAATCTGAATCGGATTTATTTTTTTATCAATCGAGCTTTGCACCACCCGCGCCAGAATGCCGCTGCCAAGCCCGCCCGCGCCGGTCAGATTCACGCCTTGAACCGTCGCGCGTCCGATGAGCGCCTGTTTCTGCCGGTCGAATTCCAAATCGATGTTTGTCTCCGCCACGCCCGAAAAATCGACGCAGCCGATTAAAGGCGGATTATAACTGCCGGAAAACGCAATCGGCGCGCTGATTTTCCCTTCGCGAAAACGCACGCTCGTCTTCACGCCTTCGTTTTCGCGCTTCAGTCGAATAACTTCATTACATATTCGTCCTTCGTTCTTTGTCCTTCGTCCTTCGCTCGTTGTTTGCGGTTCGTTGAAACTCGAAATTAGCAAAGGACGAAGAACAAAGGACGAAGAACGAGCGTTTTGCGCTATCGGAAACTCCGGCGGAGTCGTATTTTTGAACATCGCGTCGAGCAGCGCGTCAAAAAACTGTTCGTTTAAAGTGATGGTCACTTCCGCCTGCTGCGCCTCTGCGACGGAAACAAGCGCGATAAGCGAAAACGCCAGAGCGAGAATTCTTTTTTTCATGACAAATCTCTTTTTACGGAAAAATCTACCGGGCAAAACGAATTTAACTTTTAATAGATAAAAACGCCAACCCGTAAGTTGCCCGCAATCGTTTCGAGGCGCGGACGCAATTAAAATTTATTTCCCTTTCGAGACATCTGTGATAGACTTGCGCTCGAAAGCCCTTCAGAAAGTATCAAATCCAGTTTAAGGAGCGCCGCCGTGAATCCATTCGACGATTTAAAAACTCGTTTCCGTAAGGCTTTCAGCCGAAAATTCAGTTTGCGATTTCTCGCTCTGGCTCTCGTCATTTGCCTGTGGCTGACGGCGAGCGCGCAAGCCGCGCCGGGCGACCTCGATACGACTTTCGGCAATGGCGGCATAACTCCGTATATCGGCATGAATCTGCTTTATGCAAACGGAATCGCTCTGCAATCCGACGGTAAAATTTTAGTCGGCGGCACGGCTCAAGTCGGCACTATACAGGCGAACAGAAGATTTGCCGTCGTTCGTTATTTGCCGAACGGCACGCTTGACACCGGTTTCGGACTAAACGGCGTCGCTTACGGCTCGCTAATTGGCTATGAAGTATTTCTGACGGACATCGCTTCGCTGCCCAACGGTAAAATTATCGCGGTCGGTTACTATTCTTTCCTGATTCCCAACACTCCGATTAACGCGTCGGACATGATTATCGCCGTTTTTTCTCCGCAAGGTGAGCAGGAAGCGCTCTTTACGGCTCATCCGGGCGGCGGTCTTTTTTCGTTAGCCAGAGACATCGCCGTCGAGCCGGACGGAAAGTTTTTCGTCGTCGGCGAAACCGGCGGCGGTTACGAGGTTATCGTCCCTAACAAACAGGTCGTGATGAAATTTACGGAAAACGGCAGCGCCGACTCGTCGTTCGTCACCGTTGTAAGCGAAGCCGCCGCCGTCGGGCAATCGGCAGCCGCGCAGCCGGACGGAAAAGTCTTTGTCGCAGGCGGACGCGGCTTGCGACGTTATCTTGCCGACGGAAGTCTGGACACAGGCTTCGGCACAAATGGATTTGTCCTCACGCCCGCGCCGACCGTTCCCAATAATACGGGCGTCAAGCTTTCCGTGCAGCCCGACGGAAAAATCATCGGCGCGGCGACCATCAACGCAGATTTAAACATGGATTTCGCCGTCTTCCGCTATAACGCGGACGGCACGCCCGACGCGACCTTCGGCACGAACGGTCTGGTGATAACCGCCGCGACAGCCAAAGCCGATGTGGTCGAAGACTTGCTTTTACAGTCGGACGGCAAAATCATCGTCGTCGGTTACAGTCGCGATTACCCGCTTTTCATCGTTCAACACGCGACGCTTGCCCGTTATAACCCGAACGGCTCGCTCGACACGACTTTCGGAACAGGCGGAATCGTCACCAAGCCGAACGGTTACGCGTTCTCGGACGGAATTCTCCAGCCGGACGGCAAAATTCTGGGGATGATCGGATTCAGAGTTGTTCGCTATCTCGGCGGCGCGCCGCTCGCGCCGCGCGCCGCGAATTTCGATTTTAACGGCGACGGCTGGTCGGATTTCGCCGTCACGCGCAACGTCGACGCCAACTTAAACTGGTTTGCCATCAGCAATCCGGCGGGCGCGCTCATTGTCGAAACCGAATTTGGCTTGACCGACGATAAAATTGTCCCCGCCGATTACGACGGCGACCGCAAAACGGATGTCGCGGTCTTTCGCCCGTCGGACGGCAACTGGTATATCCTGCAAAGCGCGAACAATTCTATCGCCGCCGTCCATTTCGGACAAAACGGCGACGCGCCCGTGCCCGCCGATTACGACGGCGACGCCCGCGCCGATTTAGCCGTCTACCGTCAGGGCGTCTGGTATATCTTAAACAGCGCCAGCGACTCGTTCCGCGCCGAACAATTCGGCATTGCTTCCGATAAACCAATCATCGGAGATTTCGACGGCGACGGAAAATCCGATTTAGCCGTCTATCGCGACGGCACATGGTATGCCCAACGCAGCCAGCAGGGCTTTTTCGCCGCCCAATTCGGACTCGGTGATGACCGTCCAGTCGCTTCCGACTACGACGGCGACGCCAAAACCGACCTCGCCGTCTTCCGCCCGTCAAACGGCACATGGTATCTGCAAAACACCAACGAAGGCTTCAAAGCCTACCAATTCGGCATCGCCACCGACAAGCCCGTCCCCGCCGATTACAACGCCGACGGCAAAACCAACCTCGCCGTCTACCGCGACGGCATCTGGTATATCCGCCGCGAAACCGGCGATTTACAAACCGCCCATTTCGGCTACCCGACCGACCGCCCAATTCAGACCGCATTTCAGCCATAAACAAAAAGGGCAGCCCGTCAGCTGCCCTCGATTTCTTAAATTTACATTCAAAGCTTACATCTTAAACTCTCGCCGCCGTCCCAGAATATTCGCCCGACCTTAAAACGTTTAACTTCAATCATCATCGCGTATGCCACCATTGTTTTTCTCCTTTAAATGTGTGCCATCACTTAATAAAAAGCCGTGAATATAAAGGGAAAACCGCTATGAGTTTTCGTTGTTAATATAAATGCGTCTGCGCGATTAAAATAAAATAGGTCAAAGGCGAATGTCAGGATTTTTTTCATCTTCCTCAAAATCTTCGACTAATTGTTTAATTTTTCCGCCAAATTCGCCCGCGTGTTTATAAATCTCCTTCCGCTTTTCAGCGGAAACTCCCTGCAACTGACGAATAATTATGTCTCGATGTTCCTTGATTTGTTTTCTAAAATGTTCGGAGAGCTCGACGCCGCGCCAGTGACCGGCAAAATCGAACGCCGCGACGACATCGCCCGCCGTCCGCTGCCAATCTTCAAGCTTGAGCAAAGCCTCAATGCGGTTTTGGATATTCCAGATAAAACTGGGCAGGATTTGATAGCGCCCGCGCTGAAGCCAGCCCTCACGGGTCTTTTCGCTCTTATCATAGCTTTTGATTGCTGCATCTAATTTGCCCTGAAAGTAAAGTACGTTGCCTTTATTCATATAAACGGTGGCTAAATCGTTCGAGAATTGGTCTAGCTCGAGTTCATTAACCAAACTTTCGTAAATATTTATTGCATCGTCATAACCTATTATCGCCTCATCTAATTTATCTTGATCGTTAAGCACATTTCCTCTACCCCAATAACACATTGCTAAATCACTGATAAATCGGTCTAGCTTGAGTTCATTGACCATACGTTGGTAAATATTTATCGCATCGTCATAACTTGTTATTGCTTCATCCAATTTACCTTGCATACGCAGTGCAACCCCTTTATTTAGGTAACTAGACGCCAAATCGCCAGCGATTTCGTCTTGTCCGAGTTCATTAACTAGATGTTCACGAATCTTTATCGCTTCTTTATAATTTGTTATCGCCTCATCTAGTTTGCCTTGCCGCTTCAGGACAATCCCTTTGTTCGTATAAACCATTGCTAAACCATTAGCGAATCTCTCTTGTCCGGGTTTATTAATCAGACGTTCGCAAATCTCTATTGTTTCATCATAACTTGTTATTGCTTCATCCAATTTACCTTGAGAATCAAGTGCAATGCCTTTATTGTTATTAGCCCCGGCAATGTCATATTCTAAATCTGTCCGACCATTATTAAACAACTCCCGATAAATCTTTTCAGCACATTCGGATAAATCAACGGCTTTTTGTAAAAAACCTTTATTGATGAATTCAGTGCCTTTGTTATATAAAAGCGTATTGGCATATTCGACATTGACGATGCGGCTGAAATCGGGCAAAACCTTTTTTATCTGTTTACGGAAGTAAGCGTGAAGGTCGTAATAATTTGTTCCGGTTATGTCTTTCGTCTCGGAAGCCAGACGATGTGTTTTCAAACGATTGATGGCATTTCTCGCTCTCAGTTTGTTGTCGAAAAGAATTTCGAGGGCTTCGATTGGAAGCGGTCGGGCGAAATAGGCGAGGGCTTGCAGAAGAAGTTGGATGTCGGCGGATTGGGCTTTGATTTGGCGGGCGATGAGCGCGTTGGTGCGGCGTTCGCCCGCTTCGACTTTTTGCGTGTCGCTTTCGTATTCCTCAAAGCCCTGTTGAAAATCAGGCGTGTGCAAAACTTCCTGGAGCGTGATGCCGTCCTGCATATAACCGAGCAGAGAGTTTATCGCCTGCGGAATATACGCGACTTTTTGCAGAAATTCGATTAACAAATCGTCGCCGACTTCGTTTAAGCCGACGCTTTCGCCTTCGGTTTTCAGCATCCGCAAAGCATCGGTTTCGGGCAAGCCTTTGTAAAGATTGTCGCCGACGGTTTCGAGTATTTTCAACTGCTGGCGGATGAAATTAACCGGCAGAGACTGCGACAGAAAAACGCCGCGCATCGAGTGATTGCCTTCAAAAAGCGCCTTGAGAAAAGCCTCGACTTCGCCGTTGATTGGCTGGTAATCGTTTTCGCCGTCGAGCCACGCTTCAAAATTGTCTAAGATAAGCCAGACATTGCCGATGCCGCGCACATAGTGAAACAAAACTCCGTTCAGATAATCAAACGGATGACCGAAGTCCTGCGGATAGCTGAACGACAACCCGATGATGTTCGTAAATTGGCTGACAATGTCGGCAACAGATTGTGTGTGACGGCAATCAAGGCGAATAATGCGCTGCACGATTTGCCGGTAGCCGGGATAGATAATTGTGCCGTCGCTTATGTCCTGCAAAGTCTTGCTCAGCAAAAAAGATTTGCCGAAACCGCTCGGCGCGACGATAAGGCAAAATCGCCGGTCGGCAAACTCGCCTTTTCCGCACAAAGCGTCGCCGAGTATTTTTGCTTCCGCGTCGCGACCATAAACTTTGCCGAAACCGGCGAGATTATAAACAATCTGAGTCGCAATCGGATTTTTCGGTTCGTTGAGAAGCTGGACAATCGTGCCGAGATTTTGCTCAACGTAATTGCCTTTAATTGTGTCAATGTCGGTGGACATAAATTATGAGATAGTCTGGTTAATGTCACCCTTATTTTCTTCTATATAATTTCCTTTCAATGTTCCGATATTAACTGTTCTGCCGCCTTTCTCAGTTTCGCGCAAAATCTCAAGCAATGCTTTGAACGAATCTGTATCATTTTGCAGTTTGGCGGCTGCCTGCTCGACGATTTCAGGTCTGGCTTCAAGCTGTTTGGTAAC
>DASVWG010000083.1:0-11755 GCA_036389695.1 Pyrinomonadaceae bacterium
CTGGAGCTTGTCACGCCTTTTCTTAATCCGAAAACGGCGAGAATCATTCCGATTGACCGCTCGCACGTTCCCGAACGCTTCGGGCTTTTTACGATTATCGTTCTGGGCGAAGCGGTTATCGCGACGGCAAACGGCGCGGCACGAGTCGAATGGAATCCAGCGACGATTACGACGGCGAGTCTCGGTTTTGCGATGGCGGCTTGCATCTGGTGGATAAATTTCGATTTTGTCGAAGACAGCGCCGTCACTTCCAAAACGCTCTGGCGGCGCGTCTTTTATCTTTACGGTCATCTTTTTATCGTCGGCAGCATCGTCGCGATCGGCATCGGCGTCGAACACGCGATAAAGGAAACGGGCGAAGCGCGCCTGCACCTGCCGACGCTCGCGCTGCTGTGCGGCGGCATCGCCGTCTATCTCGCCGTCATCACGATAATTCGCCTCGTGACGGGCGTTTGCAACCTGATTTATCCGCGCCTCATCGCGATTGCCGCTTCGCTTTTGATTTTATATTTCGGTCAGTTCGCGCCGCCGCTCGTCGTGATGATTTTATTATTACTCATGATGGTCAGCAGTATCTGGGTGGAAAGTTTTTATTTGGAAGACGAGACGGAAACCGCAGGCGCGCCGCATTTAGAGCCTTGCCCGCACGCCGAGGAGATACAAACTTACGAGCCGCGCAGCGCCGACGGCTGCGAAGAATGCGTCAAAAATAATTACAAATGGGTTCACCTGCGGCTTTGTCTGAGCTGCGGACACGTCGGCTGCTGTGATTCTTCCGTTCACAAGCACGCGACAAGGCATTTTCACGCCAGCCGGCATCCCGTGATGGCTTCGCTGGAAACGGGCGAAAATTGGGCTTGGTGCTACGCCGACGAAAGATTCGTGCCGCTTCCGAAACCGGTTGGAAATGAACGGAGCGAAACGGTAAAATAAAAGTGATAAGTGATAGGCGATAGGTGATGGGGAAAACATTTGTCATTGTTCAGTTCTCAGTTCTTCCTTATCACCTATCACCTACACTTATCACTTTAAAAACTATGGACAAATGCGAGCATTTAAGCGAGATAAAAGCCGTGACGCCGAGTGCCGACGGCTGCGAAGATTGTTTGAAAACGGGCAGCTGGTGGGTTCACCTGCGCCTTTGCGAAACGTGCGGGCACGTCGGCTGCTGCGACAATTCGCTGAATCGCCACGCGACCAAACATTTTCACGCGACCGAGCATCCGATTATCAAATCCTTCGAGCCGGGCGAAGATTGGGGCTATTGCTACGTCGACGATATGTTTTACGAAACGCTGCCGACGGTTTCATAAAAATATGAAAAAGCCTGTAAAAATTCTGCTGCAAACGACCATTCCATTCACTGAAAACGATTGGCACATCGACAGGTTTTCGCTTCTGCGCGAGCATTTAGCCTCGCTCGAAGACGAAAACGGCGACGCGCTTTACGAAGTCGCGGCGCGCAACCGCGAAACGGACGAAGCCGGAAACGATAAAATTTTAAGCGTTTTGGACAAGACGGATTTTGACGAATTGTGGTTGTTTGCCGTCGATACGGGCGACGGTTTATCGAGAGCCGATTGCGAGGGAATCTCGCGTTTCCGCCAGCGCGGCGGCGGGATTTTTTCGACGCGCGACCATCAGGATTTGGGTTCTTCGCTCTGCACCGTCGGCGGCATCGGCGCGGCGCATTATTTCCACTCGAAACAAAAAGACCCTGACGAATCAAGAAATTCACGCGACGACCGCGACACGAAAAACATCGATTATCCGAATTATCATTCCGGCAGCAACGGCGATTATCAACGCATCGAAGCCGTCGATTCGATTCACGAGCTTTTGCAAAAACCGGACGGCAGCCCGATAGAATATTTTCCCGCGCACCCGCACGAAGGCGGCGTCGGCGTGCCCGCAGGCGAAAAATCGGCGCGCGTCGTGGCGCGTGGAAAAAGCAAGATTTCGGGAAAAGATTTTAATTTAATCGTGGCTTTTGAAAGAAGCGACGACACGCACGGCAATCATCTGGGGCGCGGCATCGCCGAATCGAGCTTTCATCATCTGGTCGATTACAACTGGGACACCGAAAAAGGCTGTCCCGGTTTTGTCGAAGAAGCGCCCGGCGACGGCTACCGGAAAAATCCCGAAGCCTTAAACGATATAAAAACCTACGCGGCGAATCTGGCAAGATGGCTCGCGCCCGTTCGGTAAATTTCGCGCGAGCCGCGCTTGATTTATGAAGAATTTTTCCGAAGCGGAAAAGCAATTGCTGATTGCCGCCGGCTGGTTGAAAAGCCGCTACGGCTTGATGGCAGGCTTCAGCGCCGACGCTGTTTCAAACGCCGAAAATCTCCGAAAATTCGGCGAAATCTGGTTCGGTAAATATCTCGTCGATTGGTCAGAGGCGTTTGAAAATCTGATTGCTGAAGATTATTTATCCGCAAGCGAAGGCGTTTTCGCGCTGACGGAAAAAGGAAATCTCGCCCGCCAAATCGTCGAAACGGAAAATCCTTTGTGGCTGTATGAATACGACAATTTTTTCGACGCGGCGATAAAAAGCGAGGCGCACGCGCTTTTTTGCGAAAAGGTTTACGGCAGAAATTTGTGCCAGCACGGCTTGGCTGACGTTTTTCAATTAAATAAACTGCTCGAAGCTTTGCAGTTAAAAACGGGCGAGCGCGTTCTGGATTTAGGCTGCGGCAATGGCTTTATCACGGAATATCTGCAAGCGGAAACGGGCGCGTTTTTTCACGGCGTCGATATTTCCGCCGAAGCAGTCCGGCAGGCGCAAAGCAGGACAAAGAACGGGCGATTGACGTTCAGCGTCGGAAATATGAATCGTCTGCAATTCGAGCCGCACGTTTTCGATTGCGCCGTCGCGATAGACACGCTTTATTATGTGGACAATCCGGAAGAAACTCTGAAACAAATCGTTTCGATTGTGAAAACCGGCGGGCGCGTCGGAATATTTTTTACGCAGTGGATTAACCATCTCGCCGCGCGGGAAAATTTACTGCCCGAAAACACGGATTTGGCAAAAATTTTGAAAAAATACGATTTAAAATTTCGGGCGCTCGATTTAACCGAAAATGAAGCCGAACACTGGCGCAAAAAAGTCGAGGTTTTGGAAGAATTGAAACCGCGCTTCGAGCGGGAAGGAAATTTAAAATTGTATAATTACCGCTACAGCGAAGCGGCGCGTTATGCGAATTGGGATTTAGCGCGGCGCAGTCGTTATTTTTATCATATAACATTGTCATCAAAGCATTTTTCGATTAACTGAAATGATTGATTTACGAAGCGATACAGTAACCCGTCCGACGCCCGCGATGCGGCGCGCGATGATGGAAGCGGAAGTCGGCGACGACGTTTACGGCGAAGACCCGACCGTGAATTTATTACAGGAACGCGCCGCCGAAATGTTCGGCAAGGAAGCCGCGCTTTTTGTGCCGACCGGCTCGATGGGCAATCAAATCGCCGTGAAGCTGCACACGCGGGGCGGCGACGAAATCATCATCGAAGAGCGCGGGCATATTTTTAATTACGAATTGGGCGCGCCTTCGTTCATTTCGGGCGTGATAGTGCGCCCCGTGCGCAGCGCGTCTCCGACCGGAATGCTGACGTGGGACGAAATCGCTCCGGCGCTGCACGTTAACCAGACGTATTACGTCTCGCCGACCGGCTTGATTTGTCTGGAAAACACGCATAATTTCGGCGGCGGAAGCGTGATGACCGCCGCCGAAACGTCGGCAATCTGCGAAAAAGCGCATGAGCTGAATTTGCCCGTTCATCTGGACGGCGCGAGAATTTTCAATGCGGCGACGGCTTTAAACGAATCGGTCGCCGATTTATCGAAAAATTGCGATTCGGTGCAGTTTTGTCTTTCGAAAGCTCTGGGCGCGCCAATCGGCTCGATGCTTCTGGGCAAAAAAGATTTTATCGACGAGGCGCGCGTCTGGCGCAAACGGCTCGGCGGCGGAATGCGTCAGGTCGGCGTGCTGGCGGCGGCAGGACTCGTCGCGCTGGAAGAAACGCCGAAGCGGCTGCACATCGACCACGAAAACGCGCGGGCGTTGGCGGAAGGCTTGGCGAATCTGAAAGGCGTCTCGATTGACGCCGAAAAGGTCGTCACGAATATCGTGATTTTCGACGTTGCCGCGACGGGCAAAGCTCCGTCTGAAATCTGCGCGGAGCTTAAAGAAGAAGGCATTTTAGCCATCGGTTTCGGCAGCTCGATTCGGATGGTGACGCATTACGACATCTCGCGCGAAGACATCGAGAAAACGACAAAGGCATTAGCAGAAATTTTAGGAGAATAAAATGGACATCGAAGAAATCCGCCGCTTTTGTCTTTCGCTGCCGCACGCGACCGAAGACGTTAAATGGGGAAACGATTTGGCGTTCTCGGTCGGCAAAAAAATGTTTGCCGTGACCGGACTCGAAACGGCGGAGAACATTTCTTTATCGTTTAAATGCACGCCCGAAAAATTTGCCGAGCTGACCGAGAAAGACGGCATCATTCCCGCTCATTACGTCGCCCGCTATCACTGGGTGACGGTGCAGAAACCGGATGCGCTGAAATCGAGCGAGCTGAAAGATTTAATCAAACAATCGTATGAGATGGTTTGGGAAAAGCTGCCGAAAAATCTGAAAAACAAAATCTCGCCCGGGCAAACGGCGGGAAAGGAAACAAAGGTCAAAGGCAAATAAAACGCGCCGGATAATCCGGCGTAAACAATCATCGGCGTAGAATGAATACCTTCAATTATCTGTCCTTGACATAGGTGTCTTTGATGATGAGCTTGCCCAAATGAATAATCGCCACTTCGGGCAGGTCTCTGACTTTTTTGTTAGGTCCGACAAATTCCGGAAATCTCGGTTCCTTTCCTTCGCGGTCGAGGATTTCGTTTTGCGTGCGACCGTCGCCGCGAAAGTGTTCGAAGGCGCTGAGCTTTTCTTCCAGTAATTTACGATATCTCCAATCATCTCCGCCGCGCGCTTTAATTTCGTAGTAAAAGAGATTTTTTATCCGCCGTTTGGCTTCTGCCGGGTAGTTGAGGACGAACGCTTTCTCCGTTTCAGAGCTGAAAAAAATTCTCTCGACGGACGTTTCATTTTTATCGGAGTAGATACCCGCATTTTCAGACAGGCGATGAAAAAGCGAAAACATATTTTCCCAGGATGGAATATAGATTTTATTGTCCCATTCGCGCGGAAGATTTCCGTCTGTCAAGCCCTGCGCCGGAGAAACATTATCGGGATAGCGAAAGACGATGGCGACCATCTCCTCATTGAGCTGCCATTTGATGATGTCTTCCGCCTCGTAACCGATATCGGCATAAATCTCCAGTAACGACCGCCCGTAAAAGCTCTCGGGACGAGTCAAAAAGACAAAAGGCTGACCGCCCAGAAAAGCGTCCGTTTTATTCTGATTGCAGGTATCCAGAAGCTTGTTTTTCGGCGTGAGAATTTTCACGCGACGCGCCAGCCGAACAAAAAAACCGGTCGTGTGGCTTAGCCGGTCGTAATTGATTTTATCGCTCTTTGGATTACGAATAAGCTTGACGATTTCGCGCAATTTCGGCGATACCGATTCGCTGGAATACAGAAGCCTGCGCTTTTCCGCCGCCGAAGTGTCGAAGCAAAGCAGCAGCAAGACTGAGAGCGAAAATACGTATCTTTTAACCATCGTCAGAACCCTGATTTATTGAAGGGTCTTAAATGCTTTCGCGTAAATCAATTAGCTGACGTTCGGTAAGCGGCGGCGAGCATTAATGTAAATCAATCGGAAAGTCTCTGCCCAATTCGCCTCTTTCCAGTTGCTGCGTGGAAAAGTAATCGCTCTGTGCCTGCAAAGCTTCGACGAGCGAGACGCGCGGCACCTCGGTTTTCTTTTCAGAATCGCCGTGCTTGCCCTCCATCGTCGAAACAAAAGTCTGGAGACGTTTTTCGGCAGGCGCGGAATTCCTTTTTTTAAACATCTCCCAGAGCGATTTCGGGTTGGCGTTGCGGCTGCCGTGATGCCCGACCTTAAACACGTCGACATCTTCCAGAAGCTTTTTGAATTCGGGGTCGTTTCTGGCTTTGTCGAGCGCGTAAGACCAGTTTTCTATCTGCGCGTCGCCGGGAAAGAGTAATTTTTTACCGCCGACTTCAAACAGCAGAATGACGCTCGTATTATTCATCACGCTGTCGAGAATACGAACGATTTCAAGCATTTGTGCGCCTTGCATAGAATCCATCCGACGGATAAACCAGCGCGTGTGCGGCGGCATCAGGTGCGCCATCGAACGCGTGGCGACATGCGCGAACAGAGGTTTCGACTGATTTTTGCTGACCGCTTTTCCCGCATCGGCGCTCAACTGCCAGAATTCAGCCGCATCCGAGCTGCGCATTTTGGTAATTTTTTTCGATTGCTCGAGATTCGGCGGTCCAAGCACCCACACCTTAACGCCGGGCAATAAGTCACTGAGCTCCTTGCGCGGCTTGTCCAAATCGGCGCTGACGTAGAGCCCGCGCCCGCCCGCCGACATTTCTATCAAATTTTCAATCGCCGAACGGTTGCTGATATTGTCGTCGCCGAGAAAACCGAGCTGGTCGGCGAGTGCCGCCATTTCCCTGCTTCCGCTCTGCGTGCGCCCTTCTTTTTTGATTCTTTCAGCGACCGCTTTAATCATTTCGGCGACTGTCTGCATATCGCCCAGCGTGTCGGAAAAGGGGATTGTTTTGTCCTTTGTTTTGTCCGTGTCGTCCCTGGTAATAGTTACGGAGTTGGTTGCGTCAACCGGCGCGTTCGGGTCTTCCGTCCACGGCTGGATAACCAAATCGGGACTGCACTGGCGAATGATGTCGCCCGACGCATTGCGTTCTTCATTGGTGGCAAAACCGCTGATGTGGTCTTTGTGGCGATGCGTGGCGACGACGATATGCAGCTTCTCGTTACACCTCTGCCTGATGTCGTTTGCCACCTGCAGCATCAAATCAGACGGCGCGTCGTCGGGCTTGCCCGTGCTGCCGAAATCTATCAGTATGTGCCGCGCCTCAGCCCCGTAATGAAAAGTTAAAAGGAAACAATCGCCAAAGCCCATCTGGTAACTGCGCAAGGTCGCGCGGTCGGGTTTTGAATTTTTATTAATCGAGCCTGAATTGCTTTTTTGTTTCGCGCTACTGGTGTTTTTCGAGATAGTCGTCATCTGCCACTCCTTCTTCTTCTAGGTGATTGAATCTTGCGCGGTGCATCTGCGCGAAGCGCCGGGTCGCGCTCTTGTCCTGCCCGTCCAGGCGAAATTCCCCGTATCTCCACAGATATTCGAGGCGGCGCGTCTGCCTTTTGGGATTCAGCAGGCGGTTGCGGATGTGGAATTTGACTCGTCCGAACTCGTCAAAAATCAGCGCGCCGCCGCCGTAAAGCGTGACTTCCTGGTCTTCGGACATCGGCGCCGGTTTTTTGATGCCGAGATGCTTCATTTCCGAGGCTTGAAGCGTGATAATCTGGTGATATTCAGCCACGGTTTCTTTCAGCGTAAAGCCGTCTTCGGGATTTACGCGCACGCACGGACGCACCGAAAGAACGCGCGTGTAAGCCTGTTCTTCCAAACCGAGCGCCTTTCGATTCTCCCAGATAAAACGAAACATCTCGTCTTTATCGCGCACCAGCGATTCGAGATGGATGCGATTGTAGCTCAGCTCGCAATCCGGCGGTTCCCAGACGCCCGTCTCGGAGCCGTCGCCTTTCGAAGTCGGCTCGATTCCGTATTGTCTGAAGCTTTCCAGCAGATTTCGGCGAAATTGATATTTCGAATCGTCGGGTCTGACTTCACGGTCGCCGGTCAGCACCGCGCTGAGAAAATCGCAAAACTCGACATCGGACGGCGGGCTGTAATCGAGCGCCCGGATGACCATCGTCAAAAGATAATCGGCGATGCTCGCGCCTTCTTCGACGACGCGGCGGCGGTCAAGCAGGCTGTAGGTGTAATCCAAATCTTCGTCGCCCTTTTTCAAAGGCTCGCGCGGCGTCGAGACAGAGGTGAAAGTCGCCAGTTCCTGTGTCGCCTCGCCGGTCGAATCAGCCGGCGGCGACGCGCCCGTAACTCGCGATGGCGCGGCTCGATTTTGCGGCGGTCTGTTTCCTAGTCCTTCCAGGCGCTTGACCCAGACTTCGATAAAAGCGTTCATCACGGCGGCTGACAAAAGTTCGCCCCGCTTGTGCGGCTCCTCGAATGCGGTGCTTTTGATAAGATTGGGGTCCGGCTTTAATTCAACCGAACGCCGCAAAGCTTTGCCGCGCGTGCTGAATATTTCCTCGCCGAATTCTTCCGCCAAACCGAGCAGCAGCGAGTCGCGCAAGGCATCCTTCGTCAGACTTTTAATATTAATACTCTCCGGGTCGTGCCTATCGGACGGCTGGTTGTTCTGAAATTTTTTATCGATAATCGAAGCGACGACCTTCGGCAGCGAAAAAATGGAAAGCAGCGCGACGATGTCGGCAAAGCCTTCGTGAAAACCGGCTTGCTCCGGCGACGAAGGGTCGGTGTAACGCTCGCGCAAACCATCGACCAGCGCGTGCGTCGTTTCGTGAACGACTATATCGTGCGAAAGACACGTAAAAACCGTCTTCAGCGCGTCGCCGCCCTCGCCGCCGTCAGATTTCGGGAAATAGCCAAACAGCAGCGCGCGGTCTCTTTTTGAATAAAAAGCATTGGCATTGGTAAAGGCGTGCGGCGCGATTTGCAGTTGATGACCGTCAAAGCTCCAGCTCACGCGTCTTCCCAGCGCATACTCGAATCGGGCGAGCGTGCGCATCACGATGGCATAAACATTCTGCGCGTGGAAAAGCGGGTCGTTTAAAAGCGTCGCGTCCGGTTCGTCAATAAAAGGGTCGTTGTAAAGTCCGCTCTCCAGCACCCTGTATTCGAGCGGCGGATAAAGAACGCCCGCCGTCGAATCGTAATCGATAACCTGAACGCGGTAGCCGCGCGGACCGGGAGCCAGCTCCTCTGCCGGCAAATCGACGCGCGCCGTCAGAATTACCTCTTCCTCTTCGCCCGTTTCCGGATTTTTCCGTTTGACCTTCACGCTCGGGTCCTGCGCGATGATAGTCAGCGTCTGAGTGCGTCTGGATCTTGCCGAAGCCATAATTTTTATCTCCTCAGGAAATAATCGAACGCAGTTCGAAATTATTTATAAATTTATTGAGCCGCCTCTGCCGCAGGCGGCAAATATCTTTTTAATGTAACAAATAAAAGCGCCACACATAGATACACTTCCGCGGTTAAATTTATTTTTAACCCTTCGGAAGCGCGACGAAAATTGCTTTCTGCCGAATATGATTTTTAGGTGTGAAACATTACAACTTTTTACGGTTTTTTGCAATACTTTTTTTAAGGCATTGATATATGTGTTTTACCTCGCAGTCGGTCGCCGCTTGTGCCTCTGATTTCAAGATGATTTTTAGCGCGGGCTTTGGCTCTTTATAAATAAACGCGCCAAAGGAGTTTGAAAACTATCATCCAAAGACAGGTTTTTATGCCGTAAACATAAATTTTCGGTATCGACAGCTTGATTCTTTCTCTCTAAAATTAAATTCTTAATGTTTGTCGCCGTCGATTAAAGCGGTCGTTTTATCCGAGAATTTGCCCGATGAATTACCAGACCAGATGCGTCAAAATCAAGCTGCAGCCTGACTCAATCGAAAAAGTGCGCGCGTGGGCGCGCTTTATCAACGAGCGAAAAGACGAAGCGCTGGCAACGCTGCGCGACGAAGCGGTGATTCTGGAAACGGTTTTTCTCGACCAAAACGCGGAAGGCGATTTTTTGATTTACCTGATGAAAGCCGAAAGCTTTGAAAAGGCGCGGGAAGCGGCACGAAAATCGGTTCACGCCATCGATGAATTTCACCGGAATTTTAAACGCGAGACTTGGGCGGACGGCAAACAGCTTGAGCTTTTGATTGATTTAGACAGAACTGCGGAAATCAAATAAACTAAAATTCGATGATAATCGCCATTGACGGACCTTCGGGAGCGGGCAAATCCACGCTCGGCAAGATGTTAGCCAAAAAACTGAATCTGCTTTACCTGGACACGGGCGCGATGTATCGCGCCGTCGGCTTGGCTGTTTTGGAAAGCCGGACGGCATTTGAAGATACGGCGCGCGTCGCCGCGATTGCCGAAAACGCGCGCATCGAGCTTATCGGCGAGCCGGAAAATCTACAGGTAAAACTCGACGGGCGCGACATTTCAAAAGAAATCCGCACGAACGAGGTCGGGCAAGCCGCTTCCATAGTCTCGACGATTTCCGAAGTTCGCCGGATTCTGGTCGAACATCAGAGACTTTTGGGCGAAACCGCGCCGCACGGCTGCGTTCTGGATGGGCGCGACATCGGCACGGTCGTTTTTCCGAACGCCGACGTGAAATTTTTTCTGACCGCAAAACCCGAAGCCAGAGCCAGACGCCGCTACGAAGAAGATTTAGCGCGCGGTCTCGACACGACCTACGAAAAAACCTTCGAAGAAATCACTCTGCGCGACCGGCGCGACGTCTCGCGCGCCGATTCGCCGCTTTCGATTGCCGCCGACGCGATTGTGATTGATACGAGCGAGCTGAATTTAACCGAAGTTTTCGAACAAATGACGGACATCATTCGTGAAATCGAAAAGACGAATTACGGCGCGGCTTAAATCTCAGTAAATCCATGACTGCCCGATTTGGTTTATTACCCACTTACCTTTTTTCCAGGAAAAAAGGAAAAAATATCCGGTCGCATACTTAGTCGTTCTAACGCTCCTGTAATTGACGTCCATTAACGCCTGATTCATTTTCCGGTTAAAACCGACTCTCGAAAATGCGATTCCAAACTCCGCGCCGGTTTTTTCAAAAAAATCCAACGTCGCCGGCTCGCTCAAAAAGTTTATCAAATCACTATTAATCAGTTGGACATTTGCATTCACGCGCACCTCATTTGTTAGCTCTGATGACTGAAGATTGCGCAGTCTATAATCTTTCAGCGTAGAGTTCTGAAGTCGAAATAATTTTCGTCTTCTATGGCGCGGCATTTCCATAAAATCAAAGCGAAAGTCGGCAGTAGATTTCATGATAATTATTTGTTTATTGTCACTCAGCAAAAGAGGATTTTCCAGCCAAGCCTTGTAAACTTCATATTCTTCCGGCTCGATTTGTTCCTGTGCCGCACAGCTGAAAAGACAACAAAACAAAATTGCAGATAGTAATGCTGCCTTCTTCATACTTAAACTCCGTCTCCCGGCAAATGTCCTGAACGGTCAGTTTTGAAGCGGAATTAATTATAACATCACGAGGTATGTTGAGCGGCTTGAATTTTCGTTTAGTTTGACTAACAAACAAACAATCGCTAACATCTAAATTTGCTTTTTGATATGCTCCCGTAGCTCAGTTGGATAGAGCAACAGCCTTCTAAGCTGTGGGTCGCACGTTCAAGTCGTGCCGGGGGTATTCAATATTGTAAAGGCGGAGAGTTTTCTGAAAGGAAGACTTTCCGCTTTTTCTTTCAAACGCGGCGGTCGGATTTCGATATTTTTCATTCGACCGGCTCGTCGTCCTCTTCCTCAGATGTCGCTTCGTTGTCGTCCTGAGGCGAACCGACTATGGAATTTGCCAGAGATTTGCTTCTGGCGAATAAAATTATGCCGCCCATTAAGTAAAAAGCGATTTGCAAAAAATAAATTTCGTGTGCAAAGGCGTCGCGCGGCATTACTTCTAATGAAATAAGCAAAATTCCGGT
>DASVWG010000084.1:0-8315 GCA_036389695.1 Pyrinomonadaceae bacterium
CTTTCCAGCTTGGCGGCTCGCGCGGCGCATTTGGCGCACGCCTGCAGGTGCGCGGAAACTTCGCGCTCCTCAGCCGCCGTCTGCAAGCCTTCGAATTTGTTCACAAGTTTTTCAAACTCCAGATGTTTCATTTAATCTCTCCGCACGAAATCCCTTTCTGTAAGGTGTAGTCGCGCCAGCGGGCGAAAAAATACATCGCTTCGATTATTTCGGTAATAATTTTATTAATTTTTCGAGACAGCGCGCCCGCGTCGGACCGATGCTGCCGAGCGGAATGTCGAGCATCCGCGCGATTTCGGCGTAAGGCACCTGATTTTGACTGAGATAAAGAAGCGTCAAAAGACGGCGACAGCGCTCGTCGATGGCGGCGAGCGCGTCTTCAATCTGTTTTTCCTGTTCTATCTGAATCAGGCTTTCGTCGGGCAGCGCTTGCGGGTCTAAAACTTCAAAGCCGATGCTGCTTTCCAGCTCGTCGATGGATTTCGGACGCCCGCGCGTTTCGCGATGAATAAGATGGATGGTTTTGTGCTGCGTCGTCGTGACGAGCCAGGCGCGCAGGAATTCCGGCTTTTCGAGCGTCTCGATTTTTTGAAAAAGCGTGGTGAAAACTTCCTGCAAAACGTCCGCCGCCAAATCGCGGCGCAGTCCCGCGCGCAGAGGAATCGAAAAAAGCAGGTTTTGATATTTGTAAACAATCGACTCCCACGCCGCTTCCGAGCCGCCGCGAGCGCGCTCGATTAGTTCTTCGTCGGTTTGAAACATCTGTTTCAAGAGAGCTTCAGGGAACGGGATTAATCGTCAGCGCCCGCGCCGCGTCAACGCGCAGAAACATACTGTCGGTAATGTCCGCCGAAGTTCCGCGGATGTGCGCGGCAACCTTGTTCGAATTCATAGACGGATGTCTTTCCATCACCAGCGCCGCGATGCCCGCAACGATTGGCGCTGCCATCGACGTGCCGCGCCAGGTGGCAAATCTGCCGTGCGGAACCGCGCTGACGATGCCGTCGCCCGGCGCCATTATGCTAATCCAATCGCCGCGCGTCGAAAAAGTTGCCAGCGTATCCAGATTGGTGCTGGCGGCGACGGCAATCAAGCCGTTGGTCTGTTCGGCTGCCGGAAAAATGCGCGTCCCGTCGCCGGTATTTCCGGCAGCGGCGACAACCAGTAATCTTCGATTGCTCGATTCGTAAGAACCGCCGCCGTCGCGCGTCGCGCGATAATCGCTCGTAATCGCGCCCAGAAACTCCGTGATAAGATAAGTTTTTTGAGTCGTTCCCAGGCTCAGGTTGATAATGTCCGCGCTGTCTCTCGTATAGATGTTGCCGTCCGGATTTGCCGCGTATCGCAAACCTTCCGCCAGACGCCAGATGTTGCCCATTCCGTTTTGGTCGAGCACGCGAATCGGAATGATTTTCGCTTCCGGCGCGACCGCCGCCACTATTCCGGCAACGGCAGTTCCGTGCCCGTAAGCGCCTTGTCCCCACGTTCCTTCTTCTTCGGCGTAATAATCATAATCGACGAAATCGTATCCGGGCAGAAGTTTTCCGGCAAAAACCGGATGCTCGTCGTCAATGCCTGTGTCGAGAACGGCGATTTTCATGCCCGCTCCGCGCGAGATTTGATGCGACGCGGGCAGATTGATAGTCTGCGACATCCATTGATTCTGAAAACCTTTAATGCTGTTGCCGATGCTCCACGAACCGCCTATACTCCACGAGCCGCCGATGCTCCATGAGCCGCCGATGCTCCACGGCAGACTGCTCTGGCTCGGCGAGCCGATCAGATAATTCGGCTCGGCGTAAACCACGCGCCGGCGCGGATCGTTTCTGAGCTGGCTGACGACTTCGGCGACGCTTCTCGCGCCCGAAATCCGCATCCGGTAAAGCGGGCTGTTTCCCATCTGGCAGATGGGCATCGGATGCAGTCCGTACTGCGCCGCTATCGACGGCAGGTCTAAAGTGCGTTTGAGCTTGACAACCACTTCGGCAGGTTCAAAAAATTCGTCCGTGTCTTCGTGCGCTGAAACGAAAACGCTGCCAGCGAAAAAAATCAGAAAAAACAGAAAAACGGCGGCGATGCCCGGATTGCTTTCACGTCGCATGGAACCCTCCCGATTAACCTGAATTGAACTTTTTATAAAATAGTCCCTTATACACTAGTCCGCCGGACGCCGCAAAAAATACATCGCAGCCGAAAATATTTTTTCACCAGTGTCCGACAAAAACGAAAGGCGACCAGAAATACGGATGGGCATTTTTCGCTAAAAGCTGAATCTGGGCGATTTGCAGCGCTTTTGCGGGACTCGTGTCTTTTAAAAGCGCGCCGTAAAACCGTCGCATCAAATCCGCCGTCGAGCGGTCGTTGACCGTCCAGAGACTCGACACCAGCGCGCTCGCGCCGGCGTGCAGAAAGCCGCGCGTCAAGCCGAACAATTCTTCGCCCGAAACGATTTTGTTCAAACCCGTCTCGCAGGCGCTCAAAACGACGAGCTTGTCCTGCAAAGGCAAACCGCGCGCGTCTCCGACCGTTAAATTTTCAGCAAATAAATTAAGCGCCGAAAAATCGGGATTGTCAAGACGAAATTTTCCGTGACAGGCGAGATGCAAAACGTTGCGTTCGGCAAGATTTTTCCGCAGATTTTCGAGCGTCGCCGCTTCGTTTTTCAAGCGCACGGACGCTTTAAATAACGGCGCGAGCGTTTCGATTTCGGCGTCGATTAAAGGCGTCGCGGCGTCACTGACGCCGACGAGCAGAGCGCTTTCCGGCGGCGAGATTTTCCGGCTCAGACAGCTTTGCAAAACGGCGAGGCTCGGCGCGTAGACGATTTCCGAGCCTTCAATCAAAAACTTTTCGCCGTCGTGCAGAGCCTGAAACGGCAGGCTGTGCAGAAAATCCGTCGGCACGACGACCAGACGCCCGCCCGCAAAAAATTTTTCGAGCGGGCGCACGAGCGCGTCGTAAATCGCCTGCGCGTGACGCATTAATCTTTCCGTCGCGAGCCTTTGATTTTCCGTCGAAAGATTTTCTAAAAAACGTCCCGTCTTGATTTGAAAAAGAAACTGCCGCGTGTCAGCGCGCAACTTTTCCGGCTTGAAAGAATAACGAAAAACCTCGAAATTTTCGCCTGTTATCACAAAAGCCCGGAGGCTTTCGTCAAAACACGCAAACTCGACGACAGTTGTTTCATTTAAAATATTTTGCAGCTTTTTCAAATCGAATTTTTCGATTTCACGGGCGGAATTTGTCTTTTCGCCGATGCGCGAGCGGCGTTCGAGCTCCGCCAGCTCGCGCTCTTTTTCGGCGGCGAGTTTCTGCAATTCGGAAATCCCGCGCCGCGCTTCCAGACCGCTCGCCGTCCGGCGATTGATGCGGCTGTAAAACCAATTCAATTCCTTGCGCAGCTCTTCGATTTTCGGATTCCGCGCGGGATTTTTCGCCGCGCCGTTCATCGTTTCCAGAAGGGAGCGCGAACGCGAGCGCTCGTGCCACGACAAGGCTTCCGCGAAATTATTCTGAGCAATTTTGATTTTGACTAATTCGTTGTAAGGCAAAAGCTTATCCGAGAAAAAAGCGGTGCGAAATTCTTCCGCCGACAAAGCCGACCGCGAATTTTCGACCAGATTAATCGCTTCGAGAAAAAACTTTTCGTCGCCGCTGATTTTGCCTAGACCGACCAGACACAGATATTCGATTTGCCGCGCGTCGTCGGCTTCAGCCACAGAAAGCGTTTCGCGAAAAATAGTTTCGGCTTTTCCCTTTTCGCCGCGCCGGAAAAAAATCTCGCCCAGAAGCCAGCGCGCCAGTAATTCGTGGCGGCGATTGCCGCCCGCGACGAATTCCCGCAAAGCCGGTTCAGCCTGAAGCTGCGCCGCCGCAAAATCGTTTTCGCGCAAATAAAATTGAGCTTTGGAAAGACGCGCCTGCGCGACCGCAATCGAATTGCCTTCGGCGGCAAAAAGCTTTTCGGCGCGGTCGAGCAGATTTGCCGCCTGTTCCGTTTCACCCAACAAAAACAAGGCTTTCGCGTGACTGAGCAAGCTGCGCGCCAGTTCCGCCTGCATTCCGAGCCCGGCAAATTTCGCTTCCGTCTTTTCGTAAAACGCGACCGCTTCGGGCAACAGGTTCAGCTCCAGATAAATGTCCGCGATTTCCAGTTCGCAGTTGGCGGATTGATGCGGCATTCCGAGCGAATCGTATTTCCGCCGCGAGCGCTCCATAAATTTCAGCGCCAAATCGAGCCGACCTTGAAACAAATAAAGATTGCTCATTCCCGTTTCGATTTCGGCTTCGGTGACGACCAGATTATTTTCGGCGGAGCGTTTTAAAGCGCGTTCGTAAACGCTCTCGGCGGCGCGAAAATTATTTTGCAGCGCCGCGACGAAAGCCTGGCAATTTTCGACCATCGCCAGCTGCCGCTGGTCGCCGATTTGTTCGAAATGCCGGTGCGCCGAAGCCAGATAAGGCTCGGATTCGCGATAAAAATCGCGCCGCCAGTAGAGATTTCCGATGTTGTGCTCGATTTTGCCGACCGAATACAAATCGTTTTCGGCGACGAAAACGTCTCGCGCGCGCAAGCCGCAGGCGACGGCTTCGTCATAGCGACCGAGCAGCGCCAGCGCGTAAAGCTTGCTGATTTGCGTCGTCGCGGCGGCGTGAAATTTCTTTAAATCCCGAAATCTTTTTTCCGATTCGTCGAGCCTTTGCAAGGTTTCTTCGAGCCTGCCGTTGACGAGATTTTCGATGGCAGTCGTCCATTCCGCGTAAGCCCTGATTTCCGCGTTTCCGGTAAAATCGGAAAGCTGGCGCAGAATTTCGACAATGCGGGAAATCTTCTGCGGCTCGTGCGTCCAGACTTCGTAGCAGATTTGCTGAAAAACGGCGGCAAGCCGGGCGTCGGCAAGGCGTGAATATTCTTTGATTAGCCGCGCGCGCGAGTCAGAATCATTTTCGATTAATTTTCGCGCAAGCTCCTGGTGATTCATTTTTGAGACGGCGATTAAAAATTTCGTCGGTCAGACGGAAATCCAGTATAAGATTGTAACTGTTTCAAAACAAATTTAATAAGATAAGAACGAAAAAAGAATAGCCGCAAAAAGTCACAAAACGCGCAAAGTTTTTCTGATTTATTTTGCGCGTTTTATGATTTTTTGCGGCTATTTATATAAACGCTTTTTCGCCCCGCCCATCGGGCAGGCACACGGGCGCGCCTCGACAAATTATTTTCACGAATTAATATAATCGAATAAAAAGCGGCTTGTAACATTGCGGATTTGCTTATATACTCCGCAAACAAACGTTTATTTTAAACGAGATATGGACAATTCAGACCTGATTATTCGCAGCCGCCGCGTCGTTTTGCCGGAAACGGTTGCTCCGGCTTCGATACACGTTCGCGGCGGCGTGATTACGGCGCTCGGAGAATGGAATGAAGCGCCCGGGAAGACGCCGCTGGTCGATGCCGGAGAGGCGGTCGTGATGCCCGGCTTGGTGGACGCGCACGTTCACGTCAACGAACCGGGACGCACCGACTGGGAAGGATTTCGGACGGCGACGCGCGCCGCGGCGGCGGGCGGCGTGACGACGCTGGTCGATATGCCGCTCAACAGCATTCCGCCGACGACCACGCTCGAAGGATTTAAGGAAAAACTCGCGGCGGCGCAAGGGCAATGTCAAACGGACGTCGCTTTCTGGGGCGGCGTCATTCCGGGCAACACCGGCGAATTAGAGCCGCTTTTAAATGCCGGTGTGCGCGGCTTCAAATGTTTTCTGGTGCATTCGGGCGTCGATGAATTTCCGCACGTGACCGAATCGAACCTGCTCGAAGCGATGCCGGAACTGGCGCGGCAGAATTCGGTTCTGCTGGTTCACGCCGAGCTTGCCGAGCCGATTGAAACAGCCGCCGCCGAACTGAAAAACAGCAATCCGACGAATTATCAAACCTTTCTGAAATCGCGCCCGCGAGCCTCCGAAAACGAAGCCGTCGCGCTGATGATTCAATTGTGCCGCGCCACCGGAGCGCGCGTTCATATCGTTCATCATTCTTCTTCCGACGCTCTGCCGATGCTAAGTGCCGCCCGCGAAGAAGGCTTGCCGATTTCGGTCGAAACCTGCCCGCATTATCTGACTTTCGCGGCGGAAGAAATCCCCGACGGCGCGACGCATTTCAAATGCTGCCCGCCCGTGCGCGAGCGCGAAAATCGCGAAAAGCTCTGGCAGGCGCTCGATGAAGGCGTAATCGATATGGTCGTCTCCGACCATTCGCCCTGCACGCCGAATCTGAAACTGGCGGAAACCGGCGATTTTCTCGAAGCCTGGGGCGGCATCGCGACTTTGCAGTTCAGTTTGCCCGTCATTTGGACGCAAGCCGAAAAGCGCGGTTTCGGTCTGCACGAAATTTCCCGGTGGATGTCCGCCGCGCCCGCGAAATTAGCCGGCTTGGACAAACGCAAAGGCAAATTGGCAGTCGGCTTCGATGCCGACATTGTCATCTGGCAGCCGGAAAAAGAATTTAAAATCGTGCCGGAAATCATTCATTTCAAAAACAAAATCACGCCGTATGCGGGAATGAATCTGCGCGGCGTGGTCGAATCGACATACGTTCGCGGCGCGAAAGTTTATGAAAACGGACAATTTGCCGCCAGTGCGAGCGGCGCGTTATTGACCGGCTGACGACAATCGAAATTTATTATGGATTTTACCGAATTAATTGATTTAGCTTCCGAAAAGCTCGGCGGCGCCGTTCTTTACGCCAACGACGACTTTTTCGCGCCGAAAGAAAATCTGCTCAAACCGCGAGCGCCGATTTTTATCGAAGGCAAATACACGGATTTGGGCAAATGGATGGACGGCTGGGAAACGCGGCGTCGCCGCAGCCCGCGCCTGAACGAAAATTTCGATTGGTGCATCGTTCGCCTGGGTTTGTCGGGCATCATTCACGGCGTCGTCGTGGACACGAGCTTTTTTCGCGGCAATTTTCCTTCGCATTGCTCGCTCGAAGCCTGCGCGATTGACGGTCAACCGAACGTCGAGCAATTGCTCGATGCGCAGGTTGAATGGTTCGAGATTTTGCCGCATTCGGAATTGGCAGGCGATTCGCAAAATCGTTTTGCGATAGATTATGACCGGCGCGTGACGCATCTGCGTCTGAAAATTTACCCGGACGGCGGCGTGGCGCGGCTTCGCGTTTACGGCGTCGTCGTGCCGGACTGGGACGCGCTGAAAAAACGCGAGAGCGAGATTGATTTGGCGGCGGTCGAACACGGCGGCAGCGTGCTGGAAGCTAGCGATATGTTTTTCGGGCACAAGCACAATCTGATTATGCCCGGGCGCGCGCAGGATATGAGCGACGGCTGGGAAACCAAGCGACGGCGCGGCGCGGGCTACGACTGGTGCGTGATAAAGCTCGGCGCTGCCGGGAATATCAAGCGCGTCGAAGTCGATACTTCGCATTTTAAAGGCAATTATCCCGAAAGCTGCTCGATTGAAGTCTGCCGCGCCGAAGACGATGCGAGTCTCGATTCAATCAACTGGCAGGAACTTTTGCCGGATGTAAAACTGCAAGCGCACACGCGCCACATTTTTGTCGATGAGCTCGAAGACTGCGGCACGGCGACGCACGCGCGACTGAACATCTATCCGGACGGCGGCATCTCGCGTCTGCGGCTCTACGGGAGAATCGCGGGATGAGCGAAGCGTTGGAGCGTTTAAATCAGGCTTCGCGCAAAGTTGCCGAAACTCGATTTCTCGATTGCTGCGGCTCGCGAAAATGGGCGCGCGCGATGACCGGAGCGCGACCTTTCGCCGACGCCGACGCGCTTTTGGAAAAAGCCGGGCGAATCTGGCGAAGTCTCGATGCCGGAGACTGGCTGGAAGCTTTCGCCGCGCATCCGAAAATCGGCGCGCGAAAAGCCGCGCCGAAACAGCAGGCGCAATCCGCCGAATGGTCGCGCGGCGAGCAATCGGGCACGCACGCGGCAAGCGATTCGATTCTCGACGCGTTAGCCGAAGCTAATCGTTTGTATGAAGAGAAGTTCGGGTATATATTCATCGTGTGCGCGACGGGCAAAAGCGCGGAAGAAATGCTGGAAATCTGTCGCGGGCGCTTGAATAATGACGCCGAAACCGAACTGCCAATCGCGGCTGAAGAACAAAGGAAAATAACGGAAATTCGATTGAGAAAGCTTTTAGAAACTATTTGAAAGTGCGCTAAAGCGAGGTAGCGCCGGCATCCGTGCCGGCTGTCCTGAGTGCGTCTCGCGCTCAGTTTTCTCAAATTCGGCTCGACTTTGAGTTGTAATGCGGCGGCAAGATGCCGC
>DASVWG010000085.1:0-4385 GCA_036389695.1 Pyrinomonadaceae bacterium
CTTTCATCGGCAAATCCGATAGGCGCTTCCGATTGGTCGTTTAAATAAACGGGAATTTTGCTTATCGCGTCACATTTATCCGTAAGATTTCCTAAAATATAACGGCGTTTTATTGCTAAAGGACTAAATTTCATAATTTTAATTAACCTTTACTGCCAGACAGTAGTTTTATAATCGACGTAGGCTTGACGGCGGAGCAGGCTCGCCGTTTCGACGGCTTCCTGAATCGTAAAATGTTCGTTGTTGGTATCGGTTTTCAGGCGGACTTGATTCGCCCGCAGCTCCCACTCGGAAAATCCTTTGTATTCGAGCTGATTAAATGTTTTCACCGCGTCGTAACCGCTGATAATCGTAAATGATTTGAGCAAAGACTCGATTTCGTTTCGCTGGCGCGTGGTCGTTTCCACCGCGCTGCGAATCGCTTTTCTGGTTTGGTCGACCAGCTCGCGCGCAAAAGTCGAAGACGCTTGCAGATTGATTTCCGGCGTGCCGCGAAATTTATAAAGCTCGTCGCGATACTCGTTCAGCAGCAGGAGGTATTTTTCACAAAGCTCGACGATATTGTCGCACGTCGCTTTTTTCAGCGACTGCTCGGCGTGAAGCAGCTTTTCGTTTACCAGTAGGTTCGTTATCAACATAAAATCCCATTAGATTCTGCCGGTCGTTTCAAATCCTTATCGTTTCCTCATTT
The DNA here is from genome assembly GCA_036389695.1 of Pyrinomonadaceae bacterium. Classification (GTDB taxonomy): domain Bacteria; phylum Acidobacteriota; class Blastocatellia; order Pyrinomonadales; family Pyrinomonadaceae; genus JALZHR01. The sequence goes on from DASVWG010000085.1 coordinate 692, forward strand.
TATTTCTAAAAGTTTATTAAAGCCTCGTCCAGTTTTCCGGTGACGACGGATGATTGCCGGATTTCAGCATTTCCCGCTGCCGGTTGAAAGCTTTTCAGCGCTTCCGCCTCGTCGTCATAAACTTCGAAAATCGTGAGCAGTTTCGTTATCATCATCAGTTCGTTGACGCGGCGCGTCAGATGCAGGAGCTTCATTTTCGCATCGATTTTTTGCAGCGAAGTGTAACCGGCGACGACCTCGCCCAGCCCGCTCGAATCGATGTAGGAAATACGCGCCAGATTCAGCAGAATGTTTTTCTCTTTGTCCTGCACCAGGCGGCGGATAAGCTGGCGAAATTCCATGCTGCCCTCGCCGAGCCTGATATTTCCTTCCAAATCCAAAATGATGACATCGCCCGTGCGGCGTTCCGTGAAAGTAAGATTTTTCATTTTTATTTTCCTTTAATTTATCGGTGAAGCTCGAAAATTGTAGTGGTCGGCGTCGTTTTTGCCACGCTCGATAAGATTTTCAGAATTTCCGGATAGCCGGTTCGCTGATATTCTTCGGCGTCTTCTTTTGTTTCCCAGCGCGTATCTTCAATCGCGGATGCCCGTTCGGGCGCAATTGTAGTCAGCCCGTCGCAGAAGCCTTTCTGAAGGCGCAGCGCAGGCATAATCTCAGTCTGAATTTTGCGGGATAGCTCGGTAAAAGAATCGGGATTTAACTCGATATTGACGCGGTGTGTAAACATTGACAATTCCTCTGTGGTTTTTAGCTGCGAAGTTCAGGTGGTCCGGCTAATTCCAGAGAAACTGAGAAGAGAGTAAGCGAAACTCGGTTCTACCTCTACAGTGCGCTTTATTCGCCCGTTTGTCAATGTATGCGGCTTGCCGCCGAAAATTAAAAAAAAATAAAAGGCAAGTCGGGACGTTTCACCTGACTTTTTTTCAAGCCGGACTCTACCCTGTCTTGCCTCTTATTTGTTAAATGACCATCAAATCAATGGGCGTAACTTAAGCTTAACAAAATAAATTAACCAATCTGTGCGGTATAACACATATAGCTGGAAAATTTTGCCGAAGCCTTGCAGATATACGAAAAATAATTTGGCGGGAAATTATGCCTATGAATTAAGCAATTTTTATTCGCAATATTTAGTCGTTATCCGGCGAAAGTGGTAACCCATTGCCGCGAGCGTCAGACCGTGCGCGAAACCGCGCGGGTAAAACATTATGAGGCGAAATAAGTAATTCCAGAATTGAAGGCGCTCGCGGTCGCGCACGCCGAGCGTCAGGATAAGCCGGGCGAGAGATTTGAAATCTTCGGCTAAATTAATCCGGCGCGGCTCTAATTTGTCCAGCTTGAAGCGCGACAGGCAATCGAGTGCGCGTTTGTAGTATTCGCGCGAGCTGTAAATGTTTCGGAGAATTGTTTTATAGCCTTCGATGAGACTGGCTTTGTCCATTTTGGGAACGAAGTTCAGCGAGCAATCGGTGTTGTTTCCGCTGCTTTCCTCTAAAAGTCTGCCTTCTTTTTCCAGTCTGCGCCAGAGCTGCGTGTCGGGCAGCGCCGTTAAAAGTCCGACCATCGCCAGCGGAATCGCGCTCTCGCGGATAAAATTGATTTGCCGCTCGAAAATGTCTTCCGGGTCGTTGTCGAATCCGACGATAAAACCAGCCATCACTTCCATCCCGTAGCTCTGGATTTTTTGCACCGAATCGAGCAAATCGCGACGCGTGTTCTGTCCTTTCTGCGCTTCCCTGAGACTTTCTTCGACCGGCGTTTCGATGCCGAGAAACACGCGGCGAAACCCCGCGTCCTCCATCATTTGCAGCAGCGCGTCGTCTTCCGCCAGATTGACGCTCGCTTCCGTGATAAATGAAAAGGGAAACCGCTCGCGCTCAGACCATTCGATAAGCGCGGGCAGAAATTTTCTGACGTTGCGTTTGTTGCCGATAAAATTGTCGTCGACGATAAAAACCAGCCCGCGCCAGCCAGCGAGCTTGAGCGCGTCCAGTTCGGCTAACATCTGCTCGTTCGATTTGGTGCGCGGCACGCGACCGTAAATTTCGATGATGTCGCAGAACTCGCATTGAAACGGGCAGCCGCGCGAATACTGCACGTTCATCGCGCTGTAACGGCTCAAATCAATCAAATTGAAATGCGGCACGGGCGTGTCTAAAAGCGAAGGTTTTTCTTTGGCTTCGTAGATGCGCTTCGGAGAGCCGAGCTTTAAATCCACGACGAATTCCGGCAAAGTCGTCTCGGCTTCGCCGATAAAAATAAAATCCGCGTCCGGCAGCTGCTTGGTGGTCGAAACATACGGACCGCCGACGGCGACCCGTTTGCCCTTCGCTTTACATAATTTAACGACTTCTTCGAGCGATTCTTTCTGGACAATCATCGCGCTGATGAAAACCATATCCGCCCATTCGATATCGGCTGTGCTCAAAGGCTCGACGTTCATATCCACGAGCCGCCGCTCCCATTTTTCCGGCAGCATCGCCGAAACGGTTAAAAGTCCGAGCGGCGGAAAAGCCGCTTTCTTACCTTCGAATGTTAATGCGTGTCGAAAACTCCAGTAAGTATCTGGAAAAATCGGATAGACAAATAATATTTTCATACGCACCTCTCGATAATAATAAGAAATATTACTACGAGACTCGGCTCAGAAAAAGATTCCCGGCATTTATTCAAAAACACCGTCTTCGACGGAAGAACTATTCAATCTATTTTTTCGCGCCTTGCGCCAGGTTTTGAAACCCTCGCCGGTCAAGCTTAAAATCGGTTTTCGATTCTCGAAAAGCAGCTTCAGCCACGCCCGCTTGTTCATCTGCGGAAAATATATCCCGCGAAAAAAGAAACGCGAAACCAGATGACTGATACGATAGCCGATGGGTTTATCTTTCAGCATTTCAAGCACTTCGGCATTTCTTTCCGGGCTGTAAGAGCGCGACCACGCGGAGATGGTTTCCTTGCGCGCTTCCTCGATCGTCATTTTGGCGGGCGCGTGCGCCATGACGAAAGGCGCGAATTCGAGCCAGTGTTTCGGACGTTCAAGCCGTCCTTCCTTTTCCAGGCGCGTGTAAAGCGGCGTTGCCGGAAAAGGCGTCAACTGTCCAAAGACGGGCAAGCCCGGCGACCAGCTTTCGATTTCCGCGACGGTGCGCGCCCCGACGCCGACCGTATCGTTATCCATTCCGAAAATGAATGAAGTAATCGCGTAAATGTTTCTCTTTGCCAGACGGTCGAGAACTTGTCTGTAATCGGCGGGTTTGGAGAAGTTTTTGTTGACCGAAGCCATATTCTGCGGGTCGATGGATTCCATGCCGATAAATATCCATTTGCCGCCCGCTTCGGCGATCAAATCGACCAGTTCTTCATCCGCCAAAAGATTCGCGCTGATTTGCGCCACCCACGGCAATTGCGCATCCGCCGCGATGATTTCCTTGAGCAGCGATTTCAGACGCTTTTTGTTGATCGCCAGATTATCGTCGATAAAGAAAACCGCGATTTGTCCTTTTTCTCGTCTGGCGCGCTGTTTCAATCTCAAAAGCTCTTCGACGACGCTTTCATTCGTGCGAAAACGAATCGAATCGCCGAAAAAGCCCGTCACCGTGCAGAACTCGCAGCCGTACGGACAGCCTCGACCGGTTTCTATCGGCACGACGAAAAACTTGCCCCAGCCCGCGCCCATCTTTGACAAAAGCGGACG
>DASVWG010000086.1:0-3039 GCA_036389695.1 Pyrinomonadaceae bacterium
TCATCGAGCGTCAGATTATGAAAAGGCGCGCCGTGCCCGTGAACGACGAAAACCCATTTGAAACCTTGCTCCCCAAGTTCGGTTCCCAAATCCATAAAAATTGCGCGCAAGGTCGAGCGCCGGATGGAATATGTGCCGGGAAAGACGAATTGCGCGCCGATTTCGTTTGCGCCTTCGTGTCCGAGCGGAATCGTCGGAAACATCAGAACCGACATTCCCTTGCGCTCCACAATCGCTTCCGCCAATTTCTGCGCGAGCCACTCGTTCGAGTATCCGTCTGTGAAAATTGGCAAATGCGGTCCGTGCTGTTCCAGGATTCCGCCGGTTAAAATGACGACGGTTTTTGATTTATCGAGCGCGCGAATTTGCTCAGTGTTCATTTGCGCCACGCGATAAATTTGCGCGTGCGCCGCGGCGCACGATGTTAAAAATAAAAGTGCGAAAAGTAAAAATGTCTTCATCGTATTTCCCTACTTTAAGCCAGAAAATCTTTTTATTGATTAAAATATTCGCCGTGTAATCATCAAACGCTTCGCGCGATACGCCCGTTTTTGATTAGTGTTTTCATAATTTATTTTTCTCATCACCCGGACGATAAGAGCTTTCCAGATTGGCTTTGATTTCTTCGAGCGTGAGCCAAGCCGGTTTGAATTCGCCGCGCGCGTACATTGGAGATTGATCCATAAAATGACGGCTTTTCGGGTTGCCGCTGGCGCCGAAGACGTGGACGGAAAAGCCGCGCACTTTGGGGGCGAACTCGACGACGCTGACATAGCTTCCGCCCGCTTCGCCGTAACGCTTTTTCTGCCCTTTAACGTCACCGGAGTAGAAAGTAAAAATCGAGCCGAGCCAGCCGCTGAAGCCGGGAATCGCGACGCTCGGACGGTTGTCATTAAATGACTCGTCCTTACTCTCGTCCAGGCGCTGAAGACGGTTAATCTCGCCCCACGCTACGCGCCAGGTTCCGAAATCACGCTCCAAATCTTTCAAAATCTTTGCCAGCAGCGTAACTTGCGCCTTTTCGTCGAGAGTTTTGCCGCCCATTTCGTCTCGCCAAAGGAAATAAAGCGTCATGGCGACCGAATCGACGGTGCTTTGACGGTTCCAGCGCGACAATTCCTCATAGGCGGCGCGCAGATTCCGCGTTTCCTCATCGCCCGTTTTGCCCGTTTCCCCGATTCGTTTTTTCAACGCGGCGAGCATCGCCGAAAGGTTCTTCTCAGCGTCCAGCACGGTCGTGTCGAACGCGGCGCGGCGCCAGTCATCGAAGGTAAATTTTTTATTTTGGGAAAGAATTTTTCGAGACATTTCGCCGCGCGGGTTGTCTCCTTCCTGCACCATATATTTCGGGAAATTTTTCGGGTCGGGGTTGCCTTCGCTCGTCAGCTTAAACGGCGTCGTGTTGCAGTTTTGCATCCAACCCGTTTTCGGGTTCGTCAGCTGCGGCAGCTCGTCAATCGTGTGATAACCCTTCCATTCGGTCGCCGGGTCGGAGCCGTCGACGGGTTTCGTCCAGTCGAAACGCGGGTCGCGGCGCGGGACGGCGCCGTTGTATATATAAAAAGTGTTGCCCTGCCGGTCGGCATACATTATATTGCCGAAAAGCATATTGAGCGGCGCTATCGCCCGTTTTAATTCGCCGAGCGATTTCGCCTTCGTCATCAGATACCACTCGCGCAGCCAGCCGTCGCTCTCGAATTTCGCCATCCGAATCGCCAGCCGCTTTCCGTCGCCCGTCGCGCCCAGAATCGGACCGTGATGAGTCCGGCGCATTGTAAAACGGCGCGTCTCCAGCCCGTTTGGAGTTTTGACGCGAATTTCTTCCGCATGTTCGGTCGCCATACGGTAGCCTTTGCCGTAGCGATAGGCGAGCGGGCGCTTCGGGTCGTCGAAAGTCTCCGTGTAAACGTCCGTCATATCAGCCGAGTTGTCCGTGCTGACCCAGCCGCCGTTTTCGTTGTGACCGACATATGGAAACGGAAAACCGAAGCGTGTATAGCCGGTAAAATTCCAGCCTTCGTCGCTGTGCACGTGACCTTCGTAAACCTGTCCCGAGCCGAAAAAAGGAAGGTGCGGGTTGATAAAAAGCATCGCGTTTCCGGTGGCGCTTTTCGAAGGACCGATGACCCAGCCGTTCGACCCTTGATTAGCTTTAATCTCAGGGTCATATTCGGCGGTTTGAATATCAGGCAGTTTAATCGCGCGGTCATAGACGAAACCGTTCTTGTAGTAGTTGTAACGAATAAAGGCGAGCGGATACCAGGGCTTCATGCGCGTGAGCAGGCGCGGCTTGACCTCCGGGTGACGCTTCAGATAATAGTTCAGTCCGGCGGCAAACGCGTCGCAGATGGCGCGGGTGTGCGGGTCGAGACGGCTGTATTCGGCACGCGCCAGACGCGGTATTTCGAGCGCGTGCGTCAGGCGGTCTTTGTTCAGAGACCGCTCGCCGTAGACTTCCGACGCGCGACCGGCGGCACTGATGTAATTGTCTTCGAGCAGCCAGAAATTGTCTTCCGCCTGCGCGTAGGCGAAACCGAAAACCGTCGCGGCGTCAGTCCGCCCGAAAACATGCGCCACGCCGTAAACGTCGCGGTAAATCGTTACTTCACGGGCAAGCTTTTCCGAAATTTTCCCGTCAAAACGCGAAGCCTTCCGCTGCGCGCCGACAAACTGGGAAAATGTAATTATCACGCAAAAGGCTAACGATTGGCTGAAGATTATTCGAGTTATTCTTTTCATTTCTTTCCTCCGCTTCCCAAATCCTTCCAGTGCCGGTCAACCCGCCCTTTTTTCATTTTTCTAACAAAGCGCAAAGCCTTTATCGAGTGCGGCAATCAATTCGTCAACGTGGTCTCTGGTCGAATTAAGCATCAAGCCCGTGCGAATGACGTTGCCGTAAAGCCCGCCTTTGCCGATGAGCACGCCTTGCCGACGGGTTTCTTCGAAGACTTTCAGCACGGCTTCGGGCGCGGGTTCTTTCGCTTGGCGGTCTTTGACCAGTTCGACGCCCTGCATCAAGCCCATTCCGCGCACGTCGCC
>DASVWG010000087.1:0-7325 GCA_036389695.1 Pyrinomonadaceae bacterium
CGAATCATAGCAATTTCATCCCGCGGAAGCGGCGAACAGCAGGAACCGGCGCTGCCGGCGACGAGAATTTTTCCGTCCGGTTGGACAACCATCGAGTTGGCTCGATTGTGGGGCAGGCTGCCGAAAGGTCCGGTCGAAACAAATCGCGTGAAAACAGTGGCGTCACCGTCGAAGCTCGTATCGGGCGAGCCGTTCGAATGGTAGCGAACGGTCGCGAATGTTTCGATCGGCTGGCTTTCCGACGCCTCTTGCGTGCTTGCCGTGCCCGTGGCGGCAATCTTGCCGTCGGGTTGAAGAGCGATGTCGGAGATGCCTGCGCTTTGACCCAGAGATGTAAAAACTTTCCCGTCGCCGTCGAAAGTCAGGTCGGGCGAGCCGTCGGCGTTTAAACGAACCAGCGCAAAATCAGTGCCGGATGTGGTTCGCGCGGAGCTGCCGCCGATTACGATTTTGCCGTCCGGCTGAATTTTAACGGAAGTCGCGCCGTCGTCGGTTCCGCGCAAATCCAGAATGTTCGCGCCCACTCCGTTAAAGGTCGGGTCGGGATTTCCGTCGGAGTTCAGCCTGGTGACGAAAAAATTTCTGTTTGGCGAGCTGCCGATTATTCCGACAAAAACGATTTTGCCGTCCGGCTGCAAAGCCAGCTTGCCGGGATAGACGGATTGAACGATATATTTGCCGTCGCCGCTGAAGGTCGTATCGAGCGAGCCGTCCGGATTGTAGCGCACGATTGCGGTTTGTAGCGCCGAGCCGCTTAAAAAGCCGTCGCCGATAACGAGAATTTTGCCGTCCGGCTGAATCACCACATCGGTGATGCTTTCATCGTTGGAATTGTTGTCGGTCGTGACGATTCCGTCGCCGTCAAACGTCGGGTCTAATTCGCCTTCGGCGGCGAAAACGCCCGTCGTCGTGACCAGAAAGAGAATTGTCAATAAAAGAAGCTTTACGTGAGCCGCTCGGTAATAAATCATATTTTTGTTTTCTCCCGGGAAAGAGTCGCTAAAATGGGCGGGCTGATACAAATAATAAACTAAATTTTTACTATGGGCACATAGCTTGGCGGTGGTATTATGATTTTATCCCGAAACGCCCATTTTTGAAAGAGATTTTATACATCAATTTTATGGAATTCAAAAACTTCAAATACGCCAAAGGGGAAAATCCGACGCGCGTGAGATTCGTGCCGCCCGGTCAAATGATTGTCGTTGCGATATTATGGGCGATATTAGCCGGTTTTAATGCCGGAATCGCTTGGGCGCAAACCTCCGATTTCCGTCAGACCGGACAAATCAGAGCGGTTGTCTCGGAGACGGAAACGGAAACGCCTTCGTGGAAAAATACCGCGCTTGATGCCGGATTTAAATTTTCGGGCGTCGCGCGGTCGAAAGTGGATTTTTATTTCACCTATTCAACCTTTGAAAACGGAGTAAATACTGAAAAATGGGTCGCCCTGCCGAATGATAAAAATTGGAGCGAGCTTTCCAATCAGACGGTTCGCGTGAGCGGCAACCTCAAGGATAATAAATTATTAAACGCGACGGTTTCGCCGCTCGCACGAATGCCGGAAAATTACCTGACCGCTCCGCCGCCGACTCACGGACTTTACAAAGTCGTCGCCGTGCCTCTGACTATCCAGCCGCAGCCGCTTCAGGGAAAGACCGTTCCAGCTCCCGCCGCTTTAGACATCACGCCGGAAACGATTCGCAATATTCTTTTCAATGCTCCAAACGCGGTGAATAAATTTTATCTCGAAGCTTCGTATGGAATGTTCGGGTTCGGCGGCGTCAATCACCCGCAGATAGATGTCGTGCCCGTGACGATACAGGCGACTATCGCGAGCAATTGCCAGGAGCAGATTATGAATCAATTCACGCAAATCGTCCGGCAGCGCCTGCTCGAACAAAATATCGACACGATGAACGGCAATGTTGACCTCGGAATTATCATTTTCAACGATTTGCCGAATTGTCCTAATTATCCTTTCGCCACGCGCGGCGCGCTCGGCGCGCGCGGCGTTCCCCAGTGGCTCTGGATACCGGAAAGCTGGTTTCTGACCGGTCCGGCAGTCGTAGCGCACGAAATAGGTCACACGCTCGGCGGCAATCACCCGTATTCTCTGCGCTGCGCCGACTTTAATAATTCGCAAACCTGCGTCGCCGCCGAAGGCAGCGACAGAGATTTAATGACGTATGGCGGCGTCTATTATCTGATGCCGAATAATTACGAGCGGCGTCGCTGGGGCTGGCATCCGCCGACTGCATTCAACAATCCTTCAGGCGGATTTGTCCATCTGTTCGATTTGCAGTCTCCCGTCCTTCCGTTTGTCAAAGACAACGCAAAGCGCGGAAGATTTTATTTCCGAAATTTAACGACCGGACCTTTCGTCGAACACGACATATACCCGGAAGCCCGCCGAAATTGGGGACAATTCGAAAGGTATCAGGGAATCGACGAATCGTTTCGTCTGGGAATCGCCGTGCGCATCGGTCACGTAAACCTCGGCGCGCCGGAGATTGTCTCAGTCCTGCTCGACCCAAACAACACCACGCAGCTAGACGACGCGCCGCTGCGGGAAAATCAACAAGTTTCCATCGGCGGAATATCCATTAAATGTATCAGAGAACATAACCCGACTTGGGGAACCCGGATGAGAGTGCAGTAATTGAGATTAAATATAAGAAAATTAAAGAAGATATCTGGAGGCGGCGATCGGAATCGAACCGATGAATAAAGGTTTTGCAGACCTCTGCCTTACCACTTGGCTACGCCGCCTTTCTGCTGAAAGGATAAAAGCTAAGGGATAAAGGCGAAAATTTTTTTCCTTTATCCCTTAGCCTTTATCCTTAAAAGTTTGGAGCGGGAAACGAGACTTGAACTCGCGACTTCGACCTTGGCAAGGTCGCGCTCTACCACTGAGCTATTCCCGCTTGCCGTAAATGATAATTCTACAAATCGGCGCAGGATTGTCAAGCCGACCGCTCGAAAATTCTCAAACTAAATGTTCGCGGAAAATGGAAAGGATTATTTAAGCGAACAAAAAAGCGAGGCATAATCGCCTCGCTCAATTATTAAGAATATAATTCAGAGTTCTTTAATAGCGCCGCCGACGCAATTCATTTAACTTACGCTCCGAGCGTTGGACGTCGCGGTAGTCGTCGCTCAGCTCCGCTCGCTCTTTAGCGGTTATCACGCCGTCGGTATTGTATTTTTCCAGGTGCTTTCTTAATTCTTCCCGATTGCCGCGCAGCTCGTTTTCGAGATAATAACGCTGCCTGCGCTCGCTCAGATAAGGGTCATAGAAATACGGGTCATAGTAATAAGGATTGCCCCAGTAATTATGATACCAGAACGGGTTATAACGCCGCACGTAATATTGCCGGACGATGACCGGTCGCTGAATGAACCGACCGCCGCCGCGCCGCTGCGCCGAAGCATCAGCCGCCGCCAAACCAATCAAAAGAACTGCTGCAAAAATTAATGTAAGGAACTTGCTTTTGTGTTTCATTTAACCTCCTTGGTCTTTTAGAACTGACAGGCGACGCGCGGCTTTGAGAGACCGCTTTACACCTGTTTTTTTTCTGCAAATTTAAGATGAAAAAGCGGCGAATCGTGTTGTCTGAACAGATGAAAGAAGAGCCGCCGAAATTCACAAAACATGCAAAATAAATCTGAAAAATATTTTGTGTTTTTTGTGAATTTCGGCGGCTCTTCTTTTATTTGCGCTGCGCTTTTAATTTGCCAGCGTTAAGTCTTTGACAAAGCTCCAGTCGCCGCTGGCGTTGATTTGGACGTTTTTGATATTGTTCAGGCGCTTGCTGGCGATGACCATGTTTGCCGGATACCAGAGCGGCAGGTACGGCAAATCGTTGGCGACGATTTCCTGCGCTTTGGCGTAAAGCTGCGCGGCTCTGGCTTTGTCGACTGTGTTGACGGCTTCGCGCACAACCTTGTCGAATTCGGGATTGGCGTAGCGGCTGCGGTTGCGACCGTTGGCTTTTTTGTCGGGAAATTCGTCGGAATCGAACAAATCGCGCAGGAAAATCGGGTCTTGATTGCCGCCGATCCATTGCGCCGTGTTCATCTGAAATTGTCCCTGTTTCAACTGCTCGCGCAGAGTGTTGTCTTCGAGCGTCTCGATTTCGAGGTTGATTCCGGCTTCTTTCAGAGCGCTCTGGATGACCTGCGAATATTGACTGACCGCCGAGCTGCCGGAAAGATATTTAAACTTAATCGTTTCGCCTTTGTAGCCCGCTTCCTGCAAAAGCTGTTTCGCTCGCGCCGGGTCGTAATTGTATTTGACCGACGCGGAATACGCCCACGAAGCTTCGGGCAAAATCGAATGCGCCACTTTCGCCTGACCGCTCAGTAAATCGCGGATGATTTTTTCGCGGTCGATGGCGTAGGCTATCGCCTGGCGCATTTTGACGTTGTCGAGCGGTTTTTCCGTCACGTTAAAGCCGATGTAGCGAATGTTCGAGCCGTCGCCCTGCACGATTTGCAGATTGGGATTTTTGCCGAGCGCGTTAAATGTATCGGCGGAAATGTTGGTCGGATTCGGCACCAGGTCGACGCGTCCCGATTGCAGCTCAGCCTGCAAAGCGTTGGCGTCGGTGACGGTTTTGACGTTTACTTTTTGAATTTTCGGCGCGCCTTCCCAGTAATTCGGGTTGGCTTCGAGCGAGACGGCGTTGTTCGGCTGGTCGAAGCTGGCGAATTTAAACGCGCCCGTGCCGATGGGCGCGGTTTTTTGCTGCTCGATGGTGCCTTCGGGAATAATCGGAATCGTGACCAGATTCGAAAGCGTCTGGTTGATGAGCGCCGGACGACCGACTTTCAGCACCAGAGTTTTCGCGTCGGGCGTTTCGATGGCAGTGATGTGCTGCTGTTTCTGACCGTCGACCGAATCGTAAAAGCTCGCCGCCTTGTAACCGCCGGATTTAAACAGCGCGTCGAGCGTGTATTTCGCGTCCGCCGAGGTTAAGTCTTTGCCGTTGTGAAACTTAACGTTGTCCTGCAAGGTGAACGTGATGGTTAAATTCGTATCGTCAATCTTAATATCTTTCGCCAGCTCGCCGACGTATTCGAATTTTTCGTTTTTCTTGACGAGCGAATTAAAAATCAAATTACGGATGCGGTCAGCCGCGGCGTCCGAAGCGGTCGTCGAAATTGTGTCCAGACCGGAAAATTTGTCGGAGAGCGCGATGGTCACCGCGTCGCGCGGCTGCGTGCGGCAGGAAAACGTCAAAAACAAAGTCGAGATAATCAGTAAAAATGCAAAAATATAACGCAAAAACATTTATCCTCCGTAACTGTAGTTCAGATTTTCGTTAAGTCTGGCGATGTCCTTCGCCAGCTGCTGCAAGCGAGCGGTATCGAGGTCGAGCGGCGATTTCAGCAATAATTTCACTTCGGCTATTCGATGCAGAGATTCGTCGAGACGTTCCTCTGAAAATTCGCCCGCGCGAAACGCCGCGAGCATTGTCTGATAGCTTTTTCTCATAGATTCGGCGCCCGCGCAAATCAGAATCATATCCTCGCCCGCCTTAAAAGCCGCTTTCGTCGCGTCTTCAATCGGGCAATGTTTTAAAATCGCGCCCATTTCCATATCGTCGGTCAAAGCCAGATGTTTATATCCGAGCTCTTCGCGCAGAAGCTTCGTCACGATATTTTGATTAATCGAAGCCGGAACCAGCGGTCCGCCGATAGTTTCGGTTTCCAGATCGATTTTCGGATAACCGCCGTGCCCGACCATGACGGCGCGCACGCGGTCGTCTTCGTCGCGGCGAAACAAAAAAAGCTCGATATACGGCGCGAGGTCTTTGGCGATAAGCTCGTCGTGCGACAAATGCACGAGCGGCAATTCTTCGTGCGAATCGACTTCGCCCGCGCCGATGCCCGGAAAATGTTTCAGACAGCCGAGAATTCCGGCGCTTTGCAAACCGCGCAGGTAAACCATCGAATAACCGAGCACTTCGCCGGGCGAGCGCCCGAATGCGCGCGAATACAAGCCGTTGGAAAGCAATTCGCGGTCTTCGGACAATACTTCCATCGTCGGCGCGAAATTCATATTAAAGCCGAGCATCAGCAGAATCTCGCCGGTAATCGCGCCGAGCGCGCGCGCGGCGGCTAAATCGCCGTGCTCGCGAATAACGCGCGGCGGCGGCATCGGCGTCATCACGCGGCGCAGGCGGTCGACCAGCCCGCCTTCCTGGTCGACGCTGATTATCGGCTCAACCGGCAGAATTTCGCGCAAATCGTCGTTCAGCTTGCGCACCTGCTCGACAGTGCGAACGTTGCGCGAAAAAAGACAAACGCCGCCGGGCGAAAGTTCTTCCAGAAGCGCGCGCGTCGCGGCATCGACTTCCGGTCCCGGAAGCCCTATAAAAAATAATTGTCCGATTTTTTGTTCGATGGAAAGAGACCGAATGTTTTCTATCAGCATGATAACTTCTGCGGATTTTAGCAAGGTTAAAGTGATTTATAAAGCGTCGGCGCGCTGACAGTTAAAGTAAAGCTTAAAAATATTCGTAAAAGCCGTTTATTTACACCGTTTCGAAGTCAAATGATTAAATTAGGAAGACAGAAGTCGGAAGCCGGAAGCCGGTAGAAATTTATCTTTCATCTTCTGTCTTCCGACTTCCGACTTCCGACTTCTTCATTTAATTTCTTGACATTTAACGAAACTAAGCATATTTTCCATTACACATACGCCAGATGCTTTTTCCGGTTTAAATTTACAAAATAAAAACTAATTATAGATATGAAACGCAGAGTCTTGTTTTTCGCTTTCGGATGGCTGTTAATTTTTTCGCTTTATCAAATCTCTCCGGCGCAGAAGACCTGTGACGGAAAGCAGTTATTTACTGAAAAAAACTGCGCGGGCGACACGCTCGACACAAAGGAAAAAGAGCTTCTACGGCTTATTAACGAATACCGCGCGCAGAACCGGCTCGCGCCGCTCGTTTTGTCCGACGCGCTGAGCACTGTCGCCAATCGACATCTGCTGGATTTAAATATAAACATCAAATATCTGACGCACGGCTGGAGCAATTGCGCGTATGACATCAAAAATCAAAGCACATGGGGTTGCATTCTGAACGCGCCGCGAATGCTCGGCGTCAGATACGACGGCAACGGCTACGAAAATCTTTACCGCAATCACAGTTCTGTAGCCCAGCCCTCGCTCGCGCTCGAAGCGTGGAAAAAAAGCGAGCTGCACAACGCTCTGATTTTAAACCGGAATATTTTTAACGACTTCAAATGGGACGGCATCGGCATCGCCATCAGCAGCAATTACGCGGCGATTTGGGTCGGCGCGAAAGCAA
>DASVWG010000088.1:0-41263 GCA_036389695.1 Pyrinomonadaceae bacterium
CGTAGAAAAACGAAGCGTCGTTCAGGCGCAATTTGTCCATCGCGTCGCGCAAGTCTTCGTATTGCGCCGAATCGGTCGGGTAAAGTCCGGCGAAAACCATCGGCTTGACTTCCTGAAAACCGGGAAAAGGCGTGTCGACCGGACGCGCGGCTTCCGTGATGGTGTCGCCGATTTGGACGTCGGCGACGGTTTTTATCGAAGCGGTCAGAAAGCCGACTTCGCCGACGCTCAAAGACTCAATCGGCGTCGGGCGCGGGCGATTGACGCCGAGCGTTTCGACTAAGTATTCGCGTCCCGTGTTGAAGAAACGAATCTTCGTGCCTTTTTTAATCGTGCCTTCGATGACGCGGAACAGAACGATGACGCCGCGATACGAATCATACCAACTGTCGAAAATCAAAGCCTTTAAAGGAGCATTCGGGTTGCCTTTCGGCGCGGGCACATCCTTGATGATTTGTTCGAGAATCTCTTCGATGCCGATGCCGGTTTTTGCCGAAGCCAGAACGGCGTGGCTCGTATCAAGCCCGATGATGTTTTCGATTTGTTCCTTGATGCGTTCGGGTTCGGCGCTGGGCAAGTCGATTTTGTTTAAAACCGGAATCAATTCGAGGTCGTTTTCCAGCGCCAGATACGTGTTCGCCAGCGTTTGCGCTTCGACGCCCTGCGAGGCGTCAACGACCAGCAGCGCGCCTTCGCAAGCCGAAAGCGAGCGCGAAACTTCGTAGGAAAAATCGACGTGACCGGGCGTGTCAATCAAATTCAAAACGTAATTTTGCCCGTCGCGCGCTTTGTAATCAAGCCGGACGGCGTGAGCTTTAATCGTGATGCCGCGCTCGCGCTCCAGGTCCATATCGTCGAGCAATTGCTCTTCCATATCGCGATCTGACACAGCGCCGGTGATTTGCAGAATGCGGTCGGCGAGCGTCGATTTGCCGTGGTCGATGTGCGCGATGATTGAAAAATTTCTGATAAATTCGGAATTCATAAACGGTTTATTTTACTAAAAATACACAGTGTTAGAGAGTGATTTCCGCGTTTTTCGTTTTGCGGCTTAATCACTCGAAAACACTCTATAATAACAGGTAGTAGATACATTTTCAGATACAGGCTTTTGAAATAGCAAATTCAATTTGCCTGACTACCTTCGCTTTTTAGAAAAGAGCTATTCAATTATCAAACATCGAAGCCTTCGGTCGATTCGGAAATTGTTTCCGGAGATGGAAAATAACCGGCATTATCCTTATTTAAATACAGACAAAGGATTGATTCGCTTTTCCGCTTCTTTTATTAAACTGTTTGGAAGATGAAACACTTTCAAAAAATGCTCATCAGCTAAATGATAGGGAGTCAGCTTATCGACTGCGATGGCGAAATACTTATTGTTTGAGTCGACGTCCGCGCAGCGCCCGAATTTGTTCGATTAATTAACAATTTCCTGCCGGATGAATCGAAAGAAATATTCTTAACCGGACCGTCGGTTCGCGGTATTCGAGCTATAGGTGAATTTAATTCCCAAACGACGCCTGTTTCACCCGTAACGGCGGCATAAGTTTTGTCTGAGCTTACGGCGATTGCCGTGACATCGCCATCGTCGATTTGTCGGATTGACGGAGCGGCGAAACTCTTTGAAATTAGTTGTTCGGATTCTTTGAGGCGTGACAAATCCCACATGGCGACTAAATCGGGTTCTGTTCTCAACACGGATATTTTCTCGCCGCCGCCCGCCAGAATAGCGCCGGATGAGCTAAAAGCAATGCAGCGCATCGACATTTGCAGCTCGCCGCCGAATTCAATCATTCCGGTTTTTTCGTCGGTGTCCCACAAGCCTATACTTGTCGGACTGGCGGTTGGCAGTTCATGGCGCAATTCAGCCTCGTAAACTAACAAGACTGCAATATATTTCCCGTCAGCGCTGATTGATATTTCACTAATTCGGTCTTCGACATTCTCTTTTCCTTTAGGAACCGATGTGACCGGAAAATCCCGATATTTTGTTCCGCTGCTTAAATCAAACTTCCTGACCTGTCTGCCTGTCGCTGCCGCAATATATCTGGCATCGTTATTAATCGCTATTTTGGGTTCGCCTCCGGG
This sequence comes from Pyrinomonadaceae bacterium, assembly GCA_036389695.1. Lineage (GTDB taxonomy): Bacteria > Acidobacteriota > Blastocatellia > Pyrinomonadales > Pyrinomonadaceae > JALZHR01. Next base: position 2,092 of record DASVWG010000088.1, read on the forward strand.
CATCAGTTCCGCGGATACGGTATTTATTATCTCGGACGGCTTCGATGTATCGTAGATGTTTATATTATTCTTTTCAGTTAAAACAGCCAGATATTGACCATTCGGGCTTAGCGCGGTGTTTACGGCATCGTTGATTGCGGTTTTATTGTGAAGGTAAGGCATCAGGGCGAGGCTTTCGCGCAATGCGTTATTTGATTCGAGTGAGGTCAATCCTAACTCATCCAATATTTTCATCGAATCCAAAGCATAAGAAACGCTTTCAGCGAAGGCTTGCGGTTGTCGTTTTCTGAAAAGTAATTGAGATTTATTTGCCCATAGCTGCGCTTTGCCGATTTTGAATTGTTTTTCCGCTTCCGCTTTGGCAATAACTTCCAACTGTTTTGCTTTTTGCGCTTCTATTGCGGCTTGTTCGGCTTTTTTTGTTTCTTCGTCGGCGCGTCTGGCTGCCGTCCCGGCAGCTTTTGTTTTTTCGTCCGCCAATTTCGTTTTTTCTTCGGCTAATTTTTCCGCTTCGCCGGCTTTTCGGGTCGCCGCATTTGCCAGCAGCTCTTTGTCTCTGGCAATTTGCGCTTGTTCGCCGGCTCGTTTTTCTGCTTTATCAGCTAATATTGTTTGCTCTTCCGCCCTTTTGGTTTGTATATCGGCTTCCTGTTTGGCAATGCTTGCCTGGTTCATCGCAAACAGATAACTTGCCGTCCCCAAACCTATTAATATGAAAAATAAGCTTAGCGCGCCCAGAGACATCCGGAACATATGTTGATTGCGCCGGGTGTAATTGAATGATTTTTCGATAAAATTGACGACATTCTGTGACGGATTTCCCGTTTCCAAAGCCAGCGCGTCCATTTCAGTCTCGACCGCCAGACCGGGAATTTCTTCATACCAAATTGCCTTTCCGACATTTCCGTCAAAATCAATCGGCAGAATAGTGCGGCGGGTTTGCTTGAATTCGGCAATTTCCTTTTGAACAAAGACCGATTGGGCGGCTTTTTCAGTTCCGATTAAAACAAAGACCGTGCAGCTTTTTATTTTCTTTCTTAGAGACGGCGGCAAATCGTGATTTGGTTCGGTGCCGAGTTTATCAATGAAGCAGGACAATTTTTTGCCGGTCAATTTATCGGCTAAACCGGCAGCATACAACGCGCCGTCCTTGCGTGAGTAAGAAATAAAAACGTCGTCGCCCGATAAAGGAAAAAATAATCTCATAGCTCTTTCCTCGAAAACTAAATTTGTTAATAATAAAATCCAGCATTAAAATTTCTCTGAAGCTGCAATTTTTAATGTCGGACGCGTGTGAAATCATAATAAAAAAACGACGCATTAAATCCGCGCCGGGAATCCGCAAAAATTACTTTGCAAACTCTCTGGATTTAACTTGTCGTCGGTTGAAATGAAATTTAGTTTATTTATTGATGAGTGTCAAGAAATTTTTAAATAAACAAAGGTAAAGAAGCCCGACATTGATTAATCAATGGAAATCAAATGCCGGATGTAAAATGTCCGGAAAGGGCAGCTCCCCAATTTTAGAAATAATTATTTCCCGCGCGTCTCTGAAGTTGAGGGTGTAAAGGCGCCGGTAAAATTCTAAAAATCTTAAAAAATAGCTTATTAAGTGAAATATATAATCACCTAATTTTTTCCTCTCGATTCATTAAAACAGAGGTCGGTTGAATCTTCGAGCTTCAATTTGCGCCCTTGCTCGCGAAGATTGTCGAAATAGGTTTCGTCCGATTCGGCTTTGAGTTCGGCAAGATAGCGTTCGCAAAAGCGGCGTTCGGCGGGTTCGATTTCGAAGCCGAGAGACTCGCGTAAATGCTCCGCGGCACCGGTCAGTTTTATCGCGCGCTCGATGTCTCCGCGCTTGAATGCGAGCGCGGCGAAACCGTTCAGAGAATAGGAAATTGTAATTTTATCGCCCAAATCCCGCGATGTTTTCAGGGCTTCCGCGTAATGCGCTTGCGCCGCCTCGTAATCGCCTTCGCCGTAGGTCACCGCGCCCAGATTGTTAAGACAACCGCAGACGCCTTCTTTGTTGCCGAGTTGCCGGCAAATCTCCAAAGCTTCTTCCAAAAGCCGCCGCGCCGCCACGTAATCGTCCTCCATCCGCGCCAAATCGCCCAGATTATTGAGCGAAACGGCGACTCCGAAAATGTCGTTTGACGCGCGGTTAATTGCCAGCGCTTCTTCGATAAACTTCCGCGCGCCCGCGATGTCTCCCTGTTGTTTAGCCGCGGCTGCCAATCCTCTGTTTGACAGGGCGATTTGTCTTTTGTCGCCGCCGGCTTCGCCCAGCTTCAAACCTTCCGCAAATTTTTCCCGCGCCGTCCGGTTGTCGCCCTGATAAAGCGCCGCCTGTCCGAGTCCGTGCAGCAGCTTGGAGCGGAGATTCGCGGAAGTGTCAAAACTAAGCTCTAACGCCGTTTCGAGCCATTTGCGACCTTCCGTCAGATGGTTGTGTAAAAGCCAGAAAGTGCGCAGAGCCGCCGTCAAATTCATTATCGTTTCGTCGTCGCGGGCGCTTGCCGCCCGGGACAATGCCGCGCGGAGATTGTCGTGTTCTTCTTCGAGCCGGTCGAGCCATTTTGCCGCATTTTCCCCGAAAAACTCCGGCTCAGCCGCCGTCGCCAGCGCGAGAAAATAGCGGGCGTGGTTTTTTCGTATCATTTCGCTTTCGCCGCTCGCCTCTAAAATTTCGAGCGCGTATTCGCGGATGACTTCGAGCAGGCGAAAGCGCGATTCGCCGTCCGTCGTCTCGGTTTGAACGACCAGATTGTTTTCGACCAGTGAAGTCAAACAATTGAGCAAATCAATCTCCGCCGACGGGCAGATTGACTCGACCGCTTCGACGCGAAAGCCGCCCGCGAAAACCGCCAGCCGCCGAAACAGAATACGCTCGTTCTCGTTGAGCAAATCAAAGCTCCATTCGATTGCGCCGCGCATCGTCTGCTGGCGGGCGGGTAAATCTTTAGCGCCGCCCGTCAGGAGCTTGAGACGATTTTCCAGCCGGGCGAGAATTTGTTCGGGCGAGAGAATTTTAATTCTCGCCGCCGCCAGCTCAATCGCCAGCGGCAAGCCTTCAAGGCGCAGACAAATGCCGGCAATCGTCGCCGCGTTTTGCCGGTTGAAGGTAAAATTCGGTTTGATTATTTTCGCGCGGTCGGCAAAAAGCTTGACGGCTTCGGTTTCGAGCAGCTCGGCGAAGGAGTTTTCTGAAATTTCTCCGGCGGGCAATTCGAGCGACGGCACGCGAAACTCCCGTTCCGCTTTCAAATTAAGCGGCGTGCGGCTGGTCGCCAGAATTTTCAGACGCGGCGCGGCGTCGAGAAGCCCGGCTAAAAACGGCGCGGCTGAAACAATCTGCTCGAAATTGTCGGCGACCAGAAGAATCTGTTTTTCCCGCAAAAAATCTTTCAGCGTTTCAGGCAGCGATTTTCCGCCGGATTCCTTGACGCCGAGAATCTGGGCGATTGTCGGGGCGACCAACTCCGCGCTTTTTATTGTTTCGAGCGCGAAGAAAAATACGCCGCCCGTAAATTCCGAGAGCATCCGCAAAGCTATTTCCTGCGCGAGGCGTGTTTTGCCGGTTCCGCCCACGCCCGTCAAAGTTATCAAACGGTTTTTCCGCAATAATTCTTCGATTCCGGCAATTTCCTTGCCGCGCCCGACAATCGGCGTCAGCGGACAGGATAAATTGTTTGGAACGGCTGCAAGATATGCAATATATTCCGGCGCGATTTCGGCTTCGTCCGTTTCCTCGACAATCTGCCGAACCTCGGTTCTGATGCGGCGCGTCAAAATGATTTCGGTTTCCGGCGCGACCGCTTCGATGTGCCCGCTAAAGCGATAGCCGCGTTTCGGAAAGGTCTCGATAAATTTTGCGCCGCCCGCGTGAAGAATTTTACGCAAACGCGAAATGTTTGAAGTCAGATTCGTTTCCTCGACAAACGAATCAGCCCAGACCGCCCGCATAATCTCATCTTTCGTGAGCATTCGATTGTTGTTCTCGACCAGTAACACAAGCATCTCGAAAATTTTCGGCGTGAGCGGCACGATTTCGCCGCCGCGACGCAAAAGCCCTTCGCCGACGTTTATTTCAAACTCCGCAAAACGATAAATCAATCGCTGTTTTTGGGTCGTTTCTTTCATTTTAGAAAAATTTGAACGTTTTGCCCGCCAGGCGCCGCGTTATTTATTGAACGGAAATTCCAAGATTTTTCCAAGAAATTTACAAGGACTTTGGTCATAGTTCTGAACGATGATATTCAGCGTCGGAGATTTCGCCAAATTGTAACGCCGAAAGGTCGATTCAATCAAACGGGAAGTTAAGCGGGCGAATAACCGGACGTTAATGACCGAAAAACCGAAGGAGTCGAAAAGCATGAAGATTCACAAAAATTTAGCTCGTTTGTTCCTATTCACGGCGACCGTTTACTGGGGGATTTGGCTGGGAGGCTATATCTTCAACGCCGTGATGCTCGTTCCCATCTGGAGCCATAATCCGCCCGCTTCGCTGCTCAGTTACTTTAGCGAGCCGCATTTCCTGATTTACTTTTTCAAATGGGTCAACCCGTGGGTTTTTCTGGCGTCGCTGATTGCCTGGCTTTTGACCGTCAGGCTCGATACCGGAGCGAGAGTCTGGTTAGGACGGGCGACGCTTCTCGCCTGGCTTATGTTTCCTCTGAAAGTCTGGATGATTTTAACTATCGGCGGCGTGGTCGGCGCGACGCTCGACGGCAAATTTGAGCCGGAAATGATAAATACGATTAGCTTGTGGAGAAATTTAAACTGGCTGACGATTGCGACCGCCGCCGTAATTCTTATTCTCCATCTGCTGGCAATCCTGAATTTCAACAATCCGAGACAAATGAAGGAACAACTATCCTGATTACGAGCGATGAAACGAACCGTAACCGAAATAATTGTCGAGGTCGAAGAAACCGTCGCGGTGCGCGTGAAGGAGAAATCCGTCAGCGCCGCCGGCGAGCCGAACGATTTAAAAGACGGACATTCGACGTGCCCGGTCTGCGGGCAGCCGTTGAACAAAATTATTGAAGTCGAAAAAGAAGAATCAGACAAATGAAACAAGCAGCTGATTAACAGCTTTCAGGCGGTGAAATAAGCAGATGCTTTCGCCGATTTAATTAAAAAACTTTATTCGCCGCCGACGGCTGAAACCAATCGGAAGCGAAAAACACTTTGACTAAAACATAGGAGAAATGATGATGAAAAAAATCTTGGGGTTGATAATTTGTTCTTTAATAATTTTCTGCGCAACTGCTTTTGCGCAAACCGCGCCGAACCGGAGCGAAGATGAAACGGCGATTCGGGAAATCGTCCGCCAGCTGGAAAACGGCTGGAACACGCACGACGGCAAAGCCTTCGCCGCGCCTTTCGCTGCTGATGCCGATTACGTCGTAGCCAACGGAATGTATGTAAAAGGCAGAGACGGAATCGAAAAAGGTCATACGGAAATTTTCGCCAACATCTACAAAGACAGCCGCAATACGGCGACCATTAAAAGCGTTCGTTTTTTGCGAAAAGACGTCGCGGCGGTTCACGTCGAGTGGAATTTAGAGTTTCGCGTCGGCGGCGAAACGAAAAAGGGACACGCGATAAATACCTTGATTATGACTAAAGAATCCGGCAAATGGAACATCGCCGTTTTTCAAAATACGTCCGTGCAAACGGCGCGGCAATAGATTACAGGGAGAAAGAACGAAATGACGAGAGACCATAAAAAAACGATACATGAAACGGAATTTTGCTTTGCCCTCGCTTTGTTGTTAACAAATGTCTCGGTTTTGACCGCACTGTTGGCAATGGCTTGGCTACTGTATTCGCTGTTTATTCAATCGGATTTGTTATTTTCTTTCGGAAATGCGTTCCCGAAAAGTTAAAGCCAAATTTTGAGGGTTTCGCTTTGCACAAAAATAAAGAAAGGGAAAATTGTTAATTGTAAATTCTAAATTGTAAATTGATTGACAGTTTCTTTGGTCAAATAATTAATAATTTACAATTGACAATTACCAATCGGAGTTTTTCCCGCTTTTCTTAATTTTTGTGCAAAGCCGCGCGGAAATTTAAACCGTCAATTATGCTGAACAGCTGACTGAAGTATTTTTTCCTCTAATCGCCTTTTGCGCTCGCTTAAATCGGTATTTGGCGCTTCGTCAGACAAAAGCTGCGAGTAAATCTGCAGAGTTTTCCCGTAAACTTTTCGCGCCTCGTTAAATTGTCCGAGCCGGCAGAGTAAATCACCGGCTTCTTCGAATAAACCGGCGTGGTAAAACAAAGACGCGTTGCTCCAATTGTCCTGGGCGGAAATTTTTTCGCGCAAAGCCAGACCTTCGCGGACAAGCCGCAAAGCTTCGGTTTTATCGCCGGTTTTTTCGGTCTCGACGGCGACTTTGACGGTGTAATACGCTTCGGCTGTCCGCATCTGAATGTCGGTCGGGTTTTCCGCCGCCTTGTTTTTAATTAAATTCCACGAAAATTTGAAGTGTTCGAGCGCGCCGCGAAAATCGCTTAACGAATCGAGCGCGTCGCCCGCCCGATTGCGCGAAGCCGAAAGATTGCGCAGCGCCTGCGCGTCGGACGGATTTTCGCGCCAGGCAATTTCGGCAATTTCGGCGGCTTTTGTATAGCTTGCCGCCGCGCCGCGAAAGTCTTTTAATTGTTTGAGCAGCTCGCCGTGATTTATCCAGGCAAAGGAAAGCTCGGTGGTCGGCGCGTTTTCCAGCCCGATGCGCCGCTCGATGGTCTGCAAAGCGCGGCGGTAGAATTCTTCGGCTGGCGCGCTTTGCCGGAGCATTGCGTAAACTTCTCCGACGCGCTCCTGCTGCTGCGCCAAATCGGTCAGGTCGCGCAGATTCTGCGGCTCGATGCGGCTGATTTCTTCTCGCACGGCGGCGGCTTCCCTGTAAACCGCGACGGCTTCCTCGCTGCGCCCCAAGCCGATTAAAATCTCGCCGAATTTGAATAAACCGAGCGCCAGATGCCTTTTTGCTTCGACATCCTCAGGATTTATTTTCAGGATTCTGCGGTCAATCTCGACCGCCGTCCGGAAGCTCTGCAAAGCGTTTTCGTTTTCCTTCAGTGATTCAGCCTGGGCTGAGCCGACGCGAATGTAGGCTTGCGCGAGCTCGCCGAGCAGCGGCAAATCGTTTTCGCCTTCGCTCGCCAGCTTGTTTAGATACTCAAGCGCTTTGGTGACGACGAGCCGTCGCGCCGGCGCCGTTCCGGCGGTGTCTCTAATCGCGTCGTGAAACTCGAACAAAAACGAATTTGTCAGCGCGCGAACGTCTCTGAAACGCCGCTCGGCTTTTTCTCTTTCAATCTGCGCGACGCGCGCCTGCCAGACGGCGACGGAAAAACCGGAAACGAGCGAAAGCAAAACGATTGCCGCCGCGGCGACGCCGACGAGATTGCGCCTGACAAATTTTTCGGCGCGGTATAAAAAAGTATCATTCTGCGCCGCGACGGGAAGCCCGCGCTGGTAACGGCGAATATCTTCGGCAAAATCGCCGACCGAAGCGTAGCGCCTTTCCGGTTCTTCGCGTGTCGCCATCTGGATGATTTTTTCAACATCATCCGAAGGCGAAAGGCGGTGTGACGAGTGCGAAGCCGTTTCCCGTCGTTGGCGATTATCGTTTGTTCCGCCGACCGGCGGCGGCTTGCTGATAACCGACCTGAACCAATTCGGAAGCTGAAATTTGAAGCTCGAAAATGAATTTGAATTTTCGCTTTCGGATTTCCCGCTGCGGATTAATTCCGCGAGCAGAACGCCCAGACTGTAAATGTCCGTCGCGGTCGTAATCTGCGCGCCGCGTTTTTGTTCGGGCGAAGCGTATTCCGGCGTAAAAATCTGCGTCGCCGTGCGGCTCGCGCTTTCGCCTTCGGACAGCAGTTTGGCGATGCCGAAATCAAGCAGCTTCGGCTCGCCGTCAGGCGTAATTAAAATATTCGAAGGTTTTAAATCGCGGTGAATGACCAGATTCCGGTGCGCGTAAGCGACCGCCGCGCAAATCTTGCGGAAAAGCCCGAATTTTTCTTCCGGCGATAAATTTCGCGCGCGGCAAAATTCGTCGAGGCGCACGCCTTCGACATATTCCATGACCAGATAAGGCAAGCCGTCAGCGGTCGTCGCGCCGTCGAGCAGGCGCGTGATGAACGGGTGATTGAGCGAAGCGAGAATCTGCCGTTCCTGCCGGAAGCGCCGGATAATCTCGTCCGTATCCATTCCGCGCTTGATGATTTTCAGCGCGACCGTTTGAGAAAACTCGCCTTCGCGCGCGGCTTCATAAACCGCGCCGAAACCGCCGCGCCCGATTTCGCGAATGATTTTGTATTCACCGATTTTTTGCGGCGCGTTCATCTCGGCAAATAAATTTGCGCCGACTGCCAGAAGAGCGTCTTTATTCAGAAACTCGTAGCCGTCGTCATAATGCGAGTCGAGCATGGATTCGACTTCAAATTTCAATTCGGAATCGTCGCCGCACGCCCGCGCGACAAATCTTTTCCGCTCAGCCGCGCCAACTTCGAGAGCCGCGTGGAAAACTTCGTCGAGTTTTTGCCATCTGTCAGCGTTCATCTTTTTAATTCGCGTTTGAGCCAGGCTCTGGCAAAAATCCAGTCGCGCTCGACGGTTTTGGATGATTTTCCGATTACTTCGGCGATTTCGTCGGTTTTCAGCCCGCCGAAAAATTTCAGCTCCACGATGCGCGCCTTTTGCCTGTCCCGGACGGCGAGCTTCTGCAAAGCTTCTTCGAGCGCCAGAAAGTTCGTATTTTGTTCTTCGAAAAAAACATCTGCCGCGTCGAGCGCGATTTTTTTGGCATGCCCCCCGCGTTTTTCGGCATGTTTGCGCTCGGCGTGTTTGAGCAGGATGCGGCGCATCAGGTTTGCCGCAATCCCGAAAAAGTGGGCGCGGTTTTGCCAGTCGACATTTCGCTGGTCAACCAGTTTCAGATAGGCTTCATTAACCAGCGCGGTCGGCTGCAGGGTGTGCCCGGCGTTTTCGCGGCGCAGGTAATTAGCGGCAATCCGGTGCAGCTCGTCATAGACGAGCGGCAGCATCGCATTGAGCGCGTCGCGATTTTCCTTTCCGTTCCACTCGATAAGCACCTGCGTAACCGTTTTAGCCGACATTTTAAGAGAGATTCTAAACTTTTTTCTATAAATTGGAAATATTTTGTCGGGTTTTTTCGCCAAATCCGGCGTTAGATTATGAAAACTTTTTCCGAAAAGCGTTCATAAAAATTCAGGTGAGGAAAATATGGCAAAAAAATTATCTTTAGTTACATTTTTCTTAATAGTTTTCAGCCTCGCGTGTCAGATGTCGGCAAGCAAAGCAACGCCTGCAAACGAGCAAACGGCGGCGGTCGAGAAAAAAAATACGGTTGAAACGATTCCGGTAAATTCCGCCGAAACCGTCTCGAATGACGGGCGAAATCCGGTCGAGGAAAAGGATTTATTGTCTTTTTTCACCGGCGCGTTAATCGTCAGGAAAACCAAGGATTACGGTAGCGGCTGGTCGGCGGAAAACGCGATTGACGAAAACGCCGCGTCGGGCTGGGCAAGTCCGAAAGGCGAAATTGCCAATCACAGTTTTGTCATCGAGCTGCCCGAAAAAACTCTTTTGAAAACGCTTGTCTTCGACACGGCGAACACCGACGGCGAGCGGCGCGGCGCAAAAGAAATCACGGTTGAGATTTCCGAGGCGAGCGCCGATTCCGGCTTTCAGGAAATCGCCCGCGTCACGCTTAAAGAAAAGGCGGACAATCAGCGTTTTCCGGCGAGCAAACAGATTGCCGGACGTTTTGTGCGCGTTAGCTTCGGCAAAAATCAAGGCGCTGAAGATTTTGTCGAGCTGATGGAAATTCGCGGTTTCGGCGAGCAGTTAACGAAAACTCCGCTCGAAAACGCGAGCGGAACTTATGAAACCGAATACGGCGATTTTCATATCAAGCAGGAAGGCGGCTCGGTCATCGGCTGCTATGAGCACGAAAACGGCTTGCTCAAAGGCGGAATCGAAGACCGGATTATGAAATTAAACTGGAGCGAAGACGGCGGCGACAAAGGCGCGGCGATTATGGTTTTCACCGCCGACGGCAGGAAACTGGTCGGTTTGTGGTGGAACGAAAGCGATGACATTCTGACGACTCAGGGCAAACAGTGGAACGGCACGAAAAAATCTGCGGACGTCGGTTCGTGTCCGAATCTGCCGAACCTGGCGAAAACGAACGCCGCGCAAAATCAAATCGCCGACGATTTGAAACAAAAGGGGCGAGCGACCGTTTACGGCATCAATTTCGATACCGGCTCGGACGCAATCAAGCCCGAATCAAAACAGACGCTCGAACAGATTGTCGCCCTGCTCAAAGAAAACGCGACTTGGAAAATGACCGTCGAAGGTCACACGGATAACGTCGGCGGCGCGGATTACAACCGGAAGCTTTCGGAAAAACGCGCGGCTGCCGTGAAAGATTATCTCGTCAAAGCCGGAATCGAGGCGGCGCGTTTAAGCTCCGCCGGTTTCGGAATGTCGAAACCCGTCGCCACGAACGACAGCGCCTTCGGACGCGCGCAGAACCGGCGCGTCGAATTAGTGAAAAATTGAGGAGCTTATCATGTTTTTCAAACAAAATTTCCGCCGTCGCTTTTTTATGCGGTTTTCGGCTTGGCTGCTGATTTTTTCTTTGCTTTCACCGCTTGCCGTTTTCGCCCAGAACGCGAAAGTGCCGGACGAGGTCAGGAAAATTTACAAAAAAATGAGCAGCGGTCAGGAGTTGACACCTGCCGAGCAAAAACGTCTGGAAGAGTTTCAGGCTGATAAATCCGAAGCCGAACTCGAACGAATCGCGGAAGAACTGGAAAAAGACGCGGATTTTCGGAAAGACGTGAACGCGGCGAAAAAAGCGGCGGAAGAATCGGAAGAAGAACCTTTGCCGAAACCGAATCCGAAGGTTAATCTCGCGCGCGAAACCGCGCCAAGTGAAACGGCGTTTCTCTCTTTGGTCAAAGCCGTGCAGAGCGAATCCGGCGCGAAAATCAGAGAAGCCGAAAAAGCCGGGATTGAGAAAGCCGTTTCGCAGTTGAAAAATGCCGCGCAGATTTCCAATCTCGGAATGATTTATTTGATGAGCGATAAGCCCGAAGACCTCGCAAAAGCCGTGTATCTTGCCGCGACGAGCGTTATAAAAGACCCGAAAGACGCGGCAAATATCAGCAATCTCGGCGTCGCTTTGAAAAACAGCGAAGATTACGACCGCTCGCTGAAAGTTCTGCTTTACGCTGACAAATTGCAAATAAATTCGCCGGTAATTTTGTCCAATCTCGGCTGGACGCTCGCTTATCTCGGAGATTTTCCGACGGCTAAAACGCGCTTTAACGCCGCGCTCGCTTTCAAAAAAGATTATCCCGGCGCTCTGGAAGGCTTAGGTCTACTGGCGCAGGCGGAAAAGGATTTTCGGACGGCTGCTAAATATCTGCGGGCAAGTCTTTTAAAGCGTTTTTCGCCCGCAACCGCCAAAGCGATTAAGAAAAACAACGAGGCGAAGGCGTCGGAAAAAACCAGACAGGAAGCCGAAGAAATAAAAAATGACCCGAACACTTACAATCCGAAGCCGGTTCCGCCCGGCGCGCCGGTCAATCCCGACTCGGTTGACGGCGCGCGCTGGTCGGACGCTATCTGGTCGCCGTTTGATAAGCCGAGCCAGACTTTTGAGCGCTTGCCCGTGCCGGATTTTATTAACGGCGACATCGAAACCGCCCACCGCGAAGGCAAAAACGATAATGATTATTATCTCGCGCGGCGAGCCGTCGTCAGCCAGGAAAGCGCGGCTTTTACGCGGGCGATGCAGTCTTTGCCGGACGACGCTCTGCGTCCGCAGCCGCGCGCGGAGGGAAACTCAATCGTTTTTCCGCGCAGCTACGAAAAGGAATTTTACGCCCTGCGCGATTTGGAAAACATCTTTTACCGCCGCAGCGCAGTTCGTTTTCAAAACTTTGATAAACAGAGAAACTATATTTTCGCGCTCAGCCAGGATTGGAACGGCGGCTGGGTGAAAGGTCTGTCGGGCGAAGAAATCTGCCGGAGGCACGTGCAGTACAGTCTGAGCCATCACGCGACTTACTATCAAAACTGGCAGGAGTTTTATCAAAAATCGCTCGATGATATGGACAAATTTTATCGCGTCAGCGCGTTCTGGATTCAGCGCATCGTCAATCCTCAATTGCGCGAATACGCAAACCTGCGCCGCGACGTGATTATCCGCCTGCATTATCATCATCTTCTGGCGTCGTGGGGCAGCTGGTCGAGCTTTATCAGGACGACGCCCTGCGAACAGGTCGATAATCCGCAATCGCGCTGGACGGTCGAACAGCTCGTCTCTAAAAACGGAAAGCTCAGGATTTTTTCCGAACCGAACGGCGATTGCCACGTTCCGACGGGAAATGTTGACGCGGGCTTTATCGCTCTGGACGCCGATTGCGAAAAATTGAAAATCACTTTCGGCGCGGGCGCGAAAATCAGTCTTGAACGGAAATTCGGCGAAAAGGAAGCGGATGACGTTACTACGTTTCGCATCACCGGAGGAATCAGTAAATCGCTCGATATAAATCTGAAAGGCGAAACGGTCGGTTCAATCGAAGGCAAAGCCGAAGGCTCGTATTTTATTCAGGCGCAGAACGGGCGCGTGATTGACCACGGCGCGGAAGGCACAATCGGAGTCGAAGGCAAAATCGGCGATGCGGATGTCGCCGAAATCGTCATCAACGCCGGTCTTGACGGCAGAATCACGGCGCAGAGCGGCGCGAAGGTTTCAGCCAGAGAAACAAGCGTCGAAATCGGCGGCAAAGGCATCGATTACATCAACGACAATCAACCGATTAATATCAAATAAACGAAAATAGCCGGAAGCGAAAGTCGCCTGCCAGGTCAGAGGCAAAATGAAACGGCGCGGGTGAAAACAAACACAAATTCGAGATTTGAAATAACAAAATCGCCAGCTTTGCTTGCTTATCCCTGTCTATCCGCTTCATCGGCGGTGAATTTCTTCCTGACGATAATCTGTTATAATTCACTGGCATAAAATAATGAGCGAATTTTTATCGGCGTTTTCCGCCACATCGACGCTGGCAATTCTCGGTTTCGGGTTTCTGCTCGGCTTAAAACACGCGACCGAAGCCGACCATCTGGCGGCGGTTTCGACCATCGTCACCGCGCGCCGCAGTCTTTTCGGGTCGGCGATTATCGGCGGCATCTGGGGTTTGGGGCATACGATTTCGTTGTTTCTGGCGGGAGTTTTTGTTCTGCTGCTTAAATTTCAAATCACCGAGCAGACTGAAAAGGTTCTGGAATTCGGCGTCGGCGTGATGCTGGTTCTGCTCGGATTAAACGTTTTGAGAAAATTGCTCAAGGGCGGGCATCTTCATTTTCACGCGCACGAACACGGCGAGCGCGTCCACGTTCACCCGCATATTCACGACCGCGCGGCGGACGAGCCGCACACGCATCACGGATTTTCCTTCAGCCCGCGCGCTTTGATTATCGGGATGATTCACGGCTTGGCGGGCAGCGCCGCGCTGATGCTGCTGATTATTCCGACCATCGAATCGCAGGCGCTCGGCTTGCTTTATATCGTCGTCTTCGGCGTCGGCTCCATCGGCGGAATGATGCTGATGAGCTTTCTGGTCGGCTTGCCGTTCACGCTGACCGCTTCGCGCTTTAATCGCTTCAACTACATTCTGCAAAGCATCGCCGGTCTGGTCAGCGTCGCTCTCGGTCTTTTTATCGTCTACGAAAAAGGAATCACCGAAGGCTTGTTCAGCTAAGCTTTTACGTGTCTTTCGTTTTTTCCGGCGGCGGCTCCGGCGCGGTTTTCGGTTTTATCGGCTTGGCTTTGTTATAATTCGTGTCGATATTGCTTGCCTTGTTCATTTCCTCGACACGGTTAATTTGCTCTTTGGTCAGAAATTTTCTGCCTTTCTCGCCAAGACCGAAAAGCGCGCTTTCGGCGCAGAAATTCCCTTTATCTTTTTTGATGACGCTGACCAGAGCCGGAATGGCGACTTCCGCGTCCGCGCCGAAGTCCGGCAGATTCAGCGCCGCATAACAAACGGTCGCTTTATCTTCGAGATTGGCGATAAAAATCGGAAGCGCCTGTTTTTTCAACATTTCCTTCAGCGCGTCCGACTTTTCCGGCGTGAAACGGGCGATGCTGCCGAGTTGGTTCAAAGCCGCGTTCCGAACCTCTGCATCAGTGTCTTTGAGCGCGGCGATGAGCGACGGCAGTATCTCGAGCGCGCCGATGGAAGTCAGACTCGGCAGACTTTCGACCGCTTTTTTACGGACTTGCGGATTCTGGTGCTGCATGCCTTTGGCAAAAACCGGCAGCGTTCCGTCGGCGACGAGATGTTTGAGCACCTGGAGAACGGCAAACGGCTGTTTGTCAAATTCCTTTTCGAGCAGCGGAACGAGCGGCTTGCCGATTTTAGCCAGAGCTATCGCCGCCGTCAAATACAGGCTGAAGGCGCGGTTATTCTGGTCTTTTTCTCCGACGTATTTCTTTGTGTTGTAAAGCACGTCGAAAAGAAGCGGCGCGGCGGGCAGCGCGTTTGCGCCCATCGGCATGAAAGCGCGAATCGGATGCATCGGATTGATGTTCCCGTTTTGCAGCATCGCGGACAAAACCGGAATCGCCGGCGAAGTGTCGACGCCGTAGAAGCCCTGCTGGCGAATGCCCATCACCGCCAGCCAGCGAACCGTGATTTCTTCATCGGCGGCGGCTTCGATCAAGGCATTCACAATATCTTTCGCTTCAAACGTTCCGGCGGGCACTTTGGAATAAGAGAGCGAATAAACGCCGTAGATGCGCAGGTAAACATCGCTGTCTTTGGCGAGCTCCAGGCGCTTGCGCAGCGGAAGATTGCGGTCGGGCGCAATTTTCCACAAAGCGCCTTCGACGTGTATCCAGACATCCTGGTTTTTCTCGTCGCGCAGCAGCTTCAGGATAACGGGCAGCGCCGCGCTTGCCGCCGAGCGAAATTCGCCCAGACGATACATCGCGCAGGCGCGCCGCCAGTCGTCGGTTTCGGCGGTTCTTTTGACGAGGATTTCCAACTGTTTGTTTGTATCCGGCGCATTTTCCAGTTCCGAAATCTGCTCCGGCGTTTCTTTCGCGCAAGGCTCAAGAATAATGGAAGGCTCCGTCATCCCGATACCGCTGCCCGAACTTAATTCGACGCCCCTGCCCGAAACGATGATGGCTTTATCCTGCCTTATAACAATCTTTTCGGTCTTCTTTTCTTTGGTATTCGATTTGCTTTTTTGCGCTGCCGCGCTGCCGGCTGACAAAAATCCAAGAGAAACTAAACAACAAAAAGCGAGAAAAAATTTTATCTTCTGCATGATTTTTCACCTCTTCGCGCGCGGGTTTTCGTCAGGAGAAACAAACGCCGGGCGCAGCTTTAAAATGAAAAGAACCGGTTGAAAAGTCCGCGAGTTTAATAACTCTAACCGAAAAAGGCGGGACGGGCAATAAAATTTTTTACGCGCCGCCGAAAAACCGGTTTGTCAAAAGCGGCGGAACAAAATAAAGTTGGTTAGGAATTTACCGGACGAAGTTTATTGCGCGGGCGCGGGAAACGAAGCCTCAGAGTAAATTTTTATTATTTAAAATGATTAGTATCAATTCGAAAATTTGTCAAAACTTTGCCGCCGCGTCGAGCCGCGAATGGCTCGAAACCAACGGCATCGGCGGTTTTGCTTCGAGTACGATTGCGGGCGCGAACACGCGTCGTTATCACGCGCTTTTAACCGCCGCCGCCAAGCCGCCGCTCGGTCGCGTGACGATGCTTTCCAAGTTTGAAGAAACCGTTTTCGTTGACGGCAAAGCCTTTGAGCTTTCCTCGAATCAATATCCGAACAAAATTCATCCCGAAGGTTTTCGATATTTAAAAAACTTTCGTCTCGCGCCTTTTCCCGTCTGGACTTTTGAGGCGGGCGGAATCGAAATCGAGAAAAAAGTTTTTATGATTCACGGCGAAAACTCGACCGTTTGCCAGTGGTCTGTGAAGTCCAAAGTCCAAAGTCTGAAGTCCAAAGTCGAATTGCATCTGAAACCGCTTTTGTCGTTCTGCGATTATCACGCTTTGCAGCATGAAACTGCCGGATTCAATGCCGATTACGAAGCTGCGTCAAATTACGTTTCCGTAAAGCCTTTCAATGAAATGCCCGCGCTTTTTTTTAATCATAACGCGCTGGAAGTTGAGAAAAGCGGTTTCTGGTATCGCAATTTTGAATACGCGATTGAGCGCGAGCGCGGGTTTGATTTTCACGAAGATTTGTTTCAGCCGTTTGTTTTGAAATTCGATTTGAGCGCGGCGGCGGCGGTCATCGCCTCGACGGAAAAACGGGATTGGGACGCGGCGGCGAATTTTGAAGAATCCGAAATTTTGCGGCGCGAAAAATTAATCGAAAAAGCGGCAGCGAAAGACGATTTTACCAGACAGCTTGTGCTGGCGGCTGACCAGTTTATCGCCTCGCGCGGCGCGGGCAAAACGGTTATCGCGGGTTATCATTGGTTTTCCGATTGGGGACGCGACACGATGATTGCGCTGAACGGCTTGACGCTCGCGACAGGGCGCGCCGAGATTGCGAAAAGTATTCTCCTGGAGTTTTCCGGGCATATTTCCGAAGGAATGCTGCCGAATCGCTTTCCCGATGCCGCCGACCAAGCCGAATACAACACGGTTGACGCGACGCTCTGGTATTTTGAAGCGACGCGCGCCTACGCCGAAAAAACGGGCGATTACGATTTCGTCCGCGAAAATCTCTATAAAAAGCTCGCCGACGTAATCTTCTGGCATCTGCGCGGCACGCGCTACGATATTCACGTCGATACGGACGGCTTGCTTTACGCCGGAACGCCAAGTGTGCAATTAACCTGGATGGACGCGAAAATCGGCGATTTAGTCATCACGCCGCGCGCTGGAAAGCCGGTCGAGATTCAGGCTTTGTGGTATAACGCACTGAAAATTATGGCGGATTTTGCCCAAAAATTCGGCGACGCCGAAGACAAGGCGCGTTATGAAGCGATGGCTGACGCGGCGCGTTACAGCTTTAATCAGGTTTTCTGGAACGAAGCCGACGAATGTCTTTTCGACGTCGTCAAAAACGGGCAGCGCGATGCTTCCATCAGACCGAATCAGATTTTCGCCGTCAGTCTGCCTTACACGATGGTCGATTCGAAGCGCGCTCAAAAAATTGTCGAAAAAGTCGAAGCCGAGCTTTTAACGCCCTTCGGTTTGCGCTCGCTTTCGCCGCGAGACGCGCAATATTGCCCGATTTACACGGGTTCGCCGTTTGAAAGAGATTCCGCCTATCATCAGGGCACGGTCTGGGGCTGGCTCATCGGCGCGTTTGTCGATGCTCATCGCAAAGTTTTTCCCGATAACGAAGAACGCATTAGTGAAATTTTAGAAGGCTTCAAAAATCATCTGACCGAAGCCGGAATCGGACAAATCTCCGAAATCTTCGACGCCGACGAGCCTTTCAGTCCGCGCGGCTGCATCGCGCAGGCTTGGAGCGTGGCGGAAGTTCTGAGAGTTTTGAGTTTTGAGTTTTGAATTTTGAATGAATTGTTGAATCGCAAACTCAAAACTCAAAACTTAAAACTCTTTAGAAAACTTTCTGTCTTTTTCCGCGTATTTCCCTGACTGTCAATTATCTGACAATTCTCCCATTTTTGACTTGAAGATAGTTTGCAGGCTATCTGTTGTAATCTGTCTTTTGATTGAAAACGGAGAATGATTATGAAAAAAATATCGACCGGCTTTTTGCTTTTAATTTTCCTTTTCGTCCACACGGCTTTCGCGCAGGAAAGAGTCGACGAGCAGGTTCTGGCGCGTATCAGGACGGAAGGATTTCAAAATTCGAAAATTATGGAAACGCTCGGCTACGTGACGGACGTTTTCGGCGCGCGTCTGATGAATTCGCCGAATTTGAGAAATGCGCAGAACTGGACGCGCGACAAAATGATTTCGTGGGGCTTGCAGAACGCGCGGCTCGAAGCCTTCGGAAATTGGGGCAAAGGCTGGAGCGTGGAGAAATTTTCAGTCGAGATGTTTGAGCCGACTTACGACCGTTTAATTGCTTACCCGTTAGCCTGGACGCCTTCGACAAACGGCACGATTTCGGGCAAGCCGCTGGTCGTCTCCATTCGCTCGAACGCCGATTTCGACAAATATCGAGGCAAACTGCGCGGCGCGATTGTCTTAAACGGTCGGTTTAATTTCAACACGCCCGAATCGCGTTTTCAGACGCTTTCCAGGCGCTACACCGACGAAGAATTGACGAAAGCGGCGCAGGTGACAGACCCGGCGAAAGACGGCGAAATCAACGGCGGCGCGACGACCGATTACTGGGACGAGGACAAAGACTGGCAAATCGGGCTGGCGCGCGGCAAGGAAATCACGAAATTTTTTAAAGACGAAGGCGTCGCCGCGCTGATTCAGCCGAGCAGTCGCGCCAGCGGTGTTTTAAGCGCGCAAGGGTATTACGAAACCGACGCGAGCAAAAATGTTCCGGCTTTTGTCCTCGCGCGCGAACAATACGCGCGAATCGTCCGCCTGACTGACAAAAACGTTCCCGTCCGGCTGGAGCTCAATCTGCAAACGCGCGTTCAGGAAGATTCGACGGGTTACAACGTCGTCGGCGAAATCGCCGGCAGCGACCCGAAATTAAAAGACGAAGTCGTGATGCTCGGCGGTCATTTCGACTCGTGGCATTCCGGCACGGGCGCGACCGACAACGCCGCCGGATGCGTGACGGTGATGGAAGCCTTGCGGATTTTGAAAGCCATCGACGCGCGCCCGCGCCGCACGATTCGCGTCGCTTTATGGAGCGGCGAAGAACAGGATTACGGCGGCTCGCTCGGCTATGTGAAAAAACATTTCGGCGACCCGCAGACGATGCAGCTTAAACCCGAACACGAGAAGCTTTCGGCTTATTACAATCTCGACAACGGCACGGGCAAAATTCGCGGAATTTTTTTGCAGGGCAATGAAGCCGCGCGCCCGATTTTTGAGGAATATCTGAAACCGTTTAATTATCTCGGCGCCAAAACGATTTCGATTTTAAACACGGGCGGCACCGACCATATGGTTTTCGACGCGGTCGGCTTGCCGGGTTTTCAGTTTATTCAAGACCCGATTGATTACAACACGCGCACGCATCACACGAATATCGACGTGCTGGAAGCGATTCAGGAAGAAGATTTGAAAATCAACGCCGTCATCATCGCCGCTTTTGCTTATCAAACGGCGATGCGAAACGAAAAGCTTCCCCGAAAATCTCTGCCGCAGCCGCAGGCGAAATAAAGAATTAGCCACGAAAATTCACGAAAAGGACACGAAAATTATTTATTTCTTTTTCGTGTCCTTTTCGTGTAATTTCGTGGCTAATATTCCTTAATCTAAAAAATTCAAATCGCTTCGCTCGAAAAACTGACTGACGCCACGCGGGCGCCGGCGCGAAAGAATTTGACAATCATCGCCAGGCTCAAATCGTTTTTCGCATCTTCATAGATACATTCATAATCGCCTTCCTCGCGTTTCGCGCAGCCTTTGAATTTCATTGTCTGCCGCCGCGTTTCAAACAACTTATTGATAGCTTCGGCGCGCGCAAAGTTTTGCGCCGTTTTTCGATTTTTCCTGCTCCAAGCCCGATACAAACCCTGCGCCGCTTCTTCCGGCGTTTTGATAATCGTCTGCGCCGGAACGGTGGAAATCATTGTCAAACAGCAAAGCAAAAGCGCGATAAATTTTATTTTCATTTCGCAATTCTCCTTTTCGTTGTCTTTCTCTTGACCGCAATGTTCGGAAAATTTTGCGAAGAAGACGAATTTTATTCCATATTGAACCGATAAAAAATATCCGGTAAAAACTCGTTATTTTATAAAACTCGGTTTATGATTCTGATATGCCGGAGCTTGAACACGAACATTCCATCGAGGCGATTGCCGAGAGAATTTCTTCGGTCAGACACAACTACATCCGCGATTGGATTTACGGCGGAATCGATGGCGCGGTGACGACTTTCGCCGTCGTTTCGGGCGTGGCGGGCGCGGAGCTTTCGCCGGTGATTGTGCTGATTCTGGGTTTTGCCAATCTGGTCGCCGACGGTTTTTCGATGGCGGCGAGCAATTTTCTCGGCACGCGCGCCGAACAGGAAGATTACGCGCGGCTGAAAGAAATCGAATACAGGCACATCCGCGTTCACCCGGAAGGCGAGCGCGAGGAAGTGCGGCAAATTTATCGTGACAAAGGCTTTGCAGGCACGGAGCTCGAAAAAGCGGTTGACCTCATCACTTCTGACAAAGACCGCTGGGTGCAAACGATGCTGACCGAAGAATACGGCTTGCCGACCGAAATCCGGTCGGCGTGGAAAGCCGCGTTTGCGACGTTTGCGGCGTTCGTTATTTGCGGTTTGATTCCGCTCGTGCCTTATCTTTTCGGCGTCAAAAATTCTTTTTATGTTTCATCCGCTTTGACCGGCGCGACGTTTTTCATCATCGGCTCGGTCAAAAGCCGCTGGTCGACCGCTTCGTGGCTGCGCTCCGGCTTGGAAACATTTCTCGTCGGCGCGCTGGCGGCGATTCTGGCTTACGCCGTCGGCGTTTTACTCAAAGGAACGGCGTAAATTAATGCAAAATGCAAAACGCAAAATGCAAAATATCAGGATTTAAAATTTAAGATTCAAAATTAAATCTATCCTTCCATTTTGCATTCTGCATTTTGCATTTTGCATTATTTACCTTCCGTTCCGACGATAACGGTCGTGCGCGTCGAGACGAGATATTTCAGGCGCAAATAGTATGTGCATTGAACTTCCGGCGTCGTGCCGATTGATTTGACGACCGCATCGAAAGTTCCTTCCGGCAAAGGCTCGAAATAAAAAGTGCTGTTTTTGCGTTTTTCGACCGTGCGGTAAACGCTGTCGACCTCGCCCGCTTCGAAGGCTTTGTAGCTGTTGTAAGCTTCAAACGGCTGAAAAATGTCAAACTGTTCGAGCGAGACGGTTATCGGCACGAGCTTGACGCCGAGCTTGCCGAAATCAGTTTCTTTCGCCTTGATAATCCGCGCGGCTTCATTGACCATCTGCGATTTGATTTGCGCCAAGTCGCCGACGACGTAATCAATTTTGACCAGGTCGAAAATCTCGTTCTGCGCGGCGAGCGAGACGATTTTTTCCAAAAGACCGCGGTCTTTATAACGAACGATAAAATTTTCCTTAATCTGAAAGCCCGAAACTTTTTCGCGCGCCGTGCTGCCCTTGACCGTGTAATCGTAAACGCGGTTTTGCGTGATGAAATCGACGTAAGTGTCGCCGGCGGAAATGCCCAGATTGCTTAATCCGGAACGGAAATCGTTAATCTGTTTTTCCAGTTTTCGATTCGCTTCGGGCACGGTCGGCGCTTCCTGCGCCAGCCCGAAAACGGCGATGTATTCTCTGGCTTCGACGGTCGTTAAAATCTTCGCGTCGATGTATTGATAATGCGTGATCGTCTGGTTCGGCGCATCGACATTGACCGCATCGACGACGGTTTTCGGAATATTCGGCATCCGGCGCTGCACGGGCTGGTCGGTGTTGCCGCGATTGCCGTAAACGCGATTACCGGCTTCCTGCGCGTAATTTGCGGAAACGAAAAATAAACAAATGGCAAGCAATAAAACTTTTTTCATTAGCTGACTCCTGGTGTTTAATCTAAATTTTTGCCGTCGAAAAACGCTTCGTCACGCGTCGGTTCGATTGAAAGATTTTTCGCGGCAGAGACTTTCGCAAAGACGCTGGATTTTAAGGCTTTTTGCTCAAACAAATTATCGAGCGCCGGAATTAAAATTATTTTTTTTGTTTTTTGCGCTGAAAAATATATCGACACAAAGTGAATATTTTTTAAAAATACAAAGCCTCACTTTGCGCGCTTTGCGTCTTAAAACTTCGCGTTCTTTGCGTTAAAAAATTTCTTTAACCGCAAAGAACGCGAAGTTTAACGCAAAGAACGCAAAGTAATTTTCCGGACGGCAAAAAATCAACCTTTTGATTAATGCGCCCGAATTTGCGTAAGATGTTAAAAATTATTCTGTAGGAGTTTTTATGGCAATCAGTCCCGAACTTTTAGAAATTCTTCGCTGTCCGAAATGCAAATCGAAAGTCGAAATCAAACCCGACCGCAGCGGCTTAAAATGCGTCAATCCCGAATGCAGTCTCGTTTACCCGATTCGCGACGAAATTCCCGTGATGCTTGTCGAAGAGGCGACGACCGAGAAATAAATGAGACGCGGAGACACGGAGACGCGGAGACACGGAGAAAAGAAACTTGTCTCTGACGGAAAAAGCGACTTCGCCGCGTCGCCGCGTCTCGGCGTCGCCGCGTCTCCGATAGATTGGACAAAAGTTAATCGAGTGCTTGTCGTGCGGCTGCGCTCAATCGGCGATACGGTTCTCGCGACGGCTTCGCTCGACGCTCTGCGGCGATTTTTGCCTGCCGCGCGGATTGATATTCTGCTCGAAGATTGGGTCGCGCCGGTTCTGGAAGGCTTCGACGCGGTTGACAACGTCCTGACTTTCAAAAAAGACGATTTTCGCTCGCGTCTAAACGCGGCGCGGCAAATCAGGCGCGCGAAATACGATGTCGCGCTAAACCTGCACGGCGGAACGACGGCGACGTTTTTCGTGCGGGCGAGCGGCGCGCGCCACCGCATCGGCTACGCGGAAAATCAATACAAATTTCTTTATAATCACCTGCTTTCGTCGTCGTCGGATTTCTGGCAAAAGGAAAAAACTCATTCCGCCGAGCAGCAGCTCGCGCTTCTCGGATTCGTCGGCGTGCCGGTCGCAGATAAACCGAAAACTCGTCTGGTCGTAACCGAAAAGAACGCGGAGGAAATGGACTTATTTCTTCATGTTCACGGAGTTGACGATTTGAAAATCGCCTTAATTCATCCCGCTGCCGCCTTCGACACAAAGCAATGGGCGACTGAAAATTTCGCGCGAGTAATCGATTATCTGGCGTCGCGGGACATTTTTTCGATTGTCGTCGCCGCGCCGAAAGAAGAGCATATTATTAAAAAATTAAGCGAGCAGACTACCACTGTTTTTCATGGCTTTACCGATTTATCTCTGCCGGAAATCGCGGCGCTCGCCTCAAAAGCGAAAATATTCATCGGAAACGATTCGGGCATCGCGCACATCGCGGCGGCGGTCAACGCGCCTTCAGTCGTCATTTTCGGCTCGTCAAACATTCACCACTGGCATCCGTGGACAAACGCGCCGAACGAAATCGTTTACGAAACTCTGCCCTGCCAACCCTGCGCGGGCTGTTTCTGCAAAGAATTCGGCGAGCCGAAATGCATTCTGAGCGTGAAGGTGGAAAACGTGGTGCAGGCAATCGAAAAGATTCTGAAAAAGTAATTTGCTTGGTGAAATTGATAATAAAAGGTTAAACTAAAGCTATGTTGACTCAATACATACAAGCCGCGATGCGACAGGCGAAATATGAAATCTTAGCCGACGACGGAAGCTTTTACGGCGAGATTCCGGGCTTTCAAGGCGTCTATGCTAACGCCGAAACGCTTGAAGATTGCCGCAACGAACTGGCGGAAGTTCTCGAAGAATGGATTTTCCTTCATCTTGCAGACAACACACCTCTTCCCGTAGTAAACGGTCTGAAATTGTCTGTTGAAAGAGTGCCTGAGCAATTATAAATTTTCCCAAATTTCTCTTTCGATATTGGCTTGTTTCAAAATACGAATAAGAAAGTCTTTACCAATACCAGATTGATGAGGATTTGGAATGCGAACTTTCAGAGCGCCCTTTTTCATGAATTCATGGTTTCCGCCTGAAAAAGGTCCGTCAAATCCAAGCTGACGAAGATAGTGAATCAAATCTTTTCGTTTAATCGGTGCGAGTTTCGGCATAATTAATAATAACCTTTCTTTAAAATAACCCACAAAACAGAAAAAGCCCGTAACCAATGAAACTCCGTAGAGTTAAGTTGATTACAGGCTTTCTGTAGAAAGTGCTGTTTTTGTTATCGACGAACCTTACTTGTTTTCGACGGTTAAATGAAAAGTTTACGCGGAGAGTAAATCCCTCGCGTGTTTACAGGCAAATGATACTTTCAAATCTGAAAAAATGCAGATAAAAAGGCGAGTCTCGATTGAAACTCGCCGTCAGCGTTCAAATTAAACTTTGAACTTATTTTTTGTTTGTATTGGCATTCGAGCCTTTCGCATTGGTGTTTCCGCCGACGTTGGTTATCGAATCGGCGGGCGCGACTTTCAGTTCGTTTTTCACGCTTTTCACGCCGTCGATGCCTTTGGCGACCTGTTCGGCTTTTGTTTTCTGCTCGTTGGTTCCGACCGTTCCTTTCAAGGTGACGACGTCATTGACGACATCGACATTGATGGTTGATTCGCGCAAATCGTTGGTGGTCAGCAGAGCGGCGCGGGTTTTAAACCAGAGCCAGCTGTCGTTGGCGCCCTGACCGATGGTGCTCGAACCTTTTTCACTTTCATATTCGGCGCGGCGGGCGTTGTATTGCTCGCGTGTCACGCCGTTGGCGTTTGTCCAGCGGTTGCCGGTAGCGTTCATATTCGTAACTACCGCGTTATTGTTGGCGTTGACGACGGTTGCCGTGTTCGGGTTGTTCGACGCTCGATTGGCGTTCGTGCTGTTGACGACGCCGTTCGATTCAGTGCCGCCGCAGGCTGAAAAAATCAGCGCCGCTAAAATCATTCCCAGACCTAAGCTATATAATTTGACTTTCATTTATCCTCCTAAAGACTCTCGTCTGTCCTAAAAAAATACATTTTTTTAAAAACAAGTAAATTGCGGCAAATTTCGTTCCATTGAGAATAAAATCACAAAGCGCCGGCGATTTTCAAGCGGCGATTAATTAAACCTTTGAAACGAACGAAGCGCGAATTATTAAAAAATAAAATTGAATAAAAAAAGCGAGTTTTGTGAAAAACCCGCCAAAGCATTTATGCAAAATTCATTTAACCTAGTGGTTAGTGTTTGAATTTTTCATATTTGTATTCGTATTGCCCGAATTTGTGCGCATATTCGAATTAGCATTCATATTCGAATTGCCGCCCGTATTCGAGTTCATGTTGCTGTTTGTCGTCGTAATCACGGCGTTTGTGTTGCTGTTGGTCACAACGGCTGTGTTGTTGCTGTTCGTCCGTGTGGCGTTGGTCGAATTGACCACACCGTTTGACTCGGTTCCGCCGCACGCCGAAAAAGCGAGCGACGCTAAAATGATTCCCAATCCTAATTTAACTCTCATGGTTCCTCCTCAAATTTTGTCTAAAAAATGCGCGCATTTTTTATGACGCGCGCCGAATACGGCAAGTTTCGTTCCGCCGAATGAATAAATATAACAGATAGCGGCGTTTTCAGCTATATCCGAGGCTCGTTTCTTGACATCGGCGAGCCAGACATTTATCATCTAAAATTTCGGCTATTACCGCCGCTCGTCTCTGTGCAGCTCTTGGAAAGTTTAATTTGTGAACTAAAACAAGACACAGGCGAAACGAAAAAATACATATGTTTGAGTCGCTGTCCGACAAACTGAAGAAAACGCTCAAAAACCTGCGCGGTGAAGGCAAGCTCACGCCCGAACACGTCGATGTCGCGCTGCGCGAAATCCGCATGGCGCTGCTCGAAGCCGACGTCAACTACAAGGTCGCAAAGGATTTTGTCGAATCCGTCCGCGCGAAAGCCGAAGGTCAGGAAGTGTGGCAGGATTTGAAGCCGCACGAGCAGGTCGTCAAAATCGTCTACGACGAGCTGGTCGAGCTGATGGGCGGAACTTCTTCGCGTTTGGTTTTCACGCGCGCGATTCCGAACGTCGTGATGGTCGTCGGTCTGCAAGGCTCGGGTAAAACGACCTCGACGGGAAAAATCTCGAATTGGCTGGCGAAAAATCAGGAAAGAAAACCGCTTTTGGTCTCGGTTGACGTTTATCGTCCGGCGGCGCGCGAGCAGTTGAAGGTGGTGGCGAACGCTGTCGGACAGTCGATTTACGAAGATAAAACGACGAACGACCCGATGACTCTGGTGCGCGGCGCGATGCGTTACGCGCAGGAAACCGGCTACGACACTCTGATGATTGACACCGCCGGACGGCTCCACATCGACGACGATTTGATGGTCGAGCTCGAACAAATCAAGGCTGAGACGAAGCCGGTCGAAGTTTTGTTTGTCGCCGACGCGATGACCGGACAGGACGCGGTTCGCTCGGCGGAAGAATTTCATCGAAGAGTCGGAATCACGGGCGTGATTTTGACGAAAATGGACGGCGACGCGCGCGGCGGCGCGGCTTTGTCGATTAAACAGGTTATCGGTCAGCCGGTGAAATTCGTCGGCGTCGGCGAAAAATACGACGCGATTGAGCCTTTTTATCCCGACCGAATCGCGCAGAGAATCCTGGGAATGGGCGACGTTTTATCGCTCATCGAAGAAGTTCAGGGAAAAATCGACGAGGAAGAAGCCGAGCAGCAATTGCTGAAAATGCAGAAAAACCAGTTTACGCTGGAAGATTTTCGCAATCAGCTCCGGCAGTTTAAAAAACTCGGCTCGATGTCGAAATTGATGAAGATGCTGCCCGAACAATTGATGGGCGGAATGCAATTGAGCGACGAGCAATCCGAACAGGTCGAAGCGCAGATGAAGCGCACCGAAGCGATTATCGATTCGATGACCAAGGCAGAGCGCGCCAACTACAAGATTCTCGACGCCAGCCGCAAGACGCGCATCGCCAACGGCTCCGGCTCGTCGATTTCCGAAGTCAACGGGCTGATTCGCCAATACGAGCAGATGCGCAAAATGATGCAGCAGATGAATCGCGGCGGGCTTTTCGGCGGCATCGGCAAAAAAATGATGAGCGGCATGGGCGGCGGGCTTGGCGGAATGCTCGGCGGCGGCTTGGGCGGACTTTTAGGCGGCGGTGGCGGCGCGGAAGATTTTGATAACGATTACGAAGAAACGAAAGATTCTTTGGCAAAAAGATTAAAGAAAAAGAAGAGACACAAAAAACGGAGATAGTCAGTCGTCCTTTGTCCTTCGTCCTTTGCAAGTTGAAGATAAACTGCGTTCTCAGCTTTAACTCAACCAGCGAAGGACAAAGGACAAAGGACAAAGGACAAAATACTTATGTTAGCAATCAGTTTAATGAGAATGGGCGCGAAGGGAAAACCTTTTTATCGCCTCGTGGTGAAAGAAAAACGCTCGAAGCGCGACGGAAAATATATCGAAAACGTCGGCACGTATAACCCGATGATGAATCCGGCGGAAGTGAAATTAAAACACGACCGCATTCAATACTGGATTAGCGTCGGCGCGCAGCCGACCGAAACCGTCGCGAGCCTGATTAAAAATAATCCGGCGGCAACGGAGGAATAGTTGTGAGTTGACTGAAAGTTGACTGAAAGTTGACCGAGTTGAAAACTTTCTTTAACTCGGTCAACTTCAGTCAACTTTCAGTCAACTCGGTAAACTTATGAAAGAAGCCGTCGAAAAACTCGTGAAAGCCCTGGTCGGCAACGCCGAAGCGGTCGAAGTGTCGGAAAAACCGGGCGACAGCGCCAACACGACCGTCATTTCCGTCAAAGTCGGCGAAGGCGAGATGGGACGAATCATCGGGCGCGAAGGTCGCACCATCAAGGCGATTCGCAGCCTGCTGTATGCCGCGAGCCAGAAACAGCGCAGGCGTTTCGTGCTGGAAGTTGTCGAATAATTTAACTCATTCAACTTTCAGTCAACTCATGGAAGAACTCGTCGCCATCGCCAAAACCGTCAGAACGCGCGGGCTGCGCGGCGAGCTGGTTGCCGATGTTTTGACCGATTTTCCCGAACGCTTCGAGGAAACGAAAACGGTTTTTGCGATAAAGGCGGACGGCGCGCGTGAAGAGTTAAAGCTCGAAAATCACTGGTTTCAGAAAGACCGCGTGATTTTAAAGTTTGCCGGATTCGATTCCATCGAAGCGGCGGAAAGTTTGATAAATTGCGAAATCTGCGTTCCCGAATCCGAAGCGGTCGCGCTCGAAGCGGGCGAATTTTTCGATTGGGAATTGATTGACTGCGCGGTCGAAACCGTCGCAGGCGAAACTCTCGGACGCGTGAAAGAAGTGATGCGCACGGGCGGCACGGAAATTCTGGTCGTGGCAAGCGCGAATGAAGAAAAAGATTATCTGATTCCTTTTGCCGAAGCGATTTGCGTCGAAGTCGAGATTGAAAACAAGCTGATTCGCGTAGATGTGCCCGACGGATTACTTGATTTTTGACCTTTGATCTTTGATCTTTGATTTACTCAATTTTCAAAGGTCAAAGGTCAAAAATCAAAGATCAAATGTTAAGAATTGACGTTTTAACAATCTTTCCCGAATTTTTTCGAGAGGTCTTTGACTTTGGAATAATCCGCCGCGCGAAGCTCGCCGGAATTGTGGAAATAAACGTTCACGATTTGCGCGAGTTTACCGCCGATAAACATAAAATGGTTGACGATAGACCGTTTGGCGGCGGCGACGGGATGGTTTTTAAGCCGGAGCCGATTTTTAACGCGATTGAAAATCTGGTCGGAACGTGCGTGCGCGAAAATTATCCGCCGCAGACGCGAGTTGTATTACTCACGCCGCAGGGCAGAGTTTTAAAACAGGCGGTCGCGCGCGAGTTTGCCGACGAAGCGGCGCACGTGGTTTTGATTTGCGGGCGCTACGAAGGCATTGACGAAAGAGTCAACGAAGCTTTAGTGACCGACGAAATTTCCATCGGCGATTACGTTTTGTCGGGCGGCGAACCGGCGGCGATTGTTTTGGTTGACGCGATTGTGCGGCTTTTGCCGAACGCTCTGGGCAGCGAAACGTCAGCCGTCAACGAATCGTTTACGGAAAATTTGCTGGATTGCCCGCACTACACGCGTCCGGCTGAGTTTCGCGGAATGCGGGTGCCGGAAGTTTTGTTAAACGGAAATCACGCCGAGATTGAAAAATGGCGCAAAAAAAAGGCGCTCGAAAAAACCGAGAAGAATAGAAAAGATTTATTAATTAAGGAGAATAGTTGAAGTGAGTAGCAAAAGGTAATCGACAGATTACTTCGCGCGTTTCACCTCTCACTGATAAAAAAATGAACCGATTGGATTTTATCGAAAATACGCAGTTAAAAGAAAATATTCCGGCTTTTCAGCCGGGCGACACCGTTCGCGTTCACGTGCGCATCAAGGAAGGCAACAAAGAGCGCCTTCAGGCTTTTGAAGGCGTGTGCATCGCCCGCAAACACGGCGGCGCGCGCGAAACCGTGACTGTCAGAAAGGTGAGCTTCGGCGTCGGCGTCGAAAGAATTTTCCCGCTTCACGCGACGATTGTCGACCATATCGACGTCGTGCGTCGCGGTAAAGTGCGCCGCGCGAAGCTTTATTACCTGCGCGAGCTGCGCGGTAAAGCCGCCCGCATCAAAGAACGCGACACGCGCAACAAAGACGCCGCCAACGCCGCCAAGAAATAGGCGACCTGGGAGATACCGGAGAATGGGAGACGCGGAGAGAATAGATTCGTTTCAATTGAATGAATCAACTCTCCGCGTCTCCGCGTCTCCGCGTCCACGCGTCCCGACCACTATCTGTCTGGATTTTGAAACCGGCGCGACCGCCGAAGGCTTTCGCTTTATCGCCGGCATCGATGAAGTCGGGCGCGGCTGTCTGGCGGGCGCGGTTGTCGCCGCCGCCGTGATTCTGGATTTATCGAAGCCGATTCCCGAAGGATTAAACGATTCGAAAAAACTCACCGCAAAAAAACGCGCGTCGCTCGACGCAGAAATAAGACAAAACGCCCTCGCCTTTTCAATCGCGCAGGTCGAAGCCGACGAAATTGACCGCATCAATATCCTGCAGGCGACAAAAAAAGCGATGCGTCTGGCGATTGAAAACCTACAGCCCGAAGCCGATTTTCTGCTGATTGACGCCGTCGAGCTGAGAGACTTAAAGCTTCCGCAAAAAGCCATTATTCGCGGCGACGCGATTTCCGCATCCATCGCCGCCGCTTCGATTATCGCCAAGACTTACCGCGACGATTTAATGCGGGAAATGGACAAAATTTATCCCGCCTACGGCTTTGCCAAACACGTCGGCTACGGCACGAAAGCGCATTTTGAAGCCTTAAAAACGCACGGCGCGTGCCCGCTGCATCGCCTGACCTTTCGCGGCGTGATTTAGAAAAGAAATTTTCATTTTATAGCCGCGTCGTTCACGGCGCGGTTTAAAACGAAGAATCTAAAACAGGACGTTTTAACGTCCTTACGCTTTCGCCTTAAGCCGAAAAGGGCGTTTTAACGCCCTTTGACTATTATCAACTATTCGACCACGCCGTGAACGACGTGGCTATTAATTAGAACACTTCCTAAAACTATAATTCATAGCTCATTAAACTCGATTCACAGTCCATAAAACTCAATTCACTGTATAGCGCATTCGATTCACGATACACAAAACTCGATTCACAATTCACGAAATTTGATTTATAAATAAGTGAATCGAGTGTCGCATTAAAAAAATTCCGTAAACAATGCCGGAGATTAAATCAATGAATCTGAAACGTAAAATAATTGTCGCCTTGCTTTGTCTGGCTTTGCCGTTTGCGGCTTCGGCGCAGAACGGCAAGGATTTACCGAAGGCGAAACTGGAAAAAATCGAAGCGGCGATTGCGGCTTGGATGGCGCAGCACAAAGCGCCCGCGCTGTCGGTCGCCATCGTCACGAATAATCAATTGACGTGGGCGAAAGGCTACGGGCTGGCGGACGTGGAAAATTCCGTGTCCGCGAAAGCCGACACCGCGTATCGTCTGGCTTCGATAACCAAATCCGTGACCGCCGTCGCCGTGATGCAATTGGTCGAAAAGGGAAAGATTGATTTAAACGCGCCGGTCAGTAAATACTGCGCGGCTTACCCGGAAAAG
Source organism: Pyrinomonadaceae bacterium (assembly GCA_036389695.1). GTDB lineage: Bacteria > Acidobacteriota > Blastocatellia > Pyrinomonadales > Pyrinomonadaceae > JALZHR01. Next base: position 33,103 of record DASVWG010000088.1, read on the forward strand.
CATCCGCTGAAAGACGCGCCCGACCGGCAGTTTTCGATAACCGTCCGGCAGTTGCTCGTGCATTTCGGCGGCGTCAGGCACAACAAGCTTGATGAAGTTCTCTCGACCAGACATTTCAGCAGCCTCAACGAAGCCGTCGCAGCTTTTAAAGACGACCCTTTAGTCGTCGAGCCGGAAACGAAATATTCCTATTCGACGCCGGGCTATACTCTGCTCGGCTGCGCGATTGAAGGCGCTTCGGGCATAAATTATATGGATTACCTGCGCGAAAACGTTTTCAAGCCCGCCGGAATGACGCGCACTTTTGCCGACGACGTTTACGCGCTTATCCCGAACCGCGCACGCGGTTATATCAAAACGCCGACGGGCGAAATCCGCAACGCGCCGCTTCACGACACGAGCATCAAGATTCCCGGCGGCGGAACCGTCTCGACCGCCGAAGATTTAGCTCGCTTTGCCGCCGCGCTCAACAGCGGTTTGCTCGTCAAACGAGAGACGCTCGAACAAATGTGGACGAAACCGAAAACGCGCGACGGCAAAGAATCCGGCTACGCTTTCGGCTTTCTGGTCGATAACCGGGGCGGACAGCGAAAAATCTTCAACGACGGCAGCCAAGCCGGAACGCGCACTTATTTATATATAATTCCCGAACAGAAATTCGCCGTCGCGCTGATGACAAATCTCGAAAAAGCCTGGTGCGAAGAACTCGTCCCGAAAATTCTCGACGCGCTTAGAGAAAATTAAGAAGCATAGTAAATTTAGCTGTATATAATTAAAGGGTAAAAAAACATTATTAATCTATAATGAAAGGAAAATTATGGACACGAAACTCCTTGAAGAAAGGCTTAAGTCGCATCGTTATCGCATTGAGTCCGCAAAGACCAAGAGTGAAAAGATAATTAAGTGGATGGATAATGAGGGAGAATATACAAAGGTTCCACTTGATATGCAGTTAAGCGATGAAGATATGCTCGCTTTAGAAAAAAATATTGAGCAGACGGCTTGCGGGATTCTTGGATTGTCAAGTTTGGATGATGGTATATGGCGTCCGTTTTGGAATGCAGCGTATAAAGATTGGGGTAGGGAACATGGACCACTTACATTTTGGAGGCATGTATTTCTACAGTTAAATAATACACTTGAATTTCTGAGTTATCTTGAATCTCGCATCTAGTATTAGTTTTTAGTCAGCCCTCTAAATTTCCTGTCACAAATCGGCGCCGCGCGGTGTTTACCTAATAGAAAACGCAATCCGCGAAAATTAATACTAAATCAGGAGAAGATTCGAAATGAAAGATTATTCAGCTAATACGCCATTTTTTCGTTATGTTTTGCTCGCCGTCGTTCTTTGTTTGTGCGGCTGCTCGGCTTTCGCGCAGGAAAAGCGCGAAAGGGGCGGAAGCTTCTGCGAGAATTATAATTATTCGAACGGCGATAAGATTTCGCACCGTGAAGTTCGTGAATCTACATTGTCGGCGGGCAGTCTCGTCAATGTCGACGCGCGGCGCAACGGCGGCATCCAGGTGCGCGGCGAAAACCGCAGCGACGTGCTGGTTCGCGCCTGCGTTCAAACGCGCGGCACGACTGAAGAAGAAGCGCGCTCGATTGCTCGCGGCATCCGCATCGAAACCGGCTCGATTATTCGTGCCGAAGGCGGAAGCGACGAAGTAAACTGGGCGGTTTCTTACCAGATTCTCGTGCCGCGCTCGACGAATCTCAAGCTTTCGACCTACAACGGCGGCATTCATCTGAGCAATCTTGACGGCTCAATCGAATTTGAAGCAACCAACGGCGGCATTCATCTGAGCGAGCTTGCCGGAAACGTCAAAGGCAGAACCGCCAACGGCGGACTGCACATCGAATTGTCGGGTAACAGCTGGAAAGGAAGCGGGCTGGACGTCGAAACCACGAACGGCGGCGTTCACCTGTCGATACCGGAAACCTACGCGGCGCGCATCGAAACCGGCACGGTCAACGGCGGATTCAAAAGCGACATCCCCGCGCTGAACGTGGAAAAAACCGAGCGCCAGCGCAAAACGCACATCACCACCGACCTGAACGGCGGCGGCGCGCCCGTTCGCATAATGACGACTAACGGCGGCGTGAAAATCAGCTCTTCGTCAAGCAAATCAATGTAAATTTCAGGATTAAGGCAGAAGCCCGCGCGTTAGCAAGGGCGGAATCGAATGCAAAATGCAAAGTGCAAAATGCAAAATGAAGAAAGTGTTTCTATTTTGCATTTTGCACTTTGCATTTTGCGTTTTCTCCGCCCAAGCCGGACGCGCGGGCTTCCGCCTCTTTTTTTATCGCAGAATCTCACCGCAAAAAGCCAAATCCGCGCGTCCTGTAATCAGCATTTCGTCGTCTTCGCGCCAGACGGCTTCGGTCGTGCCGCCTTCGGCGCGAACCTGGACTGCGCCGCGTAAGTTTTCGCGCAGCAGATGCGCGACCGCCGCCGCAATCGAGCAGGTGCCGGACGAAGAAGTTTCGCCCGCGCCGCGTTCCCAGATGCGGATTTCGATGTTTTCGATATCATTTGTTTTGACGAAAACCGCGTTTGTCCGCGCGGGAAACTGCGGGTGAATTTCCAGCTCTTTTCCGATTGCCCGCCAGTCCAAATCCTTAAAATCATCGACAAAAGCGACCGCCACCGGATTGCCGACGTTCAAAGCCGTTATCGGCAGGACGTCGTTGGTCAATCGTAGTTTGTAATTCGTAATTATTTCGGATTTTTCGCCTGCAACAAAGGGAATTTCGTCGCTCGCAAATTTCGGTCTGCCGAGTTCGGCGCGAAACCAGAAGGTGCCGCCGTCGCGTTCCAGCAGCTCGTAATTTTTCAATCCGCTGTTGGTTTCGAGACGCAGATTCGGTTCGCGCCAGAGATTTTTGTAATGCAGATAAGCGACGGCGCAGCGCGTTCCGTTGCCGCTGAATCCGGCTTCGCTGCCGTCGGGATTGATGATGCGGCACGCGTAATCAGCCGCCGCGCCGGAAAGCTTTTCGAGAACCGCGATGCCGTCGCCGCCGATTCCGGTATTTCGCTGACAAACTTCGACGGCAAAATCCGACAGCGAAGCGACGCCCTTTAATTTTTCGGCTTCAAAAACGATGTAGTCATTGCCGAAACCGTGAAATTTGCAGAAGCTGATTGGATTCATAAATTTTTAGCCACCGAGAACACAGAGAGAGAAATTAACCACAGATTTACACAGATAAGCGCGGATAAGAAAAAAATATTAACAGGGATGAAGGGGATTGACAGGGATAAAAAGAAAATAATAAAAATCCCTGCTTGTCCCCTTCATCCCTGTTAATTTATCTTGTGTTTATCTGTGTAAATCTGCGGTTCCATTTTCCTTCTCTACGGCTGATTCGTCCTTCCGTTGAAATTTGCCAGCAGCACGACGATTTCGTCAATCGTTCCGGTGCGCAGGCTGCCGCTCGGGATGTTGTTGGTGATAAACGAAAAAGCCAGACGCTCGCCCGCGGCGGTCGTCATATAGCCCGATAAGCTGGAAACTTGGTCAATCGTTCCCGTTTTTCCCCGAATGTTGTTTTCGCCGCGCGTGCCTTTAAAACGGTTCGCCAGAGTGCCGTCGACGCCCGCGACGGTTAAGCTGTCGCGCCAGACCGAAGCTGTTTTGCTGCGGCTCATATACGAATAAACCTGCACGACGGCGCTCGGCGTGATTAAATCGTGACGTGATAAGCCCGAACCGTCATGCATTAAAACGCTGCCGGGCGCGACGCCGATTTCCTGCAAAAATTTATCGACGACGGCGATGCCGCGGTCGGCGCTCGTCCAGCGCGGATTTGCGCGGTCGCCGATGCTCTCGCCCATCGCGCGCAAAATCAGCTCGGTGTAAAGATTCTGGCTCGGCTTCATCGTTTTGGCGGCGATATGACTGAGCGGCGGCGATTCGAGCCTGGCGATTTCGACCGAATTGGCGGGAAGCGGCGCGTTTTTGCGAAATTCCGCGTCAATCGTCCGCGTTTGTCCGGTGATGACGACGCCCTTTTGTTCCAGTAATTGACGCAGCATCGAAACGAAAACCAGAGCCGGTTTCGGAACGGAAACGTAGTTTGTATACGCGCCCGCGCCGAGCGGCATCGAGCCGAAAACCTCGACGACGTTTGTGCCGAGCCGCCGCCGAATTCCGATGTCGCGCTTCGCGCCCGCCGCGCTCGTTGTCGTATTGTTGACCAGCAAAACGCCATTAACGCTCGGCAAAAGCTGGACGCTGGCGGGCGCGCCGACTGCCGAGCCGGGACGCACGATTAAATCGAGCGCGTTATCGTTGACCGTTAAAGCCGAAACTTCCGCGCCGTAATACCACTGCAAATCGTCCCATTCCCAGCTCGCGGGCAGAGCGTCGCCGCTGAAATAACTTTCGTCGCCGATGAGCGCGCCTTCGACGCGCTTGACGCCGGAAGCGACGATTTTTTCCGCCAGATTATTCATTCCCTTGAAATAATCCTTGTCGTTAAAGGCGGTCGAGATGCTCGGGTCGCCGCGCCCGTAAATTATCAAATCGCCGCGAATCGTGCCGCTTTCGTTCGGCATCGCGGGCGCGTAGACGCTGGTCACAAAACGAAAATCCGGCGTCAGTTTTTCGAGCGCGGTCGAAACCGTGAAGTTTTTCATATTCGACGCGGGCATAAAATATTTTTCGGCGTTTTCTTCAAAAACGACTTTGTTCGTGTCGAGCGAGACGATTTTCACGCCGATTTGCCCGCGCTGCAGTTGCGGGCGCAGCAGAATCGAGCGAATCTTTGCCTGCAATTCGGGAATTGTCTGAACATTCGCGGTCGGCGTCGGCGTCGCGGTCGGCGTCATCGTCGGCGCCGCCGTAGGCGAAACGGTCGGCGTCGGTTTGGCGATAACTCTTTCGCGCTTCGCGTCCTGCGCCGCCGCGTCGGAAAAACCGTAAATCAATCCGAAACACGCGATTGTCAGCGTAAAAACCACCGCGAGCGGGCGTCGTCTAAACTGTTTTTTCTTTCTCATCGCTTGAAATTATAAATTAGAAAGCGCAAAGCAAAAAGGGAAACGAGTTTTGTTCGACTCATTTCCCTTTTGACGCTTCATCGAGTTTTTAGATTATTTGATAAGTAGGGCGACGTCCGCATTCGCCACCTGCAAATCAATCGAAACTTCCGTGCCGACGCGCGTGATTTTCGCGCTCTCGACGATTCTCGCATAAACTTTTTTCTCATCGCTTCGGGCGCTGCCCAGGAAACCTTTGGCGAGTGCCATCATCCCGCCGAGCGTTTCTTCGAGTGATTTTGACTGTTCCGCGTTCGTCGATTTGCTCGTTACCGATGCCAGAACGTTTCCGTTTGCAACATTTACGGTGCCGTAAAGCTGGCGAATCGAGCCGAGAGATTGACCGAGCATATCTTCGTCCAAATCGAAAAATTGCCGGAGTCCGACGGGCGTGTTCGCGGCAAAGCTCATTATCGAATCCGGTTTGCGATAGACCATCGCCATCAGATTCGGGTCAATTTTAGCTTTGCTTTCAAAAGTTTCGCGCACGCGGGCGATTGAACCGATTGCCAGCGTATTTGATTCAAGCGCGGCGACCGCGATTTCCGGCGGCATTTTGCGCAGCAGAAAATCGAGAATTTTATCCGGCATATCGCCTGCGATTTTCGCTTTGTGTTCGGTCAGAATTTCCTTTGCGGCGAAAATGTAGACGGCTTTATTGCCGATTTTTTCTTCGCGGTATTTGCCTTTCAGAGCGATTTTCGCCAGCGTCAAAAGCGCCTCGGAATTGTATTTTCCGCGCACTAAAACCACCGGGTCGACGAGGTTTTTCGCGCCCGCCGTCTGTTTGAAGCTGACGCCGACGGCGATTTGCTCAAATTGTCGAAGGTCGAAGCCGGTCTGAGTTTTGATTTGGTCGATGTGCCCGTTAATCTCGTTTAGCTTCTCCGGATTGGCAGAGAAAATCTGCGGCAGCGCACCGTTTAAAAGACGCTGAATATCCATCAGGATGACGCCGTCAGAGGCAGGCAAAAGCCTGGCGAGACGAGCGGTCTGGCTCGTTTTTTCTTTCTTCGTGTCGGCAAAAACGGTGGCGCCGTTCAACACGAAAAGCATCGCCAGCGTAAATGCGAAAAATTTTTTTATCATCGGAAACCTCTTGAAATGATTATAAGCGAATTATTACAAAATGAAAGATGTGTTTTGCAGCGGAAAGAGTTGGCTGAGAGTTTTACAGGCAGAGAAGTAAACAAAACGATGAACGCGGAACGCGGAATAAAGAATTCATCATTCCGCGTTCATCGTTCCGCGTTTCTTTAGTTAATCGGCTCATTCCATTTCGTCATCGAGATTGACTGATTCAGATAAACGCCGAATTCGGTGCCGGAGCGGACTTCGGCTTCTTCGCCTTTGGTCAGGCGTTCGCCCAGAAGTCCGGCGCCCGCGCCGATGATGCCGCCAATCAGAGCGCCTTTGCCGCCGCCGATGGCGCCGCCTAAAACCGCGCCGCCCGCGCCGGCGCCGCCGATAAAGATTATCTTGCGATTTTTCATTTTATCGCCCGACGCGCCGCCTTCGTTGTCGCTCTTGGCGGTTTTCGTATTCAAATCGGTCAAAGAACCGTTAATCGCCCGCACTGCTCCGTTCGGCAATTGAACCGAGATAAAGCTGACGCCGATTTGTCCCGGATTTCCGCCTTTTCGCGCTGCCGTGACCGTATCGACACGACCGTTGACCGTGCTGCCGACCGGAATCACCACGACGCCGTTGGTCGAATAAACCGGCTCGGTGACGGTCGTTTTGAATCTGTCGCCGACGCGCGCCGTTTTCGAGCTGAGCGTGCCGTTCATGCGCACGCGAATATTCGTGCCGACCTCGACCCGGTAAAGAGCCGGCACGCGAACCGCCGTCACTCGCTTGACGACCGGTCTTTTTCTAATCACCGGCTTGCGTTTCTGCGCCGACGCGTCTATCGCGCCGAAAGCAAAAATTAATCCAAAAATCGTTGCTAAAGTTCCCAAATTAAATAATTTTCTCATCTCGCACCTCGTTTATTGATTTATTAAAATCGCTTTATAACTTGGGAGAGTCAAGCGCCTGTAAGACGCTTTTCCGCAAAAGCAAGTTGTCTTAAACCTCTCGTCTAACTGTTTATAACATTTAAATTACCACTGTTCGGGCGAAAAACTAAATTTATTTGCGCCTCGAAAAAAAAATTCTTGAAATGCGGGTTTATTAAGAGTATATTCACAGCATAAACACATTGCATTTCTCCCTTGAGGGGCTTGCCCTCGGTCTATTGTGCTCGCGGGCAAGCCGCTCTCAACGGAAGAAATTTTATATTTTTGCTTAGGGTTTTCCCATTTATGGAAATGTCTCGACCAACAATTCTCCTTTTCGCGCTCAACTTTTTTGACGCGGTTTTGACGGTTTACTGGGTGCGCAACGGTTTCGCTTCCGAAGGCAATCAACTGATGGCTGGCTTGCTGGATATGGGCAACCTTCCGTTTCTCGCCGTCAAGATTGCGGTCGGCGCGGTGGCGGCGATTGTTCTCTGGCGCTGGAGCGAGCTGCGCGTCGCCAAATACGGTCTGGCGCTGGCGCTGGTCGTTTACGTCGGCTTGATGGGCGTGCATTTCGTCACGGGACTTTCCGCTTTCGGCTATATTTCCGAAGCTGTTATCAACGATTTTGCCGTCTGGTCACATAAAGTTCTTGCCTTTTTCATCTGATTTTTTGTAATAATAATCTGGCGGCGCGCGAAGCTTTCGGCTTTTATATTTATTGAAACCGAAAGTTTTTGTTTTTCGTATTTTTAATACGCAACGAACTTTCAGCGCTTGAGCATCTTAAGCTTGCACTAAAAGGTTGAAATTTAACTTATAGAAAGTGACAGGGAAAAGCTATGTCGAGAAGTAAAGCAATATATCAATTATCAGCGCGACAGATTTTATTAATAGCTTTCGCTTCGGCTTTAATCGCCGCCGGAACGGTAGCCGTTTTAAGTAATTTCGGCGGCATTTTCTCGCCGAACGAAAATATGAGCATCGCCCTGGCGGAAGACAGTCCCGTGCCGCGGGGAATCTCCGACCCGTCAACCGTCAGCGACGAGCAAAACAGCATCGAAGTTTACAAAACTCTCTCGCCGGGCGTCGCCTTTATCACTACCAGCTC
>DASVWG010000089.1:0-20541 GCA_036389695.1 Pyrinomonadaceae bacterium
CGGCGAATTTGAATTTTCCGACGCGCGTCAGCCAGCCGAAAGGACTTTCTTCCTGACTTTGCTCGGTGTAATACTGGTTTGTATACCAGAATGTGCAGTCGTCGGTCGCGTCGATGCTCATCGTGCTGTAATCGCCCCAGCGAAAGCCGAAAGCCGTCTGCACGCCCGTGCCTTCAATCAATCTTTGTTCGGTGCGAAACGTGCCCGCAGGCTCCGTCGCCAGTTTGCCCGAATAGACAATCGAAGGTTTTTTTACTTCGCTGCCGTAGCTGTAGCCGACGGCGAGATTTCCCTGATAATCCTGCGCGGCGCTGCCCATCCAGCGGCTCGCGCCCGTGTCGCCGACGGTCGCCTGTTCGTGAACCGTGAAAGGCGAAAACGGCGGAACCGAAAGCAGATTCCGGCGCAGCTCGTAGACGCGAACTCCGGCGCGATAAACCTCGCCGACCGGTGTCATGCGCACCGTCTGATTCAAAACCAGCGCGTCGAAATTTCCGAAATTTCGATACGTGACGCGATACATCAGGCGGTCGCTTTGCGCATCGAGCGGCTCGCTCGGAAACGGCTGCTGGATGTCCATCCGACCTTCCGGGCTGGTCGGGTTAAAAGCCGCGACCGTTATCGGGCTTTCGGCGCGCTCCGTGAAAGTCGAAGCGGGAGGATTCGCGAAATTCGGGCGAAACTCGAAAAGCCGGAGCGCGTCCTGCGCGTCGCCGTATTCGTTTGCCGTGTAGCCCGCGAAAATATTCGGCGCGCCCGCAGGCGGCGGATTCAGACCGTCCAAATCCGAAGGCAGCAGCCCGCCGAAGCGAATCGTCGTCGGCGAAGCCAAATCGAAATAGATATAACCGGCTAAAGGCTCGCCCGCGTAAAGCTTCCGCTTATCGAAAGCGTACATTCCGCTGCCCGCATAATCGCCGCCGAGGAATTCGTCGGTCGACATATAAATCGCGTCCGTCCAGACGCCGAATTTCGGATAATCGTTGAGCTTGACATTCGGCATCACGAATTCGTAAACGTAGTAGCTGCCGGTCGGGTCGCCGGTTTTGGAAACGGCGATAAGCTGTCGAAACGGCGGAAAATTATTGCAGAACTGGCTCAGAAACCAGCGGTCGGCGAGCGCGTCATACAAAACGACCGGGTCGCCGTCGTCACGCGTCGAGCAAGGCGTTCCGAGAACGGAAAACAAGCTGCTCAATTTAAAAGGCGGCGTCAGCGCGTTGCCCTGTTTATCGTAAACGCGCGTCAGCGCATTCACCGATTGCACGTAATGATTCAAGCCGACATCGCCGTTCGTATCCGGCGGAACGATGCGGAAGCCGAAAGCGGCGGCGACTTCGTTGCTCGAAATTCCGTCGAAAGAGAGCGAAGGCGCGGGCATTTGTTCGACCGCGACACGCGCCGGATTCGATTCGTTGTCCTGCGGCGCGCCCGGAACCTGTTTGCGAAACGGCGCTTTATTCGGAACGGCGCGCGCCTGTTCTTCGGCGCGTCCGAGCTTGCGGCTGGTTTTTCCCGCTTCCGGCTGCGCGGGCGCGAGACTGCTGACCGCCGCCGATTCGCCGAAACCGACAGCCTGCACCGCCTGCGGCTTGAGTTCCGAGAAAAATTCTTTTTGTTTTTTGACTGTATTGAGCCCGGAGCTTTCCGCCGTCTGCCTGAAGAAAGCAAAGAAGCAAAACGCCGCCGAGATGGCTAAGAAGAACGCAAGCCGTTTTTTCATGATTTAAACCTTCGAGTGAAGAGATTTTAAGACGATGATAACAGAATCTCTCTCTAACCTAAAAAAAATTACGGGATTTCACAAATTAATTCGCCGATTTTTTGTCTTTATAAACGAATTTTTTTAAATATAGTCAAAAGAGATAAACATTTCACCTCGATTATTCGACACGAAAGTCGAACAACTTTTCTCGAACGTTCGCCGGGTTGCGCTTGTTACACTCGTTTTAGCCTACGCTCTAATCCTGTCGGCTTTCCGCGACCGGCAAGGAAGTTTCCCTCATCTATTATCTTTTCTTTAAAGTTTTCCGAGCAGCATCAGCACGCCGATGATGATAAAAGCGGCGGCGACGATGCGCTGGAGCCATTCGGTCGGGATGTACTGGCTGAGCAAGCCGCCGAACAGGACGGCGAGCAATGTGACGGCAATCAGCGCCAGCGACGCGCCGAGAAAAACCGATATTTTAGAGCTTGTATCTGCCGTCATCGTAATCACGGCAAGCTGCGTTTTATCTCCCAGCTCGGCTAAAAAAAGCGTTAGAAAAGCGGTTGCGAAAATTTTCCAGTCCATAAAAACAATTTTAGATTTTAGATTTTAGATTGTCGATTGAATAAGGAATTAATCTATTTCCCTATTCCAATCTAAAATCCAAAATCCAAAATCTAAAATTCTCTCTAGACTCCGAGAACTCTTTCCAGTTGTGGCGTGATGAAAAATTTTTCGTAGAGCGGTCGGCGCTGTTCGATAAGAGCGAGAATTTTTTGGCTGACGGCGCGATAGATTTGCGCGAATTTCGGGCTCGCGCCGAGCTTTTCGAGCATGCGGCGGAGCGCTTCGTTAATGCTGGCGACGAAAAGCTTCGCGCTTGCCTGCTCGCGCATCGTGACCTTGCCGCGAGCGTATCCGAAAATGCCGTTCTGCGGATTTAAGAAAGGATAATCGACGGCGATTTCGGCGCGGACTTTTGTTAAAGCGGCGGAAAAATTCAGATTCGCGACGGCTAAGCTCTGGTCAATCGTGCCGAGCAATTCGCCGATTAGACTAAGCAGCATCTGCCAGTCCTGCGGCGAAATCTGCTGCGTTTGCCGCGCTCTGGCTTCGACTTCATTCGTCAAATCAAACGGAAAATCCGGCAGCGGCGCGTTTTGTTTCGGCGGCTGAATTTCTTCGGCGACGATTGTGCGCGCAGCAGCAGCGTGATGACCGTTGGAATTTCCGTTCGGCAAAGCTTTCGGCAAAACGCTCGGCGCTTGTTTGGCTTCGACGATTGCGGGTTTGATTTTTTCGGCAAGCGGCTCGTTTTTCGGCGCTTCCGGCGTCGTCTGGTAAACGTTTATCGTTCCGCCGGGCTCGCGGGCGCGGATAAGAAGTCGCTGGAGCGCTTCCGCGCCTTCGCCGATGCGTCCGGCGATGCGGTCGTGCTCGTGAACCTTCATTTTATTGCCTTCGAGCAAAACGATTTCGGCTTCGTAGCCGCTCAGCTCGACGCGGATGCGCCCGACAAACTGGCGGCGCTGCAGATAGCGCAGCAAGGCGGACAGATTGACGAACGACGTATCTAAATTTTCGTGAATCGGACGAGTTTTCATCTAAGCGGTAATTTCGACACCGATTTAATAAATATATAAACCGGATGTATTTCTAATTTTTTTTGGAATTTTTGCTTAGAAACGACTAATTCGACGCAATTTCCATTGCATCTCGCGAAAAATTCGTTCAAAATTCGCACACTAAGTAATTCTACTAAATGCAATCAAGTCAAAACTATGAAAACAACCGATTTATTTCGTAAGAAATCCATTGCGCAAATTCAGGCTGACGCCGCCGCGGGTTTTTCGGACGCGGAAACCGTCGCGGGCGATAACGTCAGTCTGCGGCGCTCGCTCGGCACGTTCGATTTGACGATGCTCGGCATCGCCGCCATTATCGGCGCGGGCATTTTCGCGATGGTTGGTCAGGCGGCGCACAACGGCGGACCTGCCGTCATTATTCTTTTTATTTTTGCGGCAATCGCCTGCGGATTTTCCGCTTTGTGTTATGCCGAGTTCGCTTCGAAAATTCCGATTGCCGGTTCGGCTTACACTTACGCTTACGCCAGTTTCGGCGAGCTTCTGGCGTGGATTATCGGCTGGGATTTGCTGGTCGAATACGCCATCGGCAACATCGCCGTCGCCATTAGCTGGAGCGATTATTTTACCAGTTTGCTAAAGGCAAACGGAATTAATATTCCGCTGAATTTTACGATGGATTTTCGCACCGCGAATCTCGGTTACGACGCGGTGCAGAAAGCCGTCGGCAGCGGCACGACCGTGGAAGCTTTGCGCGCGGCTTGCGAAACGTCGAAGGACATCACCTGCGGTCAGCTCGACGCATACACGGCGTGGACGACCGCGCCGCATATCGGCAGCATTCCGCTGGTCGCCGATTTGCCCGCGCTCGGCATCGTTTTTGTTATCACTTGTCTGGTTTACATCGGCATCCGCGAATCGAAAACCGCTTCGAACATCATGGTCGCGCTCAAGCTGGCGGTGATTCTGCTGGTGATTATCGTCGGCGCGTTTTTTGTCAAGACGGCAAACTGGAATCCGTTTATGCCGAACGGTTTCGGCGGGATGATGACGGGCGTGGCGGCGGTCTTTTTCGCTTATATCGGCTTCGACGCGCTTTCGACGACCGCCGAAGAATGTAAAGACCCGTATAAAACTCTGCCGCGCGGAATGATTTATTCGCTTATCATCTGCACGGTTTTATACGTCGCGCTCGCGCTGGTTTTAACCGGCATGGTTTCCTACACGAAGCTGAACGTCGGCGACCCGCTGGCTTTTGTTTTCGGACCGGAAGGCGTCAATATCCCGTGGATTTCCGGCGTTATCGCCGTCAGCGCGATTATCGCGATTGCGACCGTTTTGCTTGTTTTCCAGCTCGGTCAGCCGCGTCTCTGGATGGCGATGAGCCGCGACGGGCTTTTGCCGAAAATCTTTTCGTCGATTCACCCGCGCTTTCGCACGCCGTGGTTTTCGACGATTCTGACCGGCTTTATGGTGGCGATTCCCGCGCTGTTTATGAATCTGTCCGAAGTGACGGATTTATCGGTTATCGGGACGCTGTTCGCGTTTACGATTGTCTGCGCGGGCGTGCTGGTCAAAGATAAGGAATTTGCCGGTGAAAAACGTTTTGTGCCGTATATCAATTCGGAATGGATTGTGCCCGCGCTGTTTATCCTGATAATGGTCGGAATATTTTATTTCAACGGCGAGGCGGTCGCCAGATTTTTCACCGATTATTCGCCGACCGAAGCGGGCGAATCGACGCTCGGCGCGTTCTCGCACAAAATTCCCTATTTCGTTTTCATCATCATCGCGCTGGTGATGACTTATTATGCGGTCGCCCGACGCCTGACGCTGATTCCTATATTGGGCGTGATGAGCTGTCTGTATCTGATGACCGAACTCGGGATTACCAACTGGATTCGTTTCGCTATCTGGCTGCTCATCGGAATGATTGTTTATTTCTTCTACAGCTATTCGCACAGCCACCTGCATCAGGGAACGGTCGGTATGCCGGATAAGCAGGAATAAGCCGAAGCTGCTTTGTCACCTGCAAGTGACTGAAGGTCACCTGCAATGTTGGTCTTGTCACTTGCAGGTGACCTTCAAATAATCCGTAAGTTACCTTAAGTCACTTGCAGGTGACCTGACGTCACTTGCAAGTTACCTTAAGTCACTTGCAGGTGACCTGACGTCACTCGTAAGTAACCTTTAAGTCACCCATAGGTGACAAGACTAACATCGCAGGTGACAAGACCAACATCGCGATGACATTGAATAACATCGCGATGTTATTGACATATTTTGCGATGTCATTGACTGTCATCACGATGTTGGTCAATGTCATCACGATGTTATTGACTGTTATCGTAAAATTAAAGACTGACATCACGATGTTATTGACCAACATCGCAATGTTATTGACTAATTTCATAATGTAATTGACCAACATCTCAGGCGTTAAGATATATTCTGAAAAAAAGCGTCGATTTTTATTGTTAATCCCCGAATATTGCAAATCTTTACAATTGACGAGTAACCAAACGCACGGATTTCGCGTCTAACCTAGCCGGGAATACTTTTCTTAAAATTCATAAGGAGCAATTTAAATGAAGAAGTTAGCAGTTATAGCGGCAGTCGTTTGCCTGTTTTCATTAAGCGCTTTCGCGCAGACCAAAACCAATTTCGCGGGCAGCTGGGAATTGGACGCGAAAAAATCGAAGTTGCCGGAAATGTCGCGCATCGAAGCGATGACGATGAATGTCACGCAGACCGACAAGGATTTAAAAATCGAACAGACCACTAAAAGAGCGGCGCGTCCCGAATCGGACGGCACCGGCGCGGGAAATCGACGCGGCAACTGGGGCGGCGGCTTCGGCGGCGACGGCGCGCAGGTCTTTAATTACAGTCTCGAAGGCAAGGAAACCGCGACCGAAGCCGTGGCGGGAATTCCGGCGGCTTCGGCAATGCTGAAAGCCAATCTGGAAAAAGACGGCAAATTAAATCTGACCTCGACGCGCAAATTCAATTCGCAGATGGGCGAAGTGACCGTCACGACCAAAGAAACGTGGGAACTCGCCGACGGCGGAAAAACCTTGAAAGTCGTGCGCGAAACGCAGTCGCCGCGCGGCACGCAGACTTCGGAAATGTATTTTACGAAAAAATAAGTTTAATCAAGCAGGTCTCATCACTGAACTGGACGCAAGAGCTTCGGCTCTTGCATTTTTTTGTGCTTAAATCGAAATCGAGACGCAGACACGGAAACTTTTCCATAGATTTACCTTCCAAAAAAGACTTGCAGTTTTCCCGCGTTTAGTTAATCATTGACAAAATCTTTTGTCTTCAAATGGTTAATCAGGCAATCAAACACGTCGGGGTCGTCGTCAAACCGAATCACGCGGAGGCGTGGCAGACGGCTTGCGAGCTGGCGGCGTGGCTGAAAAAACGCGATATAAAGCTGATCGGCAAGACGCTGGAAAGGGCGGAAAGCTGCCCTCTGGAAGCGGTCGGCGCGGAAGAATTTCAGGAAAAATCCGACTTGATTGTCGTGCTCGGCGGCGACGGAACGATGATTGCCACCGCGCGCTTGATCGGCAGTCGCGAAACGCCCGTGCTCGGCATCAATTACGGCAGTCTCGGCTATCTGACGGAATTTCGCATCGAGGAAATGTTCACGGCGCTCGAAAATATTCTCGCCGGCGCTTACGAGCTTGACCGCCGCGTGATGCTCGAAGCCGAACACTGGCGCGGCGCGGAAAAGCTCGAAACCGGGCGCGTGCTGAACGACGTCGTCATCAATAAATCCGTGCTGGCGCGCATCATCGAAATCGAAGTCAAATTAAACGACCAGTATGTCAATTCCTTTCGCGCCGACGGCTTGATTGTCTCGACGCCCACCGGCTCTACCGCTTACAATCTTTCCGCCGGCGGTCCGATTGTCTATCCTTCGATGAACGCCGTCGTGCTGACGCCGATTTGCCCTTTTACATTGACCAATCGCCCGATTGTGACGCCCGACACGGCGGAAATAAAACTGCGCCTGACGACCGCCGCCGAAGGCGTCGTGCTGACGCTGGACGGACAAATCGGCTACCAGCTGCAAACCGGCGATGCGGTCGTCATCTCGAAAAGCGAGACGAGCTTTAACCTCGTCCAGCCGCCGAACCGAAATTATTTTGATGTTTTAAGAAACAAATTAAAATGGGGACGTTAGAGAGTGCTGAGTGGAAAGTACTGAGTACTGAGTTAGTGTGAAATATGCAGGACGAAGCAAAACCTTACGAAAATAAAAAAGTTGAAAGATTTGAAGACCTGATTGCCTGGCAAAAGGCGCGGGAATTAACGAGGGAAATTTATAAAATTACAAATTCCGGCGACTTTGCCAAAGATTTCGGATTACGTGAGCAGATTAGACGCGCTTCAGTTTCCATTATGTCAAATTTAGCCGAAGGATTTGAGCGTGGTCGGACGACCGAATTTCACCAATATATATCAATCGCGAAAGGCTCTTGCGCGGAAGTTCGCTCACAGCTTTATGTGGCTTGGGATGCGGAATATTTAGAAAAGGATAATTTTGTTCAGCTTATGCAGATGGCTAGAGAAGTCGGCAAAATTATTGGTGGTTTAAGAAAATCAATCGAAAATAAACGGGACGGAAAATAATTAAAGGTGCTCAGTACTCAGTACTCAGCACTCAGTACTAAAAAATATGAGCGAAGAAAACAGATACGAACAGGAATTACGAACCGATTTGGACGATAAAACGGGCGACAAGCCGAAAGGTATGGCTTTGCATACGAAGATTTTGATTGGCTTGCTGGTCGGCGTGGTCGGCGGCATTATCGCCAATCAGCTCGGCAAAGTTTACGGCAAAGACTTTACCGATTGGGTTGACTGGACGATTAGCAATTTTACCTTGCCCATCGGGACGCTTTTTTTGAGCCTGCTGCTGCTGATTGTCGTGCCGCTGGTTTTTGCTTCGCTGGTGGTCGGCGTGGCGGGCATCGGCGATATTCGCAAGCTCGGGCGCGTCGGCTTGAAATCGTTCGGCTATTGTCTGGTGCTTTCGGCTATTTCGGTCGTTATCGGTCTGACGCTGGCAAATACGATTCGACCGGGCAATCGAATCGACCCGGCAGTTGCCCTGAAATTGCAGGAAGATTACAAAACGCAAGCCGGAGCAACCGTCACCGACGTGACGAAAACCACGACGACCGATTCGGCTCTGATGCAGGTCGTCAATACGATTGTGCCGCGCAATTTCTTCGCTTCAGCCATCGGTGATTTGAAGGTCGCGGTCAACAAGGAAACCGGCGAAGGACGCGTGACGGGAACCAGCCCGAATATGCTGCATATAATGTTTTTCGCCCTGCTAATCGGCGTCGCCATCACGCTGATGCCCGCCGAAATCGGCGCGCCGTTTGTTAACGTGATGGAATCGCTGTTTCAAATCACTTCGAAAATCATCGACATGATTATGAAATTCGCGCCTTACGCGGTCGCCTGTTTGATTTTCAACAACATCGCGAAATTCGGCGCCGACCTTCTGGCGCCGCTCGCCTGGTTTATCTTAACGGTGATGCTCGGTCTTTCGCTGCACTTTTTCGGCGTTTATTCGCTGTCAATCTGGTTTTTATCGAAAATCAATCCGCTCGAATTTTTTCGCCGCGTCTGGACGGTCATCGTCACGGCTTTTTCGACCAGCTCTTCAAACGCGACTTTGCCGACCGCGCTGCGCGTCTCGGAAGAAAATCTGGGCGTGCCGCGCGAAATCAACAGCTTTGTTTTAACGGTCGGCGCGACGGCGAATCAAAACGGCACGGCTCTTTACGAAGGCGTCACGGTTTTGTTTCTGGCGCAGATTTTCGGTTTGGAATTGTCGCTCTTTCAACAATTAACGGTCGTCTATCTGGCTATCCTGGGCGGCGTCGGAACGGCGGGCGTGCCTTCCGGCTCGATTCCGTTTATCATCGGAATCTTAGCGATGATCGGCGTTCCGCCCGCGCTGATTGCGATTATTCTGGGCGTCGACCGCATCCTTGATATGTGCCGCACGACGCTGAATGTCGTCGGCGACATCACGGCGGCAACCTTCGTCGCGCGTTCGGAAGGCTTCGAGCTTTTGCAGACTGAAAACGAGCAGATTTAGTTTATAATATTGTTTCAGCGAGGTTCGGAAATGTTTCTGAACTTAAGCCCGGAAGTTGATAAAATATTGGGTTGAGGATTTAAGAACAAGGAGGGTTTTCAAAAATGTTTCCAATCGGTGATGATAATTCCGACCGGACGCGGACGCCGGTGGTCAATTACGCATTTATCGGGATTAATCTTCTGGTTTTTGTGCTGCTGCAGGGCTTAGGCGGCAACGACGCTTTTAATTACGCTTTCTCGCTTGTGCCGCGCGAAATTACGACCGGCGTTGATATTACGGGCGTTCAAATTGTGCAGGATTCGCTCGGAAATGTCGGGCGCGTTCAGCATTTTGACACGCCTCTGCCCGTGTATTTTAATTTTCTCAGCTCGATGTTTATGCACGGCGGTTTTATGCATATCTTCGGCAATATGCTTTTCCTCTGGGTTTTCGGCGATAATCTGGAAGACCGTCTCGGGCACATTCGTTACGCTTGTTTTTATCTCATTTGCGGATTTGCCGCCGCGCTCGGGCAAATCGTGATGGATACGAGTTCGGTCGTGCCGATGCTCGGCGCTTCGGGCGCGATTTCGGGTGTGCTCGGCGGCTATCTGCTGCTTTTCCCGCATCGCCGCGTCAAGGCGATTATTTTTAATTTTTTCACGGAAGTTCCAGCCTTTGTCGCGCTCGGCATCTGGATTGTTTACCAGTTGATTGCCGGTTATATGACGCCGGCGGGAACGGGCGGCGTCGCTTACGCCGCGCACATCGGCGGCTTTCTGGCGGGCGTGATTCTGATTAAAATCTTCGCGCTCGGAACCGGCAATCAAGCGCAAACACGAATGTAGCAGAAGCCCGCGCGTGAGCAAGGGCGGAGAAAACGCAGAATGCAAAATGCAAAATAAAATCACTTTCTTTATTTTGCACTTTGCATTTTGCGTTATGCATTGAAATCCGCCCTTGCTCACGCGCGGGCTTCTGCTTCTAAAATTCAATCCATTCGGTCGGTTCTTTCGGGCGGGAAAGCGTGATTTTGGTTTCGCATTTGAAAAGCGGCGAGCGAAGCTGTAAGGCGGTTTCAGCCATCAGGCGCGCCAGATGCGGCTCGTTGGCGCGTTGCGATAAATGAGCCAGAACGATGTGTCGCGCCGCGCCGTCGAAATCGTTGGTCAGCCAGTCGCATAAATCTTCATTCGATAAATGCCCGTTGCGCGACAGGATTCTTTGTTTTAATTCCCATGTGTAAACCGGGCAGGCGCGCAGCATATCGCGGCTGTGATTCGATTCGATGACGATGCCGTCGCATCCGGAAAGCTTTTCCTTTATCAGGGTCGTGATGCAGCCGAAGTCCATTAAAGTGGCGACTTTGACGCCGTTGTGCTCGGCGACGAAGCCGAAATTATCGACCGCGTCGTGCGGCACGCTGAAAGGGTGAAAATCGATTTCGCCGATGCGGAAATCCTTGCCCGAATCAATCTCGACGGTGCGGTCGCGCATCGCGTCGGCGCGTTTTTGCGGCTCGTTGTTCGTTAGATTCGGCTTTTCGCGCAGGTATGCTTCGCGCGTCGCGCCGGAGATGAAAACCTGGCAATTGACGCTTTTTAAAAGCACGCGCAAGCCGCCCGCGTGGTCGCTGTGCTCGTGCGTGATTAAAACCGCGTCGAGCCGCGCGCAGTCTTCGCCCATGTCGGCAAGGCGGCGCAAAATTTCTTTTGCGCTCAATCCGGCATCGACCAGAACTCTTGTATTTCCGGCGGTGATGAGGACGGCATTGCCTGTCGAACCGCTTCCGAGAACCGTAAATCGCATCGGTGTTTGTGGCAGAAAGGAAAGCTTTCGGGAAAATCAGAAACAAGCCGCCCGCGCGGTTTTCCGGTTTTCTCGCCCTTCAAGAACGACAGATTAACACAGAAAAGAAAAAAATGCGCCGAACCTGCCGCCGAGATTGTTTTTCTACTTAAATTTTCCGCGCCTTTGAGTTAAAATCAGCAAAGTTTAACAACTATTTTTTTGCTTCGTTCATCTTAAAGCCAAGTTTCAACACTTGTCTCGAACACCATTGGAGGATTCAAATGCATCGTAAAAACTTTATTGTTTCATTATTTGTTATTGCCTTATTTTTAACGGGCAGCCTGGTCGCCTTTGCCCAGACCACTGCTCCGCTTAGCGGACGCGTCCAGCTTAAAAAAGCCGATAATACAATCGTTCCGGTCGTAGGCGCGGAAGTCACCGCTTACCGCACCGACGTTTCCAGAGGCAAGCTGCCTTCGGCGAAAACCGATAAAAAAGGTAATTTCAGCTTTGCCGGCGTTCCCATCGGGCAGACGTTTGTGCTGGTCGCCACCGCGCCGAATATTCAACCCGGTTTTTATCCGAACGTGAAAGCGAGTATGGATAATATCGCGATTGAAGTCTCGGAAGGTAACGGACAAATTCCGACCGAAGACGAAATTCGCCAGGCGCTGGCGAGCGCGACGAACACCGCCGATTTATCGCCCGAAGAGAGGAAAAGACGCGAAGACGCAGCCAAGAAAAACGCGGAAATACTAGCCAAAAACGAAAAAATTAAAAACGTAAATGAAGTTATCAATCGCGCGCTAGCCGAAGGCAAAAAAGCTTACGACGCCAGCGATTGGGACACGGCAATCGCCAAATTTGACGAAGGTTATAACGCCGACCCCGAATTTTTGGGCAGCGCGCCCGTTTTTCTGAACAATAAAGCCGATGCCTTGAAACAGCGCGGCGTCGTCAGCTACAAAAAATCGACGACCGATACCGCCAATAAAGCCACTTATATCGAGGCGATGAAAAAGGATTTTCTCGAATCAATCAATGCTTCGCAAAAGGTGGTCGAGATGTTAAAAACCGCGACTTCGACCAATGCGAACGAACAGAAAGGTTATGAGGCGAATCGAATGTTGGCGTATTCGATTATGATAGAAGATTATCGTTTATTGATTGAGACCAGAGCAGACGAAGCCAAGGCGCCGGAAGCTCTGCAAGCCGTCGAAGCCTACGCCGCCCTCGAGACGGACCCGGCGAAAAAGTCGCAAGCGCAAATTCGGATGGCTGACGCGATGCGCAAAATCGGCAAATCCGACGAAGCGATTCCGCTTTATCGCAAAGCACTCGAATCCGCGCCCGACAATCCGGATTTGCTCGCCGGTTTAGGCTTGTCGCTGTTTAATTCCGGCGTCATCGCCAGCAATAAAGAACAGATGCAGGAAGGCTTGAACATTATGGAACGCTTTACGACGACCGCGCCCGACGCGCATCCGCTGAAAGCCAGCGTCAAAGAAGCGGTCGATTATCTGAAAACTCAGGAAAAACTGACGCCGCAGAAAATCGCCAAGCCGACCACGACGAAAAAGAAAACTTAATTCTTCGACTGAATTTTCAATAAACGAAAGGCTGTTTCCGAATAAATTAAATTCGGAAACAGCCTTTTTGCCAGAGGCAGAAGCCCGCGCGTCAGCAAGGGCGGAAACTGTTTAGCGAAAATGGGACGCTGATTTAATAAGTGTATTTAGAATTCGTTAGGATTTATTTAAATTTATTCTAATGAATCTTATTAAATCCTAAAAATTCAGCGTCCTATTCTCTTATATTTTTTCCGCCCTTGCTGACGCGCGGGCTTCTGTCTTGTTAGTTTAATTTTCCACGCTTTTAATCGCAAAAATTTCCAAAACAAATCTTGACACTTTGTAGTTAAACATATAATATAACTAATCAACGATGTTTATCATCGTTGCCAGCACTGTCTTTAAAGTTTTATAAAAACCGACAGCCCGCTTTTCCTTTCTCAACGTAAGTCTTTAAAATTCACGACTTAAGACGTCAATAAAATAAATCAATGTCAGCAAAACTCGGAGAAATTCTTGTCCGCGAAAATTTAATAACTCCACAACAATTGCGCGAGGCGTTGGAATATCAACGTGATAAGGGCGGGCGTTTAGGTTCAAATTTAGTCAAGCTCGATTTTATCTCGGACGACGTTATCACCGCCGTTTTGTCGCGTCAATACGGCGTTCCGTCAATCAATCTGGATTTATTTCACATCGAGCAGGAAACCATCAATCTGATTTCGCAGGAAGTCGCGCTGAAATATTCCGTCCTGCCGATTTCCAAAGTCGGCGCGACCTTGACCCTGGCGATGGCTGACCCGACGAACGTCTTTGCGATGGACGACATCAAGTTTATGACCGGGCTGAACGTCGAGCCGGTCATCGCGTCGGAAACCTCGATTCACGCCGCCGTCGGCAGATATTACAGCTCTTCAAAATCCATCGAAGTGGTCGGCGCCAGCGACCGTTTTGAAAAAGTCACCGCGAGAATTTCCAAAAACGGCAACGGCACAAACGGCGCGTCGAAAGGCGAGCAAAGATTGGTCGAATCGGATTTGACGGTTTCGCTCGACCGTTTCCAGTTTGATAAGGACGTTAACGGCGAGTTCGAAGTTATCGATGAAAACGAGGAAATCGACCTCGCCGAGCTTGCCAAAGCGAGCGAAGACGCGCCCGTCGTGCGTCTGGTCAACGTTCTTCTGGTCGATTCACTTCGGCGCGGCGCGTCCGACATTCACATCGAGCCGTACGAAAAAGATTTTCGCATCCGCTTCCGCATCGACGGCGTTTTGTATGACGTGATGCACCCGCCGATGAAGATGCGCGACGCGCTGATTTCGCGCCTGAAAATTATGGCGAAGCTCGACATTTCCGAGAAACGCCTGCCGCAGGACGGACGCATCAAGATTAAAGTCAAAATCGACGCCCGCTCGCGCGAGCTGGATTTCCGCGTTTCGAGTTTGCCGACGCTTTTCGGCGAAAAAGTCGTGCTTCGTCTTTTGGATAAAGATAAATTGATGCTCGATATGACCAAGCTCGGTTTTGAACAGCAGAGTTTGGAAATCTTCCAGCGCAATATCTCGAAGCCTTACGGAATGGTGCTCGTCACGGGTCCGACGGGTTCGGGTAAAACGAACACGCTTTATTCGGCTTTACAGGCTTTAAATACCGCCGAAACGAATATTATGACGGCGGAAGACCCGGTCGAATTCAATTTGCCGGGCATCAATCAGGTGCAGATGAAAGAGCAAATCGGCTTGAACTTCGCCGCCGCGCTGCGTTCTTTCCTGCGTCAGGACCCGAACATCATTCTCGTCGGCGAAATCCGCGATTTCGAAACGGCGGAAATCGCCATCAAAGCCGCGCTGACAGGTCACCTGGTTCTTTCCACACTGCACACGAACGACGCGCCCTCGACGATTTCCCGAATGGTCAATATGGGCATCGAGCCGTTTCTGGTCGCCACCAGCGTCAACATCATACAGGCGCAGAGACTTATCCGCCGCGTCTGCAAGGAATGCAAGGAAGAAACTCACGTGCCGCCCGAAGCGCTGGTCGAAATCGGATTTTCCGAAGACGAAGCCGGCGAAATCAAAACTTATAAAGGCAGAGGCTGCCAGATTTGCAACGGCACGGGTTACAAAGGTCGCGTCGGTCTTTACGAGGTGATGGAAGTGACGGACGAGCTGCGCGAATTGATTATTATCGGCGCCAGCGCCATCGAGCTGCGCAAAAAAGCCATCGACATCGGGATGATAACTTTGCGCGAATCCGGTCTTTATAAAATACGTGAAGGAATAACCACAATCGAGGAAGTCGTTAAGGAAACGGTTCTTTAGCGAAACTGGAGGAAGTATGTTGCGAGCCATAGCATTATCGTTAGCTTTACTGTTGTCGCTGGGAGCGATTATCCCGCTGGCGACAAATCATTCGGAAGCCGGACCGAGGCACCATAAAAAGAAAAAGAAAAAACTGAAGAAATATTCGAAAGCCTGGTGGAAATGGTATCGCGCCAAACAGCGCAAACAGAAAGCCATCGCCGCCCGCAAACGCGCTTTGCGTCTGCGCCAGATACGTTTGGCGCAGGAAAGCGGCGCTCAGCGCGACCCGATTGACAAGAGCATTTGGAAGAAATCCAAAGAAAACAGTTCAAAGAAAGTCGAAACTGTCGAGCCGCAGGCGCTGTTGCCTTCGGGCGACACCGCACCGCGTGGCTGGAAGAAAAATCAGGCGACACAGGGCGAGCTGCAATTTCGCGTCGATGACGACAACGGAAAAACCATCGGCAGCGCATCTTTGGGCGTCGTCGGTCCCGCCGTCAGCGCGGACGGTGGCAGCGGCGGACGCAAAACCGTCGGCGGCGTGCAAACCAGTGCGCTGCGCCGCACGGTGATTGACCGGATGATGAAAGAGCAGGGCTGGGTCGTCAACGATTACCAGAAAGAAGTCGGCGGTAAAAAAGTCTACGTCGTCGTCGCTCAATCGCCCGGCACGAACGGTCAGATTCAATCGCGCCTCTTCTATTTCGCCGAAGTCGAAGGACGCATTTACAGCCTGGCGACCAACGCTTCGGACGAATCCTCCGAGCGCATCGCGGCAGAATCCGAAAAAGTCCTCAACTCTCTCCAGCAGCGCGCGAACCGCCCGGTTCAGCAAGCCGAACTCAGATAACAAAAATGAGCTTTGACCTTTGAACTTTGACCTTTGATTTAAAACAACTTTCAAAGGTCAAAAATCAAAGGTCAAAGACCACAAACCTTAAATTATGAGCTACGAGCAACCAAACATCGAATCGCAGGTGACGCTGCCCGACCTGCTCCGCAAAATGACGGACATGGGCGGCTCGGACTTGCATCTGACGACGAATTCGCCGCCGCAGGTTCGCGTTCACGGTCATCTGCACCAGTTAACGGAATATCCGCCGCTGACGCCCGCGCAGACCAAACAGCTCGCCTATTCGGTTTTGACCGACGCGCAAAAGCATCGTTTTGAAGAAAATCTGGAGCTCGATTTTTCTTTCGGTTTAAAAGGAATGTCGCGTTTTCGCGCCAATCTTTTCAACCAGAAAGGCGCGGTCGGCTGCGTTTTCCGCGCGATTCCCTACGAGATTAAATCGTTCGACGCGCTCGGGCTTCCGCCGGTCGTCTCGGATATGTGCAAAAAACCGCGCGGGCTTATTCTGGTCACGGGTCCGACCGGCTCCGGTAAATCCACGACGCTCGCTTCGATGGTCGATAAAATCAACATCGACCGCCACGACCATATTCTGACCATCGAAGACCCGATTGAGTTTCTGCACAATCACAAAAACTGCGTCGTCAATCAACGCGAAGTCGGCGCCGACACGCACGGTTTCGCCGACGCTCTGCGCACCGCGCTTCGTCAAGACCCGGACGTCGTGCTGGTCGGCGAAATGCGCGACCTCGTGACGATTGAGATGGCTCTGCGCATCGCCGAAACCGGACACTTAACTTTCGCCACCCTGCACACAAACTCAGCCGCTTCGACGATTAACCGTATCATCGACGTTTTTCCGGCGGAACAGCAGGCGCAGGTTCGCACGCAGCTTTCACTGGTTCTCGAAGGAATTCTCTGCCAATCGCTTTTGCCGAAAGCCTCCGGCGACGGACGCGTGATGGCGCTCGAAATCCTGATTCCGAATTCCGCTATCCGCAATCTGATTCGCGAAGACAAAATTCACCAGATTTATTCGATGATGCAGACCGGACAGGATAAATTCGGAATGCAGACGTTTAATCAGGCGCTCGCCACGCTTTTCCAGAAACGCCTGATTACGCTCGACGTCGCGATGCAGCGTTCATCGAACGCCGACGAACTCAAGGATTTAATCGAACGCGGCGCGGGCGTTAACAGTTCTTACGGCGGACAGGTCAAACCCGGAATGCCGGCGCAAAGTGCCAGCCCTTATGCCCAGGGTCGCCCCATCGGACAGCGCCCGCCGGTTCGCTAGATAAAAATTAAAAATTCAAAATTAAGAATTAAAGATTTCAGCCAATTAATTTTAAATTCTTAATTTTTGATTGAGATAACAGGAGCTAGAGACGAAAAATGCCAACATTTGTTTATAAAGGTCGAAATCGCTTAAATGAAATGGTTTCCGGCGAGCGCGAAGCCGCCAGCCAGGACGAGCTGCGCGCGCTTTTGCGCCGCGAACAGGTTGTGCTGACGCAGGCGTCGGAAAAAGGACGCGAGTTCAGCATCCCGAAGCTCGGCGCGAAGAAAAGAGTCAAAGCCAAAGAGCTTTCCGTCTTCACGCGCCAGTTTTCCGTGATGATTGACGCCGGTTTGCCGCTCGTCCAATGTCTGGACATTCTCGCGCAGCAGCAGCAGAACCCGTTTTTCAAAGACGTTCTGAATCAGGTTCGCCAGCACGTCGAAGAAGGTTCGACGCTGCACTCGGCGCTGGAAAAACACCCGAAAGTTTTCGACAATCTATACACTTCGATGGTCGAAGCCGGCGAAACGGGCGGCGTGCTGGATTTAATCCTGCAGCGCCTCGCGACCTTGATTGAAAAGGTCGTGAAATTAAAACGCAGCATCGTCTCGGCTTCGATATATCCGGCGGCAGTCATTCTCGTCGCCATCGCGGCGGTCGCGATTATTATGGTCGTCGTCATCCCGCAGTTCGAGCAAATCTTTCTCGGACTTCTCGGACCGGGCGAAGCACTGCCGCTGCCGACGCGCATCGTCATGGCAATCAGTAATTTCCTTGCCGGCTGGGGCGGCATCGCGACGCTGGTTTTCATGATTGGAGCCGTCATCGGCACCAGATTTTATTACAAAACGCCAAAAGGTCGCCATCAAATCGACGCGATTCTCTTGAAGCTCCCGATTTTCGGCAGCATCCTCCGCAAAATCGCCGTCGCCCGCTTCTCGCGCATCCTTTCGACGCTGCTTTCTTCCGGCGTCCCGATTCTGCAATCACTGGAAATCACCGCCAAAACCGCCGGCAACGTCATCGTCGAAGACGCGATTATGAAAGTCCGCGCCGGCGTCGAACGCGGCGAAAATTTCGTCGAGCCCTTAAAAGCCACCGAAGTCTTCCCGCACATGGTCGGACAAATGGTCGGCGTCGGCGAACAAACTGGCGCATTGGATGCCATGCTCGGCAAAATCGCCGACTTCTACGAAGACGAAGTTGACTCCGCCATCGCCGACCTCCTGGCACTAATCGAACCCGCCCTCATCGCCTTCCTCGGCGTCACCATCGGCTCAATCGTCATCTCAATGTACCTACCGCTGTTTACCTTAATCGGAAAACTCGCAAGCGGCGCAAAATAGCCTGACAGGTACTTATATTTGGGGAATAAAGTTGGAAACTAGGGAATAAAGTTGGAAACTGGTTTTTGACATAATTTATCCCTTTTTACCCAACCAGCTTAAAAAGAGGCGACCTAATTTAGGTCGCCTCTTTTTGCATTAAGTAAGTTGTCTTTTAATTTCTGCTAAAGTTATGGTTATCTCTCTTTGAATTCTCTCGGAATTTTTAGTTGTGTGGTTATTAATAACCGCTCCACGGACTAATTGATAATGGATTGGAATTTTCCTCTCTTCAATGAATTTTCTTTCCGCCAGTTTGAGTTTTCTGATCATGTAATCTTCCAGAGATTCTAACTTTTCCTTGAGTATTTGAGTAGTTTTAGGAAGTTTTAATTCTCTTTTTTCAATCCATTTTTTGTAACCTGTTATTTTGATTATCTCTGTAATGCAAACTCTTTTAGGAGGTAAAGCCGTAATTATATCAGAACAGGCTCGTAGCACTGCCATCGAAAGCTTATCATCTATTTTCTGCCAATCGAGGTGTTCCTTTTTCCTTTGAATCTTCAGAACCTCCGGCAAATGTTTCTTTGTCCACTCGGCATCATTTCTCATTAGCCAGAGATATTCAAAGTTTGCTAATTTAATTAGCTTATCCCTATTCGCTTGAGGATTTTCCTTCAGGACTTTAAGCCACTTCTTCCGATAAAGTTTTTTTGATTCCGATAAAGTTCTTCTCGGAGTTTTGCGATGAGCCTTGTCATTGGAAACTCTTGTCCCAGGCTTATTCATTGGAAAATTCAGCCGATGTGCAATGTTTGTTACTGAAAGATCGCTAATTTTCAGACGGCGAGCAATTTCAGCCCGCGAAAGTGAAAGGTCATCCCACAGCTCTCTTAACTTGTTCTCCCAAACGGCTCCGTATTCACGAACCGAATCGTATCTGAAACGGTCTTCTTCGGATTTGTCCGGTCCGACTCGTTGGTAAATAAAGCCGCACTCACAAGTGAAAATAGCAATTGGCTTACCTCTTCTTTCTCCTTTGGTCAGATTATCGAAAACTTCACACTGTTGAATTCTGAATTCTCCGTAATGATTACAAGCTCTACTTAAACAAGGGTAAGGTCCATCTATAAACGGTTTGAATTCGACGAAAGATGTGAAAAATTCTTCTGCTGTAAATCCGAGAAAACTCATCATTAAGAAATGGCGAATCGGATGATGAATCATATCCGTTTTACTCTTCTCAACGATTCGGAAAATCCAGCTTCGATGAGTTGATTCAATCTGACAGCCTATAGTTGCAAGCAATGCCGGCGAGTAGAAATCTTGAAAAGCTTTAAACAGTTTGTTATTTCTAATTCTGCCATTGTAATAAGCCAGTTCCTTTTTTAGAAGCTGATTGTAATATCTGTCACGAATTACATCATTTCCAATCGAGATATAATTTTGACAAAGTAACCATTCGGCATTTTCTGCTAGTTTTATCAAAACTTGCTGATTAGCATTGGATTGTTTCAATAATCTTGGCTTTTTTCGCGAAATATAATCCTCGGCTGAATAGAAATGGCTGCCAATGCCTCTTTTCCATTCCAGAGAACTGTCTTCAAGAAAGCAGGAATGCTTAGGACAAACCAGCACACCGGGAAGTTGATGAAGCCGATGCCAGTAAGTTTCTCCGTATTCATTTTTGTCATCTTCAACACAAAGAGGACAAAATCGCAGATGCTCAGGCATTTTTACCTGTTTCACTGTTGTTGCCGCGCGTGAGCGCAAATGATTATCTTTAGAGTCATCCTTCATCTCCTGACGAACTAATTCCGCCCGGTCGGAAGGCAGAAAAGGTTCGTAAAAAGGCAGAAGCGTATTTTCATTAATAATCCTCTCAACAGAGTAAAAATTTCCAAGCGGTAAAATCGAAACAAAATAATCAAGCCGGTTGGGAAAATCAACCACCGCTGATAACCCGCGATTACCAAGCAGTTCAGAGATATGGGATTGTTTATTTCGATATTTTAC
>DASVWG010000090.1:0-18109 GCA_036389695.1 Pyrinomonadaceae bacterium
GATTCAAAGCGTGGGACAAATCGCCCAAATAAAAACGCGTGAAGTTTCG
This sequence comes from Pyrinomonadaceae bacterium, assembly GCA_036389695.1. GTDB lineage: Bacteria > Acidobacteriota > Blastocatellia > Pyrinomonadales > Pyrinomonadaceae > JALZHR01. The sequence goes on from DASVWG010000090.1 coordinate 50, forward strand.
ACTGGAAAAGCTTCCGTGAAAAGCGAGCTTTCCGGCAAAACAAGCGGCATTCGCGTTTCGCCGAACAGTTATTTCGTCGCGGTTTTTCTGACGACGTTTCTCGCGGCGTTTTTTATTTACCTGGAGCTGGATTTCGCCGGGGCGCTGGCGATTGTCGTCGGCTGGCTGGTCGTTCCGTCGCTGCTTGTGACGGACAAAATCATTTTCGACGGCGAAACCTTGTCGCGCACCGGATTAATTCCGAGCCTTTGGGCGCGGATAAATCGACAGCCGAATAAATTGAACGTCGGCGACGTCGAACAGGTCGAAACCCAGGCGATGCGCGCGCTGAAACGCGGCGGAAATGTTTTTTATCGTTATCGCACCGCCGTCACCGGAAAAGGTTTGACTTTCACTTTCGCTTCCGGCGGCGATGATTATCGACGGATGGTCAAATCGCTGTTTTCCAGAGTCAACGAAGATTCTCTGGACAATCGCTCAATCGAGCTGCGCGATTATCTGACCGAGCCGAAAGAAACTTTGATGAAAGCCGAATTTGCGAAATTGCCGTCCGCCGAGGTTTTGGAAAATTCGGTCAGCGAATTTCAAATTTCCAATCGCAAAAGAAAAAATTCGACGGCGATTGTCGAAGACCACGAAAAAGCCGAATATCTGCGCCAGCTGGCAAACGAATTGCGGCTCGCCGGACATCTTTTGCAGGCGCTCGAAGCCTTTCGCCGCGCGCTGCTTTTGAAGCCGTCCGACGCGTGGCTGATTTTTGAATTTGCCCGCTGCCTGCATTCGTTTGCCGGTTCGGAACACAACGAAAAGCTGGAATTAAAAGCGAAAGCCGCGCTGCGCCTGGCGGAAATTCGCGGACGCCGTGACAGCGAGCTTCTCGCGCGTCTGGGCGAAAGTTATTTTCAATACGGCGAATGGGAGCGCGCGCGCCGCGTTTTCCAGAAAGCGCTGGACGCGACGCAGGAAAGCTTTCGTTCCGTGCGCGGCTTGGCGGAAATCGCCCTGCGCGAAGGAAAAATCGCGCACGTCATTCATCATTTCGCGACCGCGATTCATTTTGCCGACACCAAAGCCCTGCGAAACTGGGCGGAAGCCGAAACCGAATATTTTTCGCGCCTGAATACGGACGAAGATTATATGGAGCAGGAAATCCGCCGCATCAACTGGCTGGAAGGAATTTTACGCGGCAAGAAAATGGCTCTCCGCTTTGCGCTCGTCGGCTTTATCGCGATTCTGCTCGGTTTGCTGACCAATGATTTGATTACCAACGTCGGCTGGACGGTCTCGGCGGTCAGCCTTCTGATTTGGGTCGGCTTGATAATGAGCGGAAATATTCTGGCAGAGCGCAATCCGCTGGTTGAAGCGGAAGATTAAATTTTGACACGGAGACAAAGAGACGCGGGGACGCGGAGATAGTTTGCTAATCTCATTCTTGAGATTTAAAAACAAAATTCTCCGCGTCCCCGCGTCTTCGTTTCTCCGCGTCTCTATTCAGCGTTCGTCGCTTTCTTGGAGCGCGATTTTGTTTCGACTTTGGTTTCGGCTTTCGCTTTCGGAGCGCGTTTAGCCGCCGGTTTCGCTGCGGTTTCGCCGGCGAGCATTGCCGTCCAGCGATATTCGGGCTGCGCGGGTTCGCCGCTCAGCTTGTTGATGACGAAATCGGTCATCGCGTTGACAATCCAGTTGTGGTTGTATTCGCCGACCGAAGCGAGCTCGGCGTCGGGCGCGGGATTCATAAAGTCAATCGCGTAGGGAATGCCGTCTTTAATCGCAAACTCGACCGTGTTCAAATCATAGCCGAGCGCTTTGCAAATCGTGATAACGTCGCGTTCGACGCGCGCGTGCAGCTCCGGCGAAAGATAATCTTCGACGTTAACATACTGCATTCCGGACAGATACGGCTGCGACGGGTCATACGGCATAATCAAGACTTTTTCCTGCCCGACGCAGTAGCAGCGCACGAACTGGTCGTATTCGATGCCTTCCTGCAAGGTCATACACAAAGTTCCGGTCTGGTTGTATTCGTGCCAGAGTTGCTCTAATGAATGAATTTTCGAGACGTTTTTCCAGCCGCCGCCGTCGAAAGGTTTCAGGAACGCGGGAAAGCCGACGTAGTCGATAATGCCTTGCCAGTCAATCGGAAATTCGAGATTTCTGAGCGATTCGGCGGTGATGTCTTTAATGTAGCTTTCCTGCGGCAGCAGAACGGTTTTCGGAATCGCCACGCCCAATTTCGCGGCTAAACAATAATTAAAAAATTTATCGTCAGCCGACCACCAGAACGGGTTGTTGACGATATAAGTTCCTTCCAGCGCGAAACGCTTCAAGGTCGCGCGATAATACGGAACTTCGTGCGAAATGCGGTCGATGATTAAATCGTAGCGCTTCGGTTCGTCCAGCCGGATGCCGCCGACTTTGACCATTTCGGCGACGATTGCGCCATTACTTTTTTCATTGATGCTTTTGATAATCGATTCGGGAAACGTCTGCTCGCGCCCGACCAAAATTCCAACTCTTTTCATAGTTTGCTGAATTCCTCTTTTAAAAATTGATAGTAAATAATTGCCTGAATTTTCAGATAAACTGAAACTTTTAATTTTAATTGATTCGGCAAATCATCGCAAGGATTACAAAGTCATTGATTAATCGGCGGCGAAGATAGTAATATTGAATTGTCATCCGTGAAGGATTGACGCCAGCCTGAAACGACAAATCCGACTTCCTGCTTGCAGCCGAAATAGCAATAAAACAAAATGAACCAGCCGATAACAAATCCCGTCAATGCCGCTCCGAATAATTTCGTCAAAGCGCCCGCGCCGCAGATAAACAGCCAGAATCCGGCACTCGCGCAAAATACGCAGATGTTTCACAGCGTTTTGCACCGTATGCTGAGCGTCGACCCGAAGATAAGCGATTTGATATTTTCGCCCGGTCGCCCGCCGCAGGTCGAATTGACGGGCGATTTGCAGGGCGTGCAGATTCCCGGTCTGGAACGCCTGACGCCGCCGCAAATCAAGGCGATGGCTGATTTGATGCTGCACGGCAACGAGCAGGGCTTGGAAACGCTGGAAAAGAAAGGCTCAGCCGATATTTCCTACAGCGTCAACGGCTTGTGCCGCTTTCGCGTCAACATTTTTCGCCAGCGCGGAACCTACGCCATCGTGATGCGCGTGATTCCGACCAAGCCGCCGAACTGGGAAGAACTGAAGCTGCCGTCCGCCGTGATGAACGCGGCGGAGCTGAAAAACGGTATAGTTCTGGTGACAGGTCCGACGGGTTCGGGAAAATCGACGACGCTGGCGGCGATTATCGACCTTATAAACTCGACCAAGAAATATCACATCGTCACCATCGAAGACCCGATAGAATTTATTCACGAGCACAAGCTCAGCACGGTTCACCAGCGCGAGCTGCACTCGGACACGCCGGATTTCGCGCTCGCCCTCCGCGCCGCGCTGCGTCAAGCGCCGAAAGTAATCTTAGTCGGCGAGATGCGCGACCGCGAAACCATCGAAGTCGCGATGGAAGCCGCCGAAACCGGACACCTCGTTTTATCGACGCTGCACACGGTCGACGCCGCCAAAACCATCGACCGCATCATCGGCGTTTTCCCGAAAGTCGAGGAATCGGCTATCCGCACGCGCCTCGCTCAATCGTTTCGCCGCATCATCTCTCAGCGTTTAATGCCGAAAGTCGGCGGCGGTCGAATCGCCGCCATCGAAATTCTGGTCTCGAATTCGCGCACGCGCGAATACATCGAAAAAGGCGAAAAGGAAGGACGCTCGATTGTCGACGCGATGAACGACGGCGAAATCGAAGGAATGCAGACTTTCGACCGCGTGCTCGAAAAATTTATCCGCGAAGGCTTGGTCAGAAAAGAAGTCGCCGTCGCCTACGCGACGAATCAAAATAACCTTTTGCTTTCTATCAGCGATTTAGGATAGATAACAAAGGCAGAAACGCGACAGTGATGGAGCGTGTTCAAGTTTAGCGATTAGATAAGCTAATCATGGGGACACGCTCCATCACTGTCGCGTTTCCGCCTTTATTGCAATAAAAAAGGCGGTCAACTCCGCCTTTTCATTTTTCTAATATTAAATAAAATCTAGCGATTAACTTCCGGCAAAAGCTCGTAATTGCCCATCTGGCGATTGTGCGAGTCGAGCGTGCCCATCGCGTCGGCGGTGGCGTCGAGCATTTGTTTCGTCATCGCGATGGAATCGGAAAGCTGTTCGAAATCGAGCAGAGAGAATTTGTCGGGCGTCGACATCGTGACGATTTCGTCGTTCAGATAGCCGAAAAAGTTTTCGATTGATTGAAGCTGTCCTTCGACCAGTTTGACGCTTCTTTCCAGCTCGTCAAACGAGGCGAGACGGCGTTTTAAGATTTCGACGTTCGTCTGCTGGACGCGTTTCGTTTTTTCGTCCGGCGCGTTTTCGGCGGCGCGGAACGCCTGCGATAATTGATTGTGAACCGCTTGCCGGTTGATTGATTTCAGATGCTGTTTGCGGCGGCGATAAACGTCGAGCAGGTCGACGAAATCTTCCCAGCGCTGGTCGAGCGACGTTAGATTTGACGATAATTGTTTCGCGCCCGTAAATTTCAGATAATTTTTCTTAATCTGCTCTTTCTGCCATTTCAGATATTCGACGGCTTCGCGCTCGCGCGGGCTGAAAGTTTTTATCAGCTTGTCGCGATTCGATTTGTGCAGGGCGATGAGGCGCTCTTTTTCGCGGCGGTCGACCAGGCGGCGATAAGTCGGCAGAACCGGCACGACGACCATATAAATAACTTCAAGCAGGAGGGCGATAAATAGCGGCAAAACGTTTCCGGTATAAGCCGCCGCCACCGCAAAGCCCGCCAAGCCCCAAAAGTTGACGGGTTCCTTGATTGCTTCTTTGGCGTATTTTGTATTAAATCGGTTGAATTCCTGCTGATATTTCGCTAAGTCTGCCATAAAGTAAAGTTTAGTCTTTCTTCGTTCGCGCTAAAATCTTCATCTTTGATTTTGAATCCGCCGATGCGGTTGCTTTATTTCGAAAGCCGTCTTATTTATTTCCCGTATTGTTGCCCTCGTTCAAAAAAAACTGGTTTTGATTATCGGAATTTTTATTTTCCGCCGGATTGCCCGCGCCGAGTTGATTGCCCGCCGCATTCGACGAACCCGAACCGAGCAAGCCCATCGATTGTTTGTATTCCAGAAGCTTGTCGTGCAGTTGAATGTCCATCGCTTCGCGCTCGATGTCCTGCATCTGCGCGTCGACCGAAGACGTGCCGAGCTGCAATTTGGCTTCGGCTGCCGCGACGCGGCGGTCGATTTTTTCGCGCATCTCGGTAAAGGTCGAAGCGTCGTCGCCGATGTTGAAGGTTTCCATCGTCTGCGCGAGCTGTTCCTGCAATTTGGCTTGTTTGGCGGCGCTGATTAGCTGCATCGCTTCGGCGCTGCGCTTTTTCATATTCAAAACGTAATTGTCGCGCGCTTTCAGGGCTTGTTTGGAAGCAATCGAAGCGTGTTCGAGCTGGACTGAAGTGCGCTCCAAATCAATCTGCGCCTGCTGCAATTGACCGATGTACGCGGTGGCGATGTCGTCGCGGTTCATCTTGACGGCGGCTTTGATTTTCGAGTCGAGGTCAACGACCTGCGTCGAGAGATTTTCCTTCTGTTTCGCCAGCAGGCGCTCGGTCGCCATCACCTGCGCGACTGAGTTATTCAACTCCGGCACGCGGTCGCGCATATCCCGAATCGTCTGCTGCAAAACCAATTCGGGATTTTCCATTTTGTCCAAAGCCGCGCCCGTGCTGGCGCGAAATATTCTCGAAATTCTTGCCCACAATCCCATTTTTATTATCTAGCTCCTGATAAATTTGCAAATAAAAGACCAATTGCCAAATTGCTTACGACAACCTCTAAGCCAAAGTTGCATTTTCCCTTTCAAGTATATAGTAAACCCGAATTATTGAATAGTGAAATCGTAACTAAATGCAAAACGCAAAATGCAAAATGCAAAATATTAGGATTCAAAATTCAGGACTCAAAATTAAGTCTTTTCTTTCATTTTGCACTTTGCATTTTGCGTTTTGCATTTTCGACGCAAGTTTTTCCAATCAAGCGCGTTCAGCTTCTGACGCGAGTTTTTAAAGCGCTAGTTTGAAAAAAGAATTTAAGGTAAGATGAAGGCGCGAAAAACCTTTCCCCGAATTCGCGCTCTCAAAAGTTTTATCGAAGGGTAATTTATGAGAAAAACGGTTTCTTTTTTGTTGATTTTTGCTATTTATCTGGGAATGCTCGCGCCGCTTGCGCCGCAAGTCAGCGCGCAGAAAACGGCGAGCGGAAAAACCATCCAAAAGTATATGAGTGAAACACCGCCAGGATTAAAATTTCGCCTCAGCGAAGGCGTCGAAGGCGCGGAAAATCGCGAGAAGCAGCTGCCGTCGAAAGGCGACGCTTTGACGCAAAGCGAAACGTCGAGCCTGCTGAAACGCATTCCCGAAATCAAGACCGGCGACGAAGACCAGAAGGATTTCAACAAACGCGCCGGAAGCCTGCCGCCGCCGAAAACCGGCAAAATGATTCCGGTGAAATTTCCCGCGCCCGTTCAGCGCGACGTTTTAAACGTTGACGCCGCCAAACAGCCTTTGCAGGTCTTACGTTTCTCGCCCGAAGGCGAAGTCAATCTCGCGCCGGATTTGAGCGTGACTTTTTCGCAGCCGATGGTCGCCGTCGGCTCGCAGGAACAGGCGGCGCAAATCGTTCCCGTCCAGTTAACGCCGAACGCCGAAGGAAACTGGCGCTGGCTCGGCACAAAAACTTTGATGTTCGACACGACGAAGCGTTTTCCGATGGCGACGCGATTTACCGCGCGCGTGCCCGCCGGAACAAAGTCAGCGACCGGACAGGTTTTGCAGAAGGACGTGACGTGGACTTTTACCACGCCGCCTCCGAAAGTCGAGCAGATGATTCCGGCTAATCAGACGACGCGGCGCGACGCGCTGATGTTCATCTCGTTTGACCAGGAAATCAATCCGGAAGCCGTTTTAAAAACAATCACCGTGACGGGCGGCGCGAAAAAACTGCCCGTTCGCCTCGCCACTCAGCAGGAAATCGACGCCGACGCCGGGCTTGCCTATTACGCGAAACAAACGCAGCCGAAACGCTGGCTCGCTTTTCGCGCCGTCAATTCCGACGGTTTGACCGAAAACGCGCTGCCCGCCGATTCCGCCATTACCGTGACGGTCAATAAAGGAACGCCGTCCGCCGAAGGTCCTTTAACGACAACCAAAGACCAGGCTTACAGCTTCCGCACGTTCGGCGCGATGAAATTTACGGGCGGCTATTGCGGCTGGCGCGAGAACAAAAACTGCTCGCCGTTTGAAACCTGGTATCTGGAATTTACCAACTCGATTGACGCGGCGAATTTCACGAAGGAAATGGTCAAAATCGAGCCGGCGGTCGAAGGCTTGAAAGTGTATCCGAGCGGAAATTATATCTACATTGAAGGCTACAAAAAGGGAAGCACGACTTATAAAGTTTCGGTCGATAATCGCGTCAAAGACATCTACGGGCAAAATCTGGTTGCGCCCGGCGCGGCGACCATCGCGGTCGGCTCAGCCGAACAAAATCTTTACAATCAGGGCGGAAGCTTCGTCGTGCTCGACCCGACGGCAAAACCCGCTTATTCGATTTATTCGACCAATCATCGCTCGGTCAAGGTGAAAATTTACGCCGTCCAGCCGTCGGATTGGAGCCAGTTTCAAAGATACGTCCGCTATATAAACTACGACGACGGCACGAAAAAACCGCCGATGCCCGGCAAATTAGTCGCCGACAAAGTCGTAACTATCGAAAACAAGCCGGACGAAATGGTCGAAACGCGCATCGATTTGGCGGAAGCTTTAAATGAAGGCTACGGTCACGCGATTGTCGACATCGAGCCGACGACGCGCCGCGATAAATACGATAGAATTCGCATCTTGGCGTGGGCGGAAGCGACGCAAATCGGCTTGGACGCTTTTGTCGACAACCAGGAACTGGTCGGCTTTGCGACGGAACTGAAAACCGGAAAACCGCTCGCGGGCGTCGAGCTTTCGATTTATCCGAACGGCTCGAAAGCCGTCAGCAATCAGTCTTCAGCAGACGGCAAAGAAGAAACCGTCGCGCAAAGCTGGTGGCAATGGCTCTGGGGCAAAGGCGCTTCGGAATCGATTAATAAAGACACCGAAGCCGTCGAGGAAAACGGCGAAACGACGAAGACCGAAACCGTCAATGAAGCGCAGACGAATCAAACGCCCGCCAGCGGAATTTTGCGGCTCGCGCTGCCGAATGAAGCGGCAAAACAGCCGAATATATTGATTGCGAAAAAAGGCAAAGACGTCGCGTTTATGCCCGAGCAGTCCGATTATTACTGGCAGGATTACGGCAACTGGCATAAAAAAAGCGTTTCCGACACCTTGCGCTGGTTTGTTTTTGACGACCGGAAAATGTATCGCCCGAAAGAAGAAGTTTCCATCAAAGGCTACATCCGCGTCTACGAAGGCGGAAAATTCGGCGATATTCAGCCGCTCGGCAATCGCGCGGGCGCGGTTTATTACATCGTCAAAGACGCGCAGGGCAACGATGTCGCCAAAGGCAACGCTAATCTGAATACGTTCGGCGCGTTCGATTTCAAATTCAAGCTGCCGGACAACGCGAATCTCGGCTACGCCTCGATTCAGCTCGGCACGAGCGACGGCTCGTATTCCTACGGTCATCAATTCCAAATTCAGGAATTTCGCCGACCGGAATTTGAAGTTTCCGCCAAAGTCGAAACCGAAGCGCCGCATTTTGTCGGCGCGAGCGCCAACGTCGCCGTCGAAGCGAAATATTACGCGGGCGGCGGCTTGGCAAACGCCGACGCGAACTGGACTGTGACGGCGACGCCGACGAATTACACGCCGCCGAATCGCGGCGATTACACGTTCGGCACGTGGGTTCCGTGGTGGCGGATGAGCTATTCCGATTACGACGGCGAAATGAGTTATCGCGGCGGCTATAATCCGCGCGGCGGCTCGACGACGCAAAATTTTAAAGGCGTGACAGACGCGAGCGGCAAGCATCTTTTGAAAATAGATTTCGAATCGGTCAATCCGCCGCGCCCGTACAGCATCACGGCGGCGGCGGCGGTGCAGGACGTGAATCGTCAAACGTGGTCGAGCTCGACAAGTTTATTGGTGCATCCGTCCTCGCTCTATGTCGGTCTGAAAATTTCGCGTTATTTCGTCCAGAAAGGCGACCCGATTGAGGTCGAATCAATCGTTTCCGACATCGACGGAAAATTGATTGCCGGTCGCGACGTGGAAATCAAAGCCGTTTTGAAAGACTGGGCGTTTGATAAAGGAACGTGGCAGGAACAGGTTGTGGACGAGCAAACCTGCACCGTCAAATCCGGCGAAAAACCGGAAAAATGCAAATTCGTCGCCAAACAAGGCGGGCGCTACACGATAACCGCGACGGTGATGGACGACCGCGAGCGCTTTAATCAAACCGAAATCACCGTATGGGTCGCGGGCGGAAAAACGCCGCCGAAGCGCAACGTCGAGCAGGAAGAAGCGCAAATCATCCCGAACAAAAAAGATTTCGCGCCCGGCGACGTGGCGGAAATTCTCGTGATGTCGCCGTTTCCGCAAGCCGAAGGCGTTTTAACGCTGCGCCGCGACGGCTTGGTGAAAACCGAGCGCTTCACGATGAAGGAATCTTCAATCACTCTGAAGATTCCGATTGAGGAAAAATATCTGCCGAATATTACGGCGCAGGTCGACCTTGTCGGCGCGGCTTCGCGCACGAACGACAAGGGCGAAGTGGACGAAAAACTGGCGAAGCGTCCGGCTTTTGCGAGCGGAAATCTGAATCTTTCCATCTCGACGGCTTCGCGGCAATTGCAGGTTTCCGCCGAGCCGCAGGCGAAATCAATCGAACCCGGCGGCGCGACGAAAATCAACGTCGAAGTCAAAGACAAGCGCGGCGAGCCTGTCTCGGACACGGAAGTCGCCGTCGTCGTGGTCGATGAATCGGTGCTGGCTTTGTCGAATTATCGCATCGGCAATCCGCTCGACATTTTCTACACGGCGCGCGGCACGGGCGTGACCGATTACCATCTGCGGAAAGACATTCTGCTCGGCAACGCGAAGGACATTAAGCCGCAGGAACAGGAAAGAAATAATCTCGCCGATGGCGTGTCCGAGAGTACGGTCGTGACGAAACAACAAAGAGCGGTCGCGCCCATGCAAATGGCTAAGCCCTCCGCGGAAGCGCCGAAAGACGCGCAAGGTATGATTGTGCAAGGCTTCATCGGAAGAAGGAACCAGCGCGATGAAGACAAAGCCGGAAATGCCGACACGCCGATAAATATTCGCGAAAATTTCAACGCGCTGGCAATCTTCGCGCCGTCGGTCAAAACCGATTCCAGCGGCAGAGCGACGGTCGACGTCAAGCTGCCCGACAATCTGACGCGCTATCGAATCATGGCGGTGGCGGTGGACGGCGGCGGAAAGCGTTTCGGTTCGGGCGAATCGAATCTGACGGCGAAACAGCCTTTGATGGTGCGCCCTTCAGCGCCGCGATTTATGAATTTCGGCGATAAAATCGAGCTGCCGGTCGTTTTGCAAAATCAGACCGACAACGCGATGACGGTCAACGTCGCCGTTCGCACGACAAACGCGACTTTGACAAACGGCGGCGGTCAGAAAGTGACGGTTCAGCCGAACGACCGCGTGGAAATTCGTTTTCCGGTGAGCGCGGAAAAAGCGGGCACGGCGCGTTTTCAAATCGCCGCCACTTCCGGCAAATTCGCCGACGCGGCGGAAATCGAGTTGCCCGTCTGGACGCCCGCGACGACCGAAGCCTTCGCGACTTACGGCACGACCGACGAAAACAATCCAATCGTTCAGCCCGTGCAGACGCCGGGCGACGTTTTCCCGCAGTTCGGCGGCTTGGAAGTTACAACAAGCTCGACGCAATTGCAGGAGCTGACCGACGCGTTTATATATCTTTATCATTACCCGTACGCGTGCTCGGAGCAGATTTCTTCGCGGATGATTTCGATTGCCGCGCTGCGCGACGTTTTGCAGGCGTTCAAGGCGAAAGAAATGCCGAAGCCCGCAGAAATCGAGGCGGCATTTGCCCGCGACATCAAGATTCTGCAATCGCGGCAACGCGAGGACGGCAGCTTCGGCTTGTGGAAACGCGAGCGCGAGCGCTATGAATACCCGTTTCTGACGGTTCATGTCGCTCTGGCTCTGGCTTTAGCGAAGCAGAAAGGCTACAAAGTGCCCGACGAGATGTTGAACAAAACGAAGCCGTATTTGAAAAACATCGAAAGCAAATTCGACGAATGGCATCGCAAATCGCCGCAGGCGCGCTGGACGATTTCGGCTTACGCTTTATATCTGCGCGATTTGATGGGCGACAAAGACACGGCGAAGGCGAAAGCTTTATTGAAAGAAGCGACGCTCGAAAAATTGCCGTTCGAGGCAATCGGCTGGATTCTTTCGGTTCTCGCTAACGATAAAAGCTCAAATGCCAATAAACGAAGCGAATATTTGATTGCTCCGGACGATGTCATTTCAGTCAAAGTCCTGGGTCAGCCTGATTTTAATGTTGATGCAGTAACAGTTGATAAAGACGGCAAAATCCAGGTTCCGTTTTTGGATGAAGGATTAATAACAACAAACCGCACCCAAAAACAATTGAGCTTTGACATAGCCAAAGCGTTAGGAAAATATCTTAAAAATCCGCAGGTCAGCGTAAATGTCATAGAAAGCAAAAATCGTTCGTCGGCAACGGTTTCGAGCGAAGTCGAAGCGATAAAACGCTTTTTGATGAATCGCACGACGGAAACGGCGGCGACCGCCAATTTCGTCACCGATTACGGCGACGGGCAATGGCTCGTGATGTATTCCAACCGCCGCGCCGACGGCGTACTTTTGGAAGCTTTAATCAAAGCCGACCCGCAGAACGATTTGATTCCGAAGCTCGTGCGCGGTCTTTTAGACCATCGCAGCCGCAAGGAAGGACATTGGGGAACGACGCAGGAAAACGTCTTTATCCTGCTGGCGCTCGACAAATATTTCAACGCCTTCGAAAAAGTCACGCCCGATTTCGTCACCAGAATCTGGCTCGGCGGCGCATACGCGGGCGAAGAAACTTTCAAAGGTCGCTCGGTCGATTCGAACATTTTGAATATTCCGATGTCTTACCTGACCGAACAGGGCGGAGTTTCCAATCTGATTCTGGACAGGCAGGGCGCGGGGCGGCTGTATTACCGCATCGGAATGAAATACGCGCCGAAAAATCTGAAGCTCGCTCCGGCGGATTACGGATTTACGGTTTTGCGCAAATACGAGGCGGTCGATAATGCCGACGACGTCAAACAAGCGAGCGACGGCTCGTGGACAATCAAATCCGGCGCGCGCGTCCGCGTTCGCCTGACGATGGTCGCGCAGGCGCGGCGCTATCACGTCGCGCTGGTCGACCCGCTTCCGGCTGGCTTGGAAATCTTAAATCCCGGTCTTGCCGTGACCGAGCAGATTCCGGCTGACCAGGGCGGAAATACTCCGGTTATGGAATACGGAAGTCGCAGTTACGGCTACGGTTACTGGTGGTGGCGACAGTATTGGTTCGACCATCAAAACTTCCGCGACGAGCGCGCCGAAGCATTTTCGGCGCTGCTCTGGGAAGGCGTCTACAACTACACGTACGTGACGCGCGCCACCACGCCCGGCGAATTCGTCGTGCCGCCCGCCAAAGCCGAGGAGATGTATCACCCCGAAACTTTCGGACGCACGGGAACGGATTTCGTAAAGGTCGAATAAATGCCGCGAAAGACAGTAAATATGAAACTGCCGAATCACGACAAAGCGATTATAGCGCGTGAAAAGATTGTTGATTATTTGCTGTCTTTCGTTCATAAAGACGGGCGAAGTAAAGCCGAATTTTTTACGAGATTCGGCTTTACTGTCGAACATTGGGAAGTTTTAGCCGACGCGTTAAAGTTTCACGCTGCTGAACACGAAGTAATTAAAACTGAGACATCGCCTTTCGGAATGCGTTATATTATTGAAGGCGAATTGAGCACGCCGGACCGACGCAATCCATCGGTGCGGAGCGTTTGGTTTATCGAAAACGACTCAGACGCGCCGCATCTGGCAACAGCTTATCCGCTGAAAGGGAAAAGCAGATGATTAAAGAACTCGACCAAATTGTTTTGAAAGAAGATTTGCCCGAATACGGCTTGCAGGCAGGCGACCTCGGAACAGTGGTTTTGGTGCATCAAAACGGCAAGGGCTACGAAGTCGAATTCGTCGCACTTGACGGCGAAAGTCTGGCGGTCGTGTCTTTGTTTTCCAATCAAGTTCGCCCGATTCGAGAGCGCGAGATTGCCAAAGTTCGCGCCGTCGAGCTTCCGCTTGCCGCGTAAACAATTTAATTAATAATAAAAAATCATCACAAAGATACAAAGAGAGAGCACAAAGATTATTGAAAACTTTAACTTCGTGCTTTCTGTGCTTTCTGTGGTGAAAATTTTTAGATAATCGTTTTAGAAAGTTTTATATTCAAGAACGTTTCCGCTCGCGTTGGCGACGAGCCACGCCGATTTTCGCGTGCCGCTCAGGTAAACTCTGATTTTGATTTTATTGCTGAAAGGCAAATCTTTTTTGACGATGACGTGCGAGACTTTCGCGCCTTCCAAATCCTTCGATTTTTCGCGGGCTTCGTCGATGAGTTCGGGAATTTTGGCGAGATTCACTTCTTTTAGCTTGAAAAGATTTTCTTCGAGGTTGCCGCCGCCGATAAGGCGCACGGGAACCGGCTCGTCGATAACGCCGTTTTTGTAATCATAGCTGTCGACGTTTTCCTTTTTCTGCGGGTCCTGCACCTGAATTTTCAGATAGTTTTCATAAATGGTTAAATCCAGAGCTTTGACTTCGCCGCCAATTTTCTCCGCTATCTTCGGCTCAAATTCACTCAGCGCGTCGCTTTCAAAAAAATCCTCCGCGTTTGCCGGTTTTATCGGCGGCGTTTCCCAATCGCGCGGCGGCTGCGTCGTGCAGTTCGCGCCGGCGGGCAGATTCGTGCAGTCGCCTGTGCGGCGGTCGCCGCCCGCTCTCAATTTCGACATTAAGCTGCAACCCAGAGACATCGTCAAAATAATTGCCAGAACAAAAAGTAAATTAAATTTTTTCAAATTATTCGTCGTCATATTTTGTATTTATAAAATTTTGGTTTAATCAATCAGAGAAACGACGAACGCGGCAGCGACGAATCATCGATTCCGCATTCCGCGTTCATCATTCCGCGTTTCTGTTACGCTTTGACCCGTATCGAAACCGTTCCGCCTTTGACTCTGCCGGCGAAAGCTCCGCGCTTGGTGTCGAAAGAGACGGGAAAATACTGCATCGGCGTTTGCGAAGAATGTTCGACGCGGTAGAGCCAGACTTCGCGACCTTCGACCGAGATTTTCTTTTCCGGCTCGCCGAGCAGCTCGACGATTTCTTCCTTCGATTTGCCGTCGACGGCGCGGCTGTCGAATAAATCGCTATACATTCTGCCGCGCTCGACCGTATCGCCCGTGAGCCATTCGGCGGAGCTGAAAGGTCTCTCCGAATAATCGCGATAAGGGTTTTTGACCATTCCGCAGGCGCCGCTCGAAAAGGCGATTGCCAGCAGGCAGAAAGTCAGGCTGGCGATTGTTTTGAAGCTGTAACTGGTTTTTTTATTCGTCATAAAATCTGGTTTTTAAAATTTTTTGTAAAATACCGGAACTTAATTTCAGACAGTTGACGAATTCCGATAGACATTTTGCGAGAAATTAATAATTATTGGAGTTCGGGCAATTGCAGCGTCTCGGAAAATGAAATTCAGCCGAAAGGAATCTTTATAGTTATGAGAAAACTCGCCATCTTGTTTTTGATTATTTTCAACTGCGCGTGCGTTTTCGCGCAGAGCAATTTGCAGAAGCTTTACGACACGGAAAAGGCTTTCGAGCGCGCCGCCGCCGAAAAAGGCGTGCGCGCGGCGTTTATCGAATACCTCGCGCCGGACGGAATTATGTTTCGCCCGAATCCGGTCAACGGCAGGGAATTCTGGAAAAACCGACCGGAAACGCCCGCGCAGCTTTTGTGGAATCCGACGTTTGTCGATGTTTCGTCAAACGGCGCGCTCGGCTACACGACCGGCAATTCGATTTTTCGCCCGAAAGGCAAAGACGACCCGAACGCATTTTACGGCGAATACGCGACCGTCTGGCAGCGCCAGCCCGACGGCTCGTATTTAGCCGCGCTCGATTTGGGCATCTCGCACGAAAAGCCCGCGACCATCGAAACCGAATGGAAATCGCCCGCCGATTCGGGCAAGGAATTAAACGAAAAGAAATTTTCCGCCGCCGATGCCTCGACCGCGTTTTTCGAAACGGCGACCAAACAAGGCTTGAGCCGCGCCTATAAAACATTTCTCGCCGAAGACGCGCGCCTGCTGCGCGAAGGCAAACAGCCGATTCTGGGCAAGCAAAACGCGCTCGCCGAATTCAAAAACGACAAAACGCAAACCTTTTTCGCCAAACGCTCGGTCTTCGTCGGCGCGGCTGATATGGCATACGTCAGCAATTCCTACACCGTCAACGACCGCAGCGGCAAACAAATCGGGAAGGGAAATTTTCTGCAAATCTGGAAGCTCCGCAGCGGCAAATGGCAAATCGTGCTCGACGTTTTCGTGCCGACTCCTGAGCCGAAAAATTAAACGAAAATTCAAACAGGATGGACAGGATAGACAGGATAAATAAGAAATCTCAATGTTATTAGTTTCAAATTATCCTGCCTATCCTGTTCATCCTGTTAAAATCGGCGTTTATCTGCGTAAATCTGCGGTTTCACTCTTTGTGTTCTTTGTGTCTTTGTGGTGAAAATAAAAAGGTGAGCAAAACTTTTTCGCAAGTCGTCGAGCTTTTAAAGCTCGAAGCCGCCGCCATCGAATGCACGGCGCGGAATCTGAACCGGGAAGCGGTCGAGCAAGCCATTAAATTATTGCTCGAATGCGAAAGCAAAGCGGTCGTCATCGGCGTCGGCAAATCCGGCATTATCGCCAACAAAATCGCCGACACGATGACTTCGACCGGCACGGTCGCCGTTTTTCTGCATCCTTCGGACGCGCTGCACGGCGGGCTGGGCGTGATTACGCGCGGCGACTGCGTCATTGCCCTGAGCAATTCGGGCGAGACCGACGAAATCATCGCGCTGCTGCCCGCTCTGAAACAGCGCGAAGTCTCGATAATCGCCATCGTCGGAAATCTGAATTCGACTCTGGCGCGCAATGCGGACGTCGTGCTCGACGCATCCGTTGACCAGGAAGCCTGCCCGCTGAATCTCGCGCCGACGACCTCGACGACCGTCGCGCTGGCAATCGGCGACGCGCTGGCGATGACCGTCATGCAGGCGAAAGGCTTGACCGCCGAAGATTTCGCTTCGAACCATCCGGCGGGAAGATTGGGCAAACGCCTGACGCTGAAAGTCAAAGATTTAATGCACGAAAGCCCGAACATCGAGGCGAATGAAAACTGGCTCAACGTCGTCAAAGCCCTCTCGCGCCACGCGCTCGGCGCGGTCAACGTGGTTGACGAAAACGGAAAATTACTGGGCATCGTCACCGAAGGCGACCTGCGGCGCACCATCGAAAAAACCTCGACCGAAAATCTTTCCGCGCTCGACGCGCGCCAGATGATGACGCAAAATCCAATCGTCGCCGCGCCGGAAATGCTCGCCTACGACGCGCTTCAGCTAATGGAAAATCGCCCGCGCCAAATCTCCGTCCTGCCCGTCGTCGGCGAAACGGGCGCGTGTGTCGGCTTGATTCGCGTGCACGATATTGTCAGGAGCGGATTATGAAGGAAAGAGAAAGGGTGAATTTTTTATCCCGGATTTAAAGATATGAAAAAGAAAAAAGCGCCGCCGTCTTCCGCCCGCGACGAGCGACCGCGCGCGCTCGTCGAAATGGAAGAGCTCAAACAAAATCTCGACAAAGCGATTCGGATGCGCGAGACGCTCGTCGAAAAAATCCAGCAAAATCCCGAGCCGGAGCTTCTGCATCTGTTCGCCGACCTGAATGATGCCATCAACGAAGGCACGCGCCGCCTGTGTGAAATGTCGGCGGCGGAATTCCGTCGTCAGTTCAAAATCATCGCCGCCGAGCTCGCCGAAACCATCGAAAACACCGACGACGAAGAATTCCTGCGCCTCGGCGAAGAATCGACGCCCGCCCGACACCTGCGCAATTACGAAGCCCAGCGCGAAGGCTTCGTCGCCGCTCTGAACAATATGCCCGCCGACATTAATCCGCAGCACCTTCTCGCCGATTTCGACGCCGTGTTTGCCGAAGCCCGCCAACGGATGGAAGAAAAGCGCCGAAACGCCGAAAAGCTTTTCCCGCATCTGAAAAAAGAATACGAGATGGACGCCGGCTACCAACAGGCGCTCGCCTATCTGCTCGAAGCCATCGAGCAAAGAAACATTCTGGCAGAAACCATCAAGCTCGCCCCGCCCGAACGCCGCGCCGAAGGCTTACACCTTCTCGCCCAAATGGACAAAAGCATCGAAGCCGGCGAACAAGCCCTGGCAAACGAATACGAAACCTACCAAACCTACGCCAGCGCCCAAAACGACCTGCGCCAAACCCTAAAATCCAAAACCCCCGCCGAGCTCGCCCAACTCCGCGCCCACCTCAAAAAAAATCCCGGCTCAATGCAAGCCGTCGAAAAAATGCTCGCCGAAGAATTCCCCGAACCGAAAGGACATTGAAAGCGGAAATATAAGGCTTTGCCCTAATCTTTGAAAAATCTTCTCAAATTTCAATAGTTCTGTTATATTCTTTGAAACCAAAAAGGAGAAAAGGCTATGCCAGTTATCACGACCGCAGCTATTACAACGCTGGTTTGGGCTTGCTTGACGAAAGCGGGCGAAAAGTTTAGTGAAAAAGCAGTCGAAACGGCTTTTGAATCTCGTCAGGGATTTGCCGAGAAATTTATAGAATTTTTCAGA
>DASVWG010000091.1:0-1715 GCA_036389695.1 Pyrinomonadaceae bacterium
GGAATCCACATCAAATCCATCTCGTCCAGAATAATCCAGAGCGTGCGGATGGCGCGTTTCAAAACGGAAGTGTAAGCTTCGTCAAACGTAAAGCCTTCCGCCTTTAAAAGCTGCCCCGCCGCTTTGGCTTCCGCGCGACCTTTTTCCGAAAGGTCTACATCTTTCCAGCCCGTAAAACGATTTTCCCTGTTCCATTCGCTCTCGCCGTGTCTGATTAAAACTAATTTGTGCATAATTTCGAGATAACTTTTGTCTGTCGCGATTTAAATTTAGTTTCTGCCGATTTTTATGGTTTTCAACAATTCGTCAAATTCCTTTGAGGCATCTTCATTCCTCTGCCCGCGGCTTCCGTCATTAAAATTAATTTGAAAAAAATAGTTTTTATACGGCACGGCGTAGGTTCGGCTTCTGACTGTCATTTCCGTGCCGTCTTTCGCGTTATATTTAAACGTCAGCGCAAAAAAGACGGATTTGATGCCCGATATTTCCACTTCGCGCGGCGGCTCGACCATTTTGTAATCTTTGAGATTTTTAAACAAACTTTCCGAGTTTTTGATTAATGCCTCTTTGAAAACGCGAAAATCTTTGGTCGGTTTCGGGCGAATATTGACTTGAATTATCGGATTCACTCCCGTTTCAGTCTGCGGGTCGTATTTCTGAAAGGCGACCAGCAGAGCGCCTTCGAATGTTTTTAAAACTCCGTATAAGTTTTCGTCCGTCAATTCGACATCTTTCAGCGCGTCTCTGAGTCTGACGTTCTCGCGCAGATACCAATTTGCCGGTTTCGCGATTGAAAACTCGAACGTCTTGCTCTCAAATACCGCCTGCGCCGAAATTAACCCGGACAAGCCGAAAATGAAAAAAATTGTCAGCAGTAATTTTTTCATAATTTTAGATTTTAGATTATTGAATCATTAAACGCGAAATTTTTCTTTCTCACAAGTTTTCGGTGATTTACTTCACCGTCACGGTCAAAGTGTAAGAAGTGTTTTCGCGTTTCGAGTCGATGATAATCGAATAATCGCCGTCGTCGGGAAGCGTGACGGAAAACGCGCGTCTCGCGCAGGAATTTTCCGGCTCGCCGCCGTTTGGATAAACGATGCAGACATCGACGTCTTTGCGCGGCGAGGTAAACTTCAGCGTCAAAGTTTGTCCGGCTCGCGCGCCGATTTTGTATTCGTGCGTCGTCATCCGGTCGGAGATTGTGCCCTTCACCGTCGCCGAATGTTTTCCCCGCACGAAACGAACGCGCTTTTCCACATTCGTTCCCTTCTGCGCGAAAGCTTCAACCGAACCGAAAAAGCCGAGCGCCAAAACGGTCGCCCAAACGATTAAAAAATATTTCCCGAAACCTTTCATAATTCTCCTTTAATTATCAAAAAAATATATTTGCGCTTAAATCACCCATTCGTCGTGAACGACGGCAATCAGATACCAGCGCGCGCCGCTTTTCTCGAAAACCAGATAGAGCGTGCTCCAGCCCATCACGTTGCCGTCCGCGCTTTCGGGAAAGTTGTAACCGACAAATTTCGCCTTCGGATAAACTTCCCTGATATTGAAAACGCCGTTTCCGAAACCAATCTGTTTATCATAGGAAACATTCGGCGCGCGGACGTAATTGCGGTCATAAATGAACTGTTTGTAATACTTCGAAAAACCCGTCTTTATCGGGTCGCCCGAACCGTCGTAAGCGCCCCAGACACGAATTTGGCGAA
>DASVWG010000092.1:0-9320 GCA_036389695.1 Pyrinomonadaceae bacterium
CGATTTAGCCGTTTATCGCCGAACCGGAACACAACAACCGCAGCAATATTTCTATATTCAGCAAAGCCGCGACGGTTTCAAAGCCGTCCCGTGGGGAAGTAGCGATTATCTGGACACTACGCCGATGACTCTCATGAACACAAGGTAAATTACTTCACATTCGGCGGGTGCGCGTTTTTGGTGCGGACGGTGATGCCTTCCTGACCAATCAGGAAAACGCGGCGGGCGTCGAAAGACGAAGCGTTGGCGGAATAATACGAAAGCAGATAACGGTTTTTGCGCAGCTCGTCGCAGATGGCTTTGGCGGCGGCTTGCGATTGCTCGAAGTCGAAGATTTTGCCGCCCGTGCCTTCGGTCAAATCGTTAATGACCTGCGCGGCTTTCGGCTGATTGCGGCGATAAGCGCCGTTGGTGCGGTCCGGAAGCTGAAGCGCGTAAACCGCGATGTTATCCGATTGCAGCTCGTTTAAAATTTTATCGAAAGCCGTCTTGCTTCCGCGGTCGAGACCGTCGCCTATAAGGACGATGGCGGTTTTGCGCGTGCCGGGCATCAGCGGCAGCAGAACTTCGCGGACGGTCGCGTCCAGCGCGTCGAACAGATACGGGTTGCCTTTTTTGCGAAAAGTGCTGAGCGAGGTTTCGACCTTTTTCGCGTCGTCAGTCCATTCCTGTATGATTTCCGGTTTTTCGTCGTAGGCGACGACGAAAACCTGGTCGCCTTCGTAAATTTCGTAAACGAATTCTTTGACCGCGTTTTTCAGCGCTTCGACTTCGGCGCGCAAAGTCTGCGAGTTATCGACCAGTAAAACTATCCGCGAAGGCGACGGGTCGAAGATGAAATTTTTTATCTTCTGTTCGATGCCGTTTTCGTAGAGGAAAAGATTTTCGGCTCTTATCTGCTCGGTCGAATTGTTCGCGCGCGCGGCGACGACGCTCAGAATCGTGCCGCCGTCGCCGCTTGTGTCTTTCGCGTTGCGGCGCGACTGAGAAGACGCCGGCGCGGAAACGAGCAAAACGCATAAACTCAAAAATAACGCTTTTTTAACCGCAAATTTCATTTTTCCTCAATCCGTTTTCGATGGTTTGGTTGGAGTATCTGCTGGCTTTGATGCAGCAACAGTCTTTCCGGTTGATTCGCCCGTCGAACTTTTTTCCGTTTTCGCGTCGGATTTTGTTTCAGCTTCCGTTTTGGCATCGGATTTTGTTTCGCTTTTTCCCTTGTTCGAATAATCGGTGACATACCAGCCCGAACCTTTAAACTGAAAACCGGAACGCGAAATTTGTTTTTCCAATTTCCCGCCGCAAGCTTCGCAGACCGTCAAAGGCGCGTCGGAAATCTTCTGCATTTTTTCGATGTGCGTGCCGCAATCGGCGCAGCGATATTCATAAATCGGCATATAAAAGATTATAACCTCTTAAACTATTAATAACTACAGATTCTCTCAAAAAACTCTTCGCGTCCTTGGCGAAAACCTTTGCGCTCTTTGCGGTAAAAAAATTTCTTAACCGCAAAGGACGCTAAGGAAAAGACGCGAAAGAGCGCAAAGTGATTTTGAGACAGATTCAGAAAAATTATAAAAATCTTGCAACGGCGAAGGCAAATTGTGGCAGAATATTTACCAGGCAATTTATTTAAACTTAGTAGAGATACGGGAGGCTCGACAAGTGAAAAAATGGACTTTAGCGGTCTGCGCGGCGGCTTTATTGCAAGCGGCGACCTTTACTGCGGCGCAGGCGCAGAACACAAAAACGGGCGAACTGCGAACGGTTTCGTTCGTCGATTTAAAACGCTACGGCGGCACGTGGTATGAAATCGCCAGATACCCGAGCAAATCGCAGAAACAATGCGTCGGCAATACGACCGCCAATTATAAGTTTAAACCCGACGGCGACGTCGAAGTCGTGAGCCGTTGTCTGACGAAAGACGGAACAATCGAAAACGCGACCGGTACGGCAAAAGTCGTCGATAAGGAAACAAACGCGAAGCTGAAAGGCTCGTTCGCGTGGTTTTCGTCCGCGCCGTATTGGGTAATCGATTTGGACGAAAATTATCAATACGCCGTCGTCGGCAATCCGGAGCGCAAAAATTTATGGATTTTGAGCCGCACGCCCGAAATCAGCGCCGCGACTTATCAAAAGATTTTAAGAAAAATCGAAACCGCCGGCTACAACCCGGCAAAACTCGAAAAAACGCCGCAGAATCTTGAAACGGTGAAGGGAACTGTGGTTAAAAAACAGTAGACAGAAGACAGAAGTCGGTAGCCAGTAGACAATCAAGTTTTGAAATTATCGTTGATTAAGCGAAGCTAAAACTGGCTACTGACTTCTGTCTTCTGTCTTCTATGTTCACCAATTCGTCGCCGTGACCTTTTCGGCTTCGCCGTGTTCGGCTAAAAATCTTTCGGCGTCGATTGCCGCCATGCAGCCGGTTCCGGCGGCGGTGACGGCTTGGCGATAGTAATGGTCCTGCGCGTCGCCGCAGGCGAAGACGCCTTCGATGTTGGTTTTCATCGTGCGTCCTTCGGTCTGGATGTAGCCGACTTCGTTCAGATTGAGCCAGTCTTTAAAAAGCTCTGTGTTCGGTTTGTGCCCGATGGCGATAAAAACGCCCTGCGTCGGAAAATCGCTTTCTTCTTTGGTTTGATTGTTGTAGATTTTGATTGCGGTCACGCCTTCTTCTTTCGTTCCCAGAATTTCCCTGATTTCCGTGTTCCATAAAACGTTGATTTTCTCGTTGGCGAGCGCGCGTTCCTGCATAATTTTCGAAGCGCGAAACGCGTCGCGGCGGTGAACAATCGTGACTTTCGAGGCGAAGCGCGTCAGAAAAGTCGCTTCTTCCATCGCCGTATCGCCGCCGCCCGCGACGACGACTTCCTTGCCGCGAAAGAAAAATCCGTCGCACGTGGCGCAAGCCGAAACGCCGTTGCCGCCCAAGCCGACGGGCGCGGGTTCTTCGCCCGGAATGCCGAGCCATTTCGCGCTCGCTCCGGTCGAGATAATCAAAGTTTCGGCTTTTACGATGGTCGAAATCTCCGCCGCGTCCTGGCTGGTTTTGCCGTAAAGCTTAAACGGGCGCTCGCTCAAATCGACTTTATCAATCCAGATGTTCACGAATTCCGTGCCGAAGCGCTCGGCTTGGGCGCGAAACTCGTTCATCAATTCCGGTCCCATAATTCCCTTGGCATAGCCCGGATAATTTTCCACGTCGGTCGTAATCGTCAATTGCCCGCCGGGCTGCGGTCCGTCGATGACTAGCGGCTCCAATTGCGCGCGCGAGGCATAGATGGCGGCGGTCAAGCCCGCCGGACCGGAACCTAAAATAACGACTTTGCGATTAATTTCAGCTTGCGACATATTTGTTGAAAGAAACTCTCCCGTTCTTAAAGTTTAAAAAAATTATCCAGAAGTTTGGCATTTTCGCGTAACCTTTAGTATAACTATCACTCAGCGGCTAGTCGAATGATAAATAAAAGCGTTTAAATATAAACCGGCGTGACGCGAGATGTTTTATTCGCGGTTTTTTTCAGTTCATTGTTTATTTGCATGGATTTCGTGATAAACTAGCAGCCAAGTTCTACCCGAAGTTTTCGATTCTTCAAGACTTGTCATGTCAACTAATCAGCAGCCTCAGTATGAGGAAAAACGATTTGCGCTGAGAATGGCTCTGCGGTTGCCGATTGTCGTTTCGGGGCGCGCAGACGACGGCGCGGCGTGGAGCGAGCCGACCGAAACCGACGATATTTCGACGACCGGCGCGTTGTTTCACCTGAATCAAAAAGTCTCGCAGGGCGAAATTTTATACATTCGCTCGCATCATCCGGACGGCGTGCCGGTCGAGGTCAAAGCGCGCGTCGTGCGGATTTCGCCGTCAAACTACGGCACGGCGCGCATCGGCGTCGCCATCACCGAAACGATGGAAAACTGGCTCCGGCTTTTCGTCGCCTGGATTGCCGACGACCAGCCGAGCGAGGAAGAAGAATAAAATTTTCGTAAATCGTAAATCGTGAATCGTAAATTGCAGAGATGCGAGTTGCGATTCACGATTTACGATTTACGATTTACGAGCTATGAATAATTACGAAACGATTTTAGTTGAAAAGCGCGAAAGCGTTGCCGTTATCACGATTAACCGACCGGAAAAACTTAACGCGCTGGCGAGAAAAGTTCACGAAGAAGGCGTCGCCGCGCTCGACGAATTGCGGCGCGACGAAACGGTAAAAGTCGTCGTCATCACGGGCGCGGGCGAAAAATCTTTCGTCGCGGGCGCGGACATTTCCGAATTTGCCGGGCAGACGCCGGCGTCGCAGCGAAATCTGTTTTACGAGCGGACGCTTTTTAATTCGATTGACACGTTTCCCAAACCCGTGATTGCGATGATAAACGGTTTTTGCTTGGGCGGCGGCTGCGAATTGGCGCTCGCCTGCGACATTCGCGTGTGCAGCGAAAACGCGCGGTTCGCGCAGCCGGAAATCAATCTCGGAATTATGTGCGGCGGCGGCGGAACGCAGCGCCTGACGCGGCTAATCGGCGAAGGCAGAGCGATGGAAATGATTCTGACCGGCGATATGATTGACGCTGAGACGGCTTTGCGGTTCGGTCTGGTCAATCACGTTTTCACGCGCGAAGAACTAGAAACAAAAACGCTGGAGCTCGCCGGAAAAATCGCGCAAAAAGCGCCCGTCGCGCTGCAATTATCGAAAGAAGCCGTCAAGCTCGCCTCGCGCTCGAATCTGGACGAAGGCTTGCGCCGCGAAGTCGATTTATTCGCCATCTGTTTTTCGACCGAAGACAAAGAAGAAGGCGTCGCCGCCTTTCTGGAAAAACGCAAACCGGCTTTCAAAGGGAAATAACTTAACGATTTAATCCGAATTTAAGCGCCTTTAACCGCAAAACACGCCGGAATGCACGAAAAATAAAGAAAAATATGATAATAATAGACAATCCTGATTATTTTCACCCGATAGCCTGATTGCCCTCAAAATAAAGTCTTGTGAGTTCGGGACATCTTGCCTACAATAAAACGATTTTAAACTCCTGGAGCAAATTTAATGAACAGATACGACACGAATTTTTTTTCTTTTCGGCGTTGGGCAAGTCTTTTGGGCGGATTATTGTTAGTAGTTTTCGGCGGCTTTTATTTCTTTAATGTTCCCGCAAAAACGGAAGCCGTCGAAAAACCTGCGGCGGAGCAAAATCTTGTGCTCGGCAAGTTGGCATTTACAAGAAGGCTTGCCGGACCTACCGTTCCTCAGGGCAGCCTTATTATTGCCAATCCGGACGGTTCGGGGCAGACCTTTCCGGTTTCAAGCTCGATTGCTCCGCGCGAACCGGCGTGGTCGCCTGACGGGACTAAAATCGCCTTCGCTCAGAATCAACCGCCTTTTGATATTTACGTAATTAACGCGGACGGAAGCGGACAGACTAATTTGACGAATACGCCCGGAGAGATTCAGGAAGGCAATCCGTCATGGTCGGTGACGGGGAAAATCGCCTACGACCGCAACCCGCAAACAACCTCTTCGCAAATTTGGGTGATGAACGCGGACGGCAGCGGGCAAGTCCAGTTTCCGGGCATTACGCAGCCTTTCCCGTTTGCTCCGGCGTGGTCGCCGGACGGAACGAAACTCGCTTTTGTGAGCGGCGGCGGAGTCTGGGTGATAAACGCCGACGGCACGAATGAACGGCGCGTGACGACAAATACGTCAACGAACGCCGAACCGGCGTGGTCGCCGGACGGCTCGAAAATCGTCTTTGTGAAAGGCGGCATCCGCGTTATCAATCTGGACGGTACAAACGAAACGCCTCTGACAACCAACGGCGCCATCCAGCCGTCGTGGTCGCCCGACGGCACGAAAATCGCCTACCGACGCGACGGCATTTATACAATGGATGCAAACGGCGCGAATCAGGTGAGAATTGTCGCCGATGCCATCCTCTTTCCGCAATGCTGCGACGCACTCTACGAAAACCCGGCGTGGCAGCCCGTCGCGCAAGTGCCGAACACTTCCATCATCGGCGGTCGCGTGACCTACGGCAACTTACCGGCTGCCGGCGTAACCGTCACTTTAAGCGGCACGACAAATGCCGTCACGACCACCGACGCGGGCGGATTTTACCAGTTTTCCGGTCTGCCGCCGGGCGGCAGTTACACGGTTACGCCGTCTTTTCCAAACTATCTCTTTACGCCCGCCAGCCGTACGTTCAATAATCTGACTTCAAATCAAACGGCGGATTTCGAGGTGCTTGGAGTTTGTCGAAACGGCAAGTGCGTGAAAAACGGGAAGATTGCGTTTGTGCGAAACGCGGATATTTTCACGATAAACGCGGACGGCACGAATCAGACGAATATCACGAACAATGCAGCAGGCAACGGCGCGCCGGATTATTCGCCCGACGGTTCAAACATCATCTTTCACACAAATCGCGACGGCAACAGCGAAATTTATCGAATGAACTCGGACGGCACGAATCCCGTGCGTTTGACGAACAACGCGGCTTCGGACTCGTCGCCGTATTATTCGCCCGACGGTGCGTCAATCGTTTTTCAAAGCAACCGCGACGGCAACTCCGAGATTTATAAAATGAACGCCGACGGCTCGAATCAAGTGCGTCTGACAAACAACACGACCAGCGATTCGCAACCCGCGTTTTCGCCTGACGGACAGAAAATCATTTTCATATACTCCGGCAGCAGCGCCAGCCAGCGTAGTCTTTGGACGATGAACGCCGACGGCTCTAATCAACAGCCATTTCCGTCTCCTACCGGCATTTCCCCCATTTACGAGCGTCCGTCTTATTCACCTGACGGCTCTAAAATCATTTTTACCTATAGCCCGGACGCTTCAACTCAAATTAGAGTTACCTGGGTAATGAACGCGGACGGCTCAAACGCGGGTCCGTTTCCCGCCGATGGCAGTTTCGGAACTTTTTCGCCCGACGGGGGGAAGGTTGTATACACTTGTTGTATTTTTGACCATACCGATCGCGTTCGCACGGCAAATGCAGACGGCAGTTCGGTGCTGACCTTAACGCCCTCGAACGTCGGGAACACTTCACCCGATTGGCAGCCGATTCGCGTTCCGCGTCCCGCGCCGTTTGATTTTGACGGCGACGGGCGCTCGGATATTTCGGTTTTTCGTCCGAGCGCAGGCTTTTGGTATATCGCGCGCCCGACCGGAGTTCCGTCGCAGAATTTCGACGCCGTGCAGTTTGGCGCGGCGGGCGATTTAACCGTCCCTGCCGATTACGACGGCGACAGGATAACCGACATCGCCAACTGGCGACCGTCGGACGGCGTGTGGTATCTGCGTCAATCTTCAGCCGGATTCCGCGCCGTGCAGTTTGGCGCTAACGGTGATATTCCCGTGCCCGGAGATTTCGACGGCGACGGCAAAGCTAATTTAGCCGTTTTCCGCCCGTCGACCGGCGCGTGGTATATCGCTCGCGCAACGGGAACTCCGAATCAGAATTTCGATTCCGTGCCTTTCGGCGCGAACGGCGATAAGCCGGTTGCCGGAGCCGATTTCGACGGCGACGCGAAAGCGGACGTTTGCGTTTACCGCCCGGGTGACGGGAACTGGTACTGGTTGAATTCGTCTAATGGGCAATTCGTCGGCGTGCATTTCGGCGTGGCGGAAGACAAGCCGGCGGCGGCGGATTACGACGGCGACGGCAAAACCGATTTGGCGGTTTATCGTCCGTCAGACGGAGTCTGGTATAGAATCAACAGCCAGACCGATTCATTCTCGGCGACGCAGTTCGGCATCAGCACGGACATTCCGTCGCCGGCAGACTACGACGGCGACGGACGAGCCGACCTGGCGGTCTTCAGACCGGGTGAAGGCATCTGGTATCTGCTGCGTTCGACGCAGGGTTTTACCGGCGTCCAGTTCGGAGCAAACGGAGACATCCCGACACCCGGCTCGTTCGTCAGATAAAGCCGCGGTTTCAATAATAAAAAAAGGCTTCGCCCTTATTTCCGGCGGAGCCTTTTTATTTGTCGTTACGGTTTTTAGCTGTATCGACCTTTTATATAATTATTCTTTACCCTCAGTTTCGACTGTTCGCCGCATAAATGTTGTCGCAAATCCAAATTCAATATATGAGAAATGAATTATTGCCGCGAAAATCGCTCTGAAATCCGACCCTGACCGGCGTTCGTTCGAGGTTGTTAAAACAAAGTGCGAGTGTTAGAATTCTTGACATAAAAAAAGGTTTTTATCTCATTTTTACAGGTAAAGAGCCGCCGACATTTCATTTTGGATAAGTAATACAAATTGATGAAAAGAATTCTGGTGGTTGACGACTCGCCGACGATTAGGCGAATGATGATTTCGTCGCTGAGAGGCTTGCGCGACGTCGAGTTTGAGGAAGCGAATAATGGACTCGAAGCCATCGAACGCCTCGCGCTCGCGCCCGTGAGCCTGATGTTTCTGGATTTAAATATGCCGGACATCCACGGCATCGAGGTCATTGAATTTGTGCGCGGGCATCAGGTTTACAAACGGATTCCGATTTGCGTCGTCACGACCAGAGGCGATGAAGCCAGCCGCGCGCAGGCGCTGAATGCAGGCGCTAACGTTTATCTGACCAAACCCTTTACGCCGCAGGATTTGGTCGAGCAAGCCGGTAAATTGCTGGCAAACGGCTAGGCTTCGAAGGCAAACTTGCTTTATGCCCGAAAATGAATTCAACGCGCAGTTTTTTGAGCAGTTTCTCGACGATTACTACGCCGAATCGGACGAGCATCTGCGCAGCGTCAGGCGAAACCTGCTCGCGCTCGAAGACTCGCTCGCGGCAGGTCGGGCAATCGAAAAAAACGCTCTCAACGAGCTTTTCCGCAGCTTTCACACGATTAAAGGCATTTCGGCGATGGCGAACGTCTCGGCAGCCGAAACGCTCGCGCATTTCATGGAAAGCTATCTGCGCCTGCTGCGTGACGGGCAAACCGCTTTTACGGAAGAAGGCTTGCACGCTCTTATCGAAAGCACGAAAAAACTCGAAGAAATCGTCGCCGCGCGCCGCGCCGACGCCGAAATTCCGCCAATCGAAGCCGAAATAAATTTGCTGGTATCTCTGACGCTCGACGCGGAAACGGGCGAAACCATTGAGCCGCCGGAAACCGAGCCGCCGCCAAATCAAAAAACTTCAACTCAAAATTCGCTGTATCTTTTCACTTTCGCGCCCGCGCCCGAACTCGCCGAACGAGGCGTCAACGTCAACAGCGTGCGCGAGCGTTTGCAGGCGATTGGCGCAATTCAAAAATCGACGCCCGCCGTCAAGGAAGGCGGCAAAATCGCCTTTGAATTCGTCGTGGAAAC
>DASVWG010000093.1:0-4443 GCA_036389695.1 Pyrinomonadaceae bacterium
ATTTTCAGGCGGATTCTCCAAACATTTTCCGGTTTTATCCTGAAAAACAAACTCCTCTCGCCGACGTCGCCGCGAAAGTTCTGGAAAATTATAAAATTGACCGCGACGCTCTGTGCGACGCGCTGGAAGAAACGAACCGGAGTTTTGGCGCGGGCGCGAAAACGCTGGAAAATATAAATTTGCTGCGCGAAAAAGAGACGGTCGCGGTCGTGACCGGACAGCAAGCCGGACTTTTTTCCGGCGCGCTCTACACCGTTTACAAAGCCCTTTCCGCCGCGCGTCTCGCCGCAGATTTACAAAAACAAAACATCAAAGCCGTGCCCGTTTTCTGGATTGCCGAAGAAGACCACGATTTTGACGAAGTAAAGAAAACTTTCGCGATTGATAAAGCCGGAAAATTATTCGACGTCCGAAACACGCCCGAAAATTACACCGAAAATCAGCCTGTCGGCTCGATTCATTTAGACGCGACGATTGAAAAAACAATCAGAGAGCTTCTGGAAAATCTGCCGCGCGCGGAATTTACGAGCGCGCTCGAAAAGCTTTTGAGCGAAACTTACCGCGCGGGCGAAACCTTTTCGACGAGCTTTGCCCGCTTCATCGCCAAAATTTTTGCCGGGAAAGGCTTGATAATTTTTTCGCCTTTAAACGAAAAACTAAAAAAACTCGCCGCGCCGGTTTTCTCGGAAATCGTCAAAAATTCCGACCGTGTTCGCGCGGCTTTGCTCGCCAGAACAAAGGAATTGAAAGCGGAAAATTATGGCGCGCAGGTTTTGGTCGAAGAAGATTTCTTCCCGTTTTTCCTGCTCGACGAAAACGGAAAACGGCTGGCTTTGAAAAAAACAAGGGAAAATAATTTCAAAGCGAAAGACGCGCGCGGGGAATTTACGCTCGACCAGTTAATCGAAATCGCCGAAAACTCGCCGCAAAGCTTAAGCCCGAACGCGCTCGCGCGTCCCGTCGTGCAGGATTTTCTTTTGCCGACCGTCTGCTATTTCGGCGGCGCGGCGGAAATAGCCTATTTCGCGCAAAACGCGGAGATTTATCGAATCCTGAATCGTCCGGCAACGCCGATTCGTCACCGCGCCAGCTTTACGATTATCGAACGCAAACACGCCCGCACGCTCGCGCGCTACAATCTCAAATTCAAAGATTTATTTAATGGACAGGAAAATATTTTCGCTTCGATTGTCGAAAACTTTTTAGCCGACGGCACGGCGCGCGAATTTGCCGAAGTCGAGGAAATCATCAACACGCAGCTTAACCGCTTAGACCGCAAATTGCTGGAAAGCCAGCCGACTTTATCGCCGAATCTGGCGACTAGGCGGCGCAAGATTATGTATCACATCGGCGCGCTGCGTAAAAAATTCTACCGCGCCGAAATCCTCAAAGACGAAACCGCGCGTCGCCGCCTCGAAACGCTTTTCAACGCGCTTCTGCCGCACAAAGCCTTGCAGGAGCGCACGCTGAACGCGACTTGTTTTCTGAATCTTTACGGCGAAAATTTTATCGAATGGCTTTACGAAGCGGTTGACGCGGAAGAAAAACGGCATCAGATTTTATATTTGTAATGAATAAAATAAAAATTTTACCTGACAATCTGGCAAATCAAATCGCGGCGGGCGAAGTCGTCGAGCGTCCGGCGTCGGTTATCAAGGAATTGCTGGAAAACGCTCTGGACGCGGGCGCGAGCCGCTTGCAGATTGATATCGAGCTCGGCGGTCGGCGTTTGATGCGCGTGGCGGACGACGGGCACGGAATGATGCGCGACGATGCGGTTCTGGCTTTTGAGCGTCACGCGACTTCGAAGATTCAGACGCTCGAAGATTTGGGAAAAATTCAGACGCTCGGCTTTCGCGGCGAAGCGCTGGCTTCGATTGCGTCGGTCGCCAAGGTCGAGCTTATTACGAAAACCTTTGAGGACGCAGCCGCGACGCGCGTTTATATCGAAGGCGGGCGCTTGATTGATGTCAAAGACGCGGCGCGCACGACCGGAACGACGATTTCCGTGCGCGATTTGTTTTTTAACACGCCGGCGCGGCGCAAATTTATGCGCTCGGAAGCGACGGAAAATTATCATCTGACGAACATTGTGACGCACTACGCGCTGGCAAATCCGTCGATTGCGTTTACGCTGACCAATAACGGAAGGGAAGTTTTGCGCGTTTCGCCCGCGAAAGATTTGCGCGAAAGGGCTTTTCAGATTTTCGGCGCGAATCTGATTGAAAGCCTTCTGCCGGTGGCGGGCGGGCGCGAATACGTCGCCAAAATTCACGGCTACGTTTCCGCGCCGCGCGAAAGGCGGACGACGCGCGACGCGCAGTATTTTTTCATCAACGGGCGTTTCGTGCGCGACAAAATTATCGCGGGCGGTCTTTTGGAAGGCTTTCGCTCGGTGCTGCCGCACGGCGTTTATCCGGTCGCGTTTTTGTTTCTGGAAATTCCGCACGAGGAAATCGACGTCAACGTCCATCCGGCAAAAACCGAAGTCCGTTTTCGCCGCTCGGAAGCCGTCAAGGAATCAATCGCCGAAGCGATTCGCCTCGCGCTGGCGAACGCGGGAATCGTGCGCCAGGAGATTCTTGACGCGGAGACGCGCGGGCGCAGAGACGCGGAGGATTTTGAGGCGAAATTCGAGAAAGAAAATTATTCAAATACCTCGAATGAAACAAAGGAAAATTTCCAGCAGAAAATAGAATTCGCCGTTGAAACGCCGGAGTTTAGTCGAGAGTCCGGAGCCGGGAGCCGGGAGAATTTCGAGCAAAATTTCGCTTCGCAGAATATCGAAACGGAGAGTCAGGCGCAGAATTTTGAAACGCCCGTTTCGTCAGACGATTTTGAACGAGCCGCGCAAAACAGGGAAACGAACGCGGCGGAATCATTTAATGCCTCGGACTGGTTTTCCGAAGACCAAAGAGCAGGCTTCGCGGCTGAGACCGGAGACCGAAACGAAATTTCAAATTTCAAATCTGGAACTGCAAATGAAAAACTCAGCACTCAGCACTCGGCACTCAGCACTTACAATGTTTTGCCGCCGGTCAATTCCGCCGAAAAACTGCCGAAATCAATCGAGCCGGAAAATCTTTCGTCGGCGAAAATCCGTCCAATCGGGCAGCTGCACGAAAGCTACATTATCGCCGTTGATGACGAAGGAATGCTTTTGATTGACCAGCACGTGGCGCACGAGCGGATTTTGTTTGATAAATTCAGGAAAAAGGAAACGGAAAGACGCATCGAAGCGCAAAATCTGCTCCTTCCGGAAACGCTGGATTTAACGCCCGCGCAAGCCGCCGCGTTCGGCGAAGTCGAAGCGGAGCTGGAAGCCGTCGGTTTCGGTCTGATGCGTCTTTCGGGCAGAACGATTGCGATAAAAGCCGTTCCGACGGATTTGCCGCCGTCGGAAGTCAGAAACCTTCTGGCGGAAATTCTCGACACGGTCGACGCGGAAAAACGCGGCTCTGCGAAGCAGAATATTCGCGATTCGATTGCCGCGTCGCTTGCCTGCAAAGCCGCCGTCAAAGTGAATATGAAGCTGACGCCGGAAAAAATGCAGTGGCTGATTGACCGCCTTTTAATCACGTCTTCGCCGACGACCTGCCCGCACGGGCGACCGGTGATTTTGCGCCTGACGATGAAAGACATCGAGCGCGGATTTCATCGAACCTGAAAAAAAAGTTTGACATTTGTTTCAAGTTAAGCTAAATTCATAAAACTTTTGAAGCGAGTTCAAAAGTCGACAGAAATTAAAATGCGAAACTACACTTCGACCTTTAGCTTTTATTTTAGCTTTTACTTTAGCGTAACGGCTGAAGGCGAGGTTTTGCGTATCAAAAATTAAAAGAAAAGCAAAATTTCAAGACCCGAAGCCGTGAAGATAAAATTCACGGCTTTTTTGTTTTTGGAGGCGAAAAAGAAATGAAACTGGACGAATGGCGAAACGAGATTGACGCAATCGACGCGGAAATCGTGAATTTAATTAACCAGCGCGCGCGCGTCGCGCAGAAAATCGGCATTTTGAAAGCCAGGGCGGGCTTACCGGTTGTGGATTTGGAGCGCGAAGACGCAATTTTGCGAAAAGCCTGCGCGAGCAGCAAAAGCGTTCTGGAAAGCGATTCAATCGTGCGGATTTTTAAACGGATTATTCAGGAATGCCGTCAGATACAGGTCGAAGCAGTCGGCAAAATCGTCGATAAAGGAACGAAAATTTTCGGATGAAAAAAGTAGCGATTCAAGGCATCGAAGGCTCTTACAGCGAAGCGGCGGCTCGCGAAATCGTCGGCGCGGGCGCGGAGATTTTGTGCTGTCGTGATTTTGAGCAGACTTTCGACACGCTTCTGGCGGGCAAGGCTTTTTACGCCGTCGTGCCTTTAAAAAACAAGATTCTGGGCTTTATCGAAAAGCCTCTGGAACTGCTGAACAAAAGCAGCGTGCGCGTGATAAGCG
>DASVWG010000094.1:0-3927 GCA_036389695.1 Pyrinomonadaceae bacterium
TGCTAATGTTCAACCGCCCGCTACCGCAGGCGGTTCTGACTGTGGAAATCCACATTCGACATTCCGCGTAAACCTTCCCGAAGCTTGTTGATTAGCCCGTTCAAACCCGGATTTTAATCGTTGATAATCGCTGGCAAGTTATGCGATTACCGTTTAAAAAAATCTTTTATCTGGCGCTTGTTTTGCTGATTTTAAGCTTTGTCGTTTTTCATATTTTCAGAATCTACGGCTCCGTCCAAAAAATGCTCGCCGATGAACGCGCCCGCCTGATAGAACAAAACAGCGTGCCTTTTGAAAAAAAGGCTCTCACGCCTCACCTTTCTCCACACGTCCAAATTCTGCAAAACACGAGCGCCGTCCGGGATTTCGTTAAATTTCGCGAATCTTATTTCGCGGCGACCGGCGGCGGACTCGTGCAGTTTGCCGAAGACGGAAAAATCCTGCGGCACTTCACCGTTCTGGACGGCTTGCCCGAAAGCGATTTGACGGCGCTCGCGGTTTTTAAAGACAAGCTTTTTATCGGCACGCAGACGAAAAATCTGGTTACTTTCGACGGCGAAAATTTTGAAAGCTACGTCTGGACAGACCGCCGCGCGCAAGCCGTGACCGCGTTTCTCGAAGCGGACGGAAAGCTTTTAATCGGAACTTTCGACGGCGGCTTGATTGAATTCGACGGTCAGAAATTTTCCGAAATCAAAGCCGAAAAAACACGGATTTCCGCGATAAATTGTTTGTACAAAAAGGACGCGAAGCTTTTTGTCGGAACGTTTAACAACGGCTTGCGGATTTACGAAAACGACATCTGGACGAACTGGACGACCGCCGAAGGCTTGCCTTCCAATCGCGTCGTCGGCATCGCTGTCAAAGACAAAAATCTTTACGTCGCCACCGATTTCGGCTTATCGGTTTTGCAGGACAAAGCCTTTCACACGCTCGCTGTTTTGCCGACGCTTTCGAGCCTGGCGCTCGAAAAAAATCAAATTTTTCTTGCTAAAGACAACGGCGAAATTTTCACTTTCGACGCGTCGCTCAAAGAATTTTCCGCCGCGCAAAATCTGCAAAACTCGCGTTTCGTTTCGCTTGACGAAAAGCTTTGGCTTTTATCGAATCAAGGCGTTTCGCTCGCGGGCAATGTAAAAATTTCGTCTTTTCATCAAGCCGAAAACAATTCGCTGACCGACAATTTCGTTTCCGCTCTCGCCTTCGACAAACGTGAAAATCTATGGGTCGGAACTTTCCGTCGCGGCATCGACGTTTTCGCCGCCGACGGCAAAAAACTGAAACATGTCGAATCCGAAACCGTGCGCGAAATAAATTTTCTTGCAGCGCGCGACGACGAAATTTTCGCCGCCGCTTCAGGCGGTTTGATTCGTTTGAAAACGGATTTTTCCGTCGAAAATCTGACGAAAAAAGACGGCTTGCCCGGTAATTCCGTAACGCATTTTTCCGCTGATTGGATAGCCACGTCGAAAGGTTTGGCTTTTCGCGAAAACGGCAAATTCCGCGTTCTGTCAGCCATCAACGGGCTGCCGAACAACAGCACTTATACGATTTTGCAAACCGGTGGAAAGCTTTACGCCGGAACGCTCGGCGGCTTGGCGGAAATCCGGAATAATCGCGTCGCGCGCACGTTCAAAGACACGAATTCGAACCTGAAAACCAACTGGGTGACGGCGCTCTGCGCGGCAGGCGAGAGAATTTTTATCGGAACTTACGGCGGCGGCGTTTTCGAGCTTTTGCCGTCGGGCGAAATCCGCGCTTTTGAAAGCGAGACGCAAAAATTCGTCGTCAATCCGAACGCGATTTTCAGCGACGGCGCGCGAGTTTATTTCGGCACGCTGGAAGGCGTGAAAATTCTCGATTTACAAACGCAGCAATGGAAAAATGTGCGCGATATTCTGCCCGCCGAAACCGTCCTGAGCATCGCGGGCGACGCCGAAAACGTTTATTTCGGCACGACTAGCGGCATCGCGCGCGTCAATAAAAATTATTTCGCCGGAGGTGAAAGCGAATGAAAAAGATTCTGACAGGAGCGCTGTTTCTGCTTGTTTTAATCGGCGCAAATTGCGCCGAGACAAGCTCTTTAGAAGAAGATTGCAAAGAAGAACCGGCGGAGCAGCCTGCGGCGCAAGCTTCGGTTCAGGCGGATGCTCCGGTTGAGTCGCCGCCGCTTGACGAAACGGAAACGCCCGAGCCGACGCACAAAATCAAGCTTTTGATGCACGGCGATTTTCACGGCGAAGACGTCGAATTTAAAACCGGCACGAGCAAAAAATGGCTGGGGCTTTACCGGAAGAAAAACAAGTATTTTCTGCTGGCGACGACCGTCAAAATCAAAGCCGTGCCGGATTTTATGTATGCCGAAGATTCCGGCAACCGGAGCGGAAAAAGAGTCAGCACAAATCATAAATTGCCCAATGTGTTTCTGCTGAAAAACGCCGAGATGCTGCGGGCGGGCGAAGTGAAAACGCTTTTCGACGGAATGGAAACCGAATCGGACGGCATCAACCGGAAATATCGACGGCAGTTTGAGCTGAACGGAAAAAAATACACGCTCGCGGTCGAAGACGCGACCGAGGACGGCGCGGAATATCTGACCGGAAAATCAAAAATGATTATTTCGTCGGGAAATATAAAACAAACAATTTACGAGCAAGGCGGCTGTGACGACTGCGGCTGGGATTTATGCTGGGTCGGCGATTTGGACAAAGACGGCAAGCCGGATTTCCTGCTCAATTTAACCAACCATTATAACGTGACCAATCATCGTCTTTTTCTTTCTTCGCCGGCTGAAAAAGGCGAAATCGTCCGCGAAGTCGCCGTCTTCGGAACGGTCGGCTGCTGAGATAAACGCCCGGAAAATTTGATTGTAAAAAGGTGAAAGCGAATGAACATTTTTAAGGCAAAAGGTAAAAGGCAAAAGGCAAAAGCGAAAAAGAATTTCAAAGTGAAAAGGGATTTTTACCTTTTCACTTTTGCCTTTTGCCTTAAATTCTTTTCTCTGCGTCTCTGCGCCTCTGCGGTGAAAATCCTGCTTATCTTTTCTCTCGCTTCCGCGCAATCGGGCGTTTTGATTCCGCTGCCCGCGGGAAAGCCCGACGCGAAAGTTTTGTCGCTCGCGGTGATGAACGTCGAGATTACGATTGACAACCAGCACGCCGCCGTTAAAGTTTTGCAGATTTTCGATAATCACACTATTCAGACTTTGGAAGGAAAATACGTTTTCGCGCTGCCGAAAAAATCTCTGATTTCGGATTTCGCCGTCTGGGACAACGATTTGCGGATTCCGGGCGTGATGATGGAGCGCCGCCGCGCCAATCAGATTTACGGCGAAATCAAGCAGGCGCGCGTTGACCCCGGAATTTTGCAGTCAACCGACGAAACCGAATCGAGCGCGGGCTTTTCCGCTCGTATTTTTCCGATTAACGCTTACGGCACAAAGCGTCTGGAAATGGAATATACCGAGGATTTGCCGGTCGAAAATCTGACTTCGCATTTCACGTTTCCCTTAAAACCGGCTTATGGCGAAACGCAGACAGTCGGCGAGCTGAATCTGAAAATCCGCGTTTTGAGTGATTACCCGTTTGCGCCGCTTCTGCCGGAAAATCCGGCTTATCCTTTGCAGATTTCAAAATCGGAAGCTGGCGAATTCGTCGGCGAATTTCGCGCCGCAAACGTGGAATTGAAAGACGATTTTTCCTTTGATTATCGAATAAACGCGGGCGAAAATTCGCTTTCGGTCATCGCCTACCGCGCGCCCGAACGTATTTCCGCTTACGATTTGCGCGACCCGCGACTCGCCGAAAAAAACGCCGACGGATTTTTTCAGGCGCAAGCCGTTTTTGCCTCGAACCCGAACGCCGCGCGACAGCCGAAACGCGTCGTTTTGCTGCTCGACACGTCGCTTTCGATGTATGGCGACAAGCT